>NZ_RJVR01000249.1 GCF_003999195.1 Streptomyces soli
CCGGCGGCCGACCCCCTGGCGGCGGCCGCGCTCGGCGCCGAGCTGGGCACGGCCCTGATCGACGCCGAGGCCGACTCCGTACGGCTGCTGCTGCCCGCCGACCGTGAGGTCACCGCCCAGCCCGGGTGGACGCTCGGGGTGAGCGGCACGGTGAGCGCGGCCGACCTGCCTGCCGGCGATGCCCAGGCAGCGGGGGCGCTGCGCCGTGCGGTGGCCAAGCGGTCCCCGCTGGCCCGGCATCGCGGCGGTGAGGCGGGGGTGGCCGGCCTCGTCTCGCCGGACGAGGCACAGGGGCACGCCCGCGCCGCTCTTGCGCCGATCGCCGACTCGGCCGCCCTCGTGGAGACCCTGCGCACCTGGCTCTCCCTGCACGGCAGTTGGGACCGCACAGCCGTCGCGCTCCAGGTGCACCGCAACACGGTGCGCCAGCGGATCGCCCGGGCGGCGGCGCTCCTGGACACGGATCTGGACGACCCGGATACCCGTATGGAGTTGTGGTTCGCGCTGCGCTGGCTCTGACGGAGCTCTGCCGGCCCGGCCGCAGGTCACACCTCGGCGTCGATCGGATACCGGCCGCACGCACGTGCGGAGGCACGGGACAATGAAGGCATGCCCTTTGCGACCACGCCGTCCCGCCAGTCCCTTACCGAGCATCTCGTGCGCACCCGGATAGCCGGCGATGTCGCGACCCCACGCGAGAACAACCGCTCCCACTACCGCAAGCTCTCCGAGGGCGACCGGTACTTCTGGTTCGGGCTTGAGCTGGGCGACCGCTGGACGGACGAGGAGGACGTGCTCGCGGTGATGGCCGAGCGCTGCGGGGTCGTCGCCGACCCGGCGCACCGCTCCGGGCAGGACACCATCGACCCCGAACTGACCGTCGACGCTCTCGACCGCGCCGCAACCCGGCTGTGCAAGGCCGCCGACGGTGGGCAGCGCGTGCTCCTGGCCACCGGCCACCCGGGCGGTCTGCTCGATGTGCACCGCAGGACAGCCGCCGCGCTGCGCGCCGCGGGCTGCGAGATCGTCCGGATCCCCGGCGGACTGAGCGCGGACGAGGGCGGGGTCTTCCAGTTTTGCGACGTGGCCATGCTGGAGCGCGGTGCCACGCTGTGGCACACCCACTCCCCCGCCCCCATGGCGGCGATCCTGGACGCGCTCGAGGAGCGCGGGGAGCCGCTCCCCGACCTCGTCGTCGCCGACCACGGCTGGGCGGGATGCGCGGGCGAGCGTGGCATCGACGCGATCGGCTACGCCGACTGCAACGACCCGGCGCTCTTCATCGGCGAGGCGGAAGGCACCGTTTCCGTCACCATCCCGCTCGACGACCACGTCGTCGACCCGCGCTACTACGACCCGATGACCGCTTACCTCCTGGACGCGGCGGGCCTCAACCCGCAGCCCTGAGCCCGGCGGCGAGCTGCCACCCCCAGCGGTGTGGCAGCCCTCAGCTGCGTATGAGATGCCATGCGGTGAACACGGAACCGGCGCCCGCACTCCAGCCCAGCCACCCGGCGTCCGCCCGGCGGCGTACGGTCACGGCCGTCAGCGCCACGACCATGGCCGTGGCGGCGCCCCATACCACCCAGGCAGCCGGCCGCAGGCCGGGCCTCTCCCCGCTCCCGCCGTCGGCCAAGGCCAAGGAGGCCCTGGCCAGCAGTGTGAGCAGGAAGGCGATGCCCCAGGCGCCACGCGCGACGCGCGGGCGCGCCTCGGCGCTCTCCTTGTGCGTCATGATTCCCCCGTTGATCCCCCGTCGGGTGCCCCGTTAGGTCCCCCGTGGACCCCCGTCAGGTCCCCCCGTTCGATACCCCGTTGTCCCCCGTCGTGACCGCAACATACGGCGGATCGCGCCGCTCGTTACGATCACGGTCGATTCTGCCGGTCCGGCGCCGCCAGCGGAATCGACCCACGGGTGGAGATCAGGACGTCAGGAGAAAGGCGCGACAGCGGTGGTATGGGTAGCGATCGTCGACGACGAAGCGCTGGTCAGGATGGCTCTGCGGCAGATCCTGGAGTCCGCGGCCGACATCGCCGTGGTCGTCGACAGCAGCAGCCGCGATGCCGTCGCCACCATCGAGGCCGCAGCCCCGGACCTGGTGCTCCTCGACACCGTCATGCCCGACCCGGACGGGCTCACGGTGCTGCGGGAGCTTCGGGCGCTGCCGGAGCCGCCGGCGGTCGCGATGCTCACCGCCTTCGACACCAGCGCGAATATCGCCGCCGCTATGAGCGCGGGCGCGACCGGCTTCCTACTCAAGGACACGACGCATGGGCGGGCCGCACGCGCTCGCCGCGGCCAGCGTCGCCGCAGGGGCGCTGGCGCTGCGGCGGCGCCTCCCCCTGCCGGTGTTCACGGCGACGCTCCCCGCCCTGTCGCTGGGCTACATCTGGCTGGCCCCCATGGCCGCGCTCTACACCATCGCGGCCGGCGACCGACGGCGAAGGGTCGTCGCCGCGTGCACGGCTGCCGTCGCCTTCGTGTCCTTCTACCCGTGGCCATGGCTTGGCCACGTCAGCTGGCAGCCGGCGGCCACGGTCCTCGCCGTCCTGCTGTCGGCGCTGTTGGCCACCGCCCCCACGGCGCTCGGGCTGCTCGCCCAGTCCCGGCGCGAGCTGACGGCGCGCCTGGCCGAACTGGCCGCCGGCCGGGAACGGGAGCGGCGGCTCGCGGCCGAGCAGGCGGTCGTACGGTAGCGGACCCAGCTGGCCCGGGAGATGCACGACACCGTCGCCCACCACATCAGCCTGATCGCGGTGCGGTCCGGCGCGCTCGAGGTGACCGCGCGGACCGACGCATGGGCCGCAGCCGGCGCCGTACGGGAGCTCAGCCGGGACGCGCTGGACGAACTGCGGCGGATGGTCGGGCTGCTGCGGCTCCCCGTGGACGCCGGGCAACCCGAGGACGGCCCCGGCCTCGCCGACCTCCCGGCGCTGCTCACCGCCGCCGGGCCCCGCGTGCGCGGCGACCTCCCCGCAGTGGATGACGGCACCTGCCCGGCGCCTGTGCAGCACGCGGCGTACCGCACGGTGCAGGAGGCGCTGACGAACGTCCGCAAGCACACGCCGGGCGCGGCCACCGACGTCGTCCTGCGCATCGTGGGCGACGACCTGCTGGTGGCCGTACGCAATGGTCTCGCCGACGGCGCCCCGGGCCCCGGCCTCCCCTCCGGCGGGCACGGCCTCACCGTCCTGCGTGAGCGCGCCACTCAGCTCGGCGGCACGCTCCTCACGGGGCCCGGGCCGGACGGCGGCTTCCTGGTGCGGGCCGTCCTGCCACTGGGCGAGGCCCGGCGGTAGCACCGCGTCGTCCGGATGCCGCCCGCTAGCGGCTGCGCGGCACCCGGACGACGCCCTCCTGGATGACGGAGACGGCAAGCCTGCCGTCGCGGGTGTAGATGCGGGCCGTGCCGAGCCCCCGGCCTCCCGACGCGGAGGGGCTCTGCTGGTCGTAGAGCAGCCATTCGTCGGCACGGAAGGGGCGGTGGAACCACATGGCGTGGTCGAGGCTGGCGCCGACGACGTCGCCGAGGGCCCAGCCGCCGCGCCCGTGGGCGAGGAGGACGGAGTCCAGCAGCGTCATGTCGGAGACGTACGTGGCGAGACAGACGTGCAGCAGCGGGTCGTCGGCCAGCTTGCCGCGGGTGCGGAACCACACCTGGGAGCGGGGCTCGCGCGGGCCCTGGCCGGCGGTGAGGAAGGGCGGGTCGTCGACGTAGCGCAGGTCGACGGCGGCGCGTGCCTCGAGAATCCGCTCCACGACAGCGGGGTCGGGGAACTTGTCGGCGTGGGCCGGCAGCAGTTCCTCGGCGGTGGGCAGCGTCTCGGGGTCGGGGGCCGGCGGCATCGGCTCCTGGTGGTCGAGTCCGTCCTCGTACAGCTGGAAGGACGCCGAGAGGTGGAAGATCGGCTGGCCGTGCTGTACCGCTACCACCCTTCGGGTGGTGAAGGAGCGGCCGTCGCGGATCCGGTCGACCTCGTAGACGATCGGCACGCCGGGGTCGCCGGCCCGGAGGAAGTACGCATGCAGGGAGTGCGCGGCACGGTCCTCGGGCACCGTACGGCCGGCCGCGACCAGCGCTTGGGCGGCGACCTGTCCGCCGAAGACGCGCGGCACTATGGCGAGGCGGCTGGCGCCGCGGAAGATGTCCCGCTCGATCCGCTCGAGGTCGAGCAGATCGAGCAGGGACGTCAGTGCTTCGTCGCTCACAGTGGCAGTGCCTCGGTCACAGGCCCAGCGACTTTGCGATGATCGAGCGCATGACCTCGCTCGTGCCGCCGTAGATGCGGTGCACGCGGTTGTCCGCGTACAGCCGGGCGATGGGGTACTCGAGCATGTAGCCGTAGCCGCCGTGCAGTTGCAGGCACTTGTCGATCACCTTGGCGGCGGTCTCGGTGCAGAAGAGCTTGGCGCGCGCGGCGTCGGCGGCGGTGAAGTCACCGGTCTCGTGGGCCTCCAGACCGCGGTCGACAACGGCCTGCATGGCGTCGACGTCCGAGGCGCAGTCGGCGAGCACGAACTTGGTGTTCTGGAACTCCGCGACGGCCTTGCCGAACACCTTGCGGTCGCGGACGTACTGAGTCGCGAAGCGGACGGCGGCGTCGGCCTGCGCGTACGAGCCGACGGCGATGGCCAGGCGCTCGACAGGCAGGTTGTGGGCGAGGTACGAAAAGGCCTTGCCCTCCTCCCCGAGCAGGTCCTCGACCGGCACCTTGACGTCGGTGAAGGACAGCTCCGCGGTGTCGGAGGTGCGCAGGCCGATCTTGTCGAGCTTGCGGCCGACCGCGTAGCCCTCGCTCTTGGTGTCGACGACCAGGATGGACAGGCCGCCGCGGCGGTCCTCCGGGGTGGCCGGCGCGGTGCGGGCGACGACCAGGACGCGGTCGGCGACGACGCCGCCGGTGATGAAGGTCTTGGCGCCGTTGAGGACGTAGTGGCTTCCGTCCTCGGAGAGCTTGGCGTTGGTGGTCATGCCGGCCAGGTCGGAGCCGGTGCCGGGCTCCGTCATGGCGATGGCGGTCATCATTTCGCCGCTGATGAAGGGCGGCAGCCAGCGCTTCTTCTGCTCCTCGTTGGCGAATTCGAGGATGTATGGGAGTACGAGACCGGTGTGCACGCCGCTGCTCCCGAAGCTGACGCCGGCCCGGGCGCACTCCTCGGTGACCACTGCGCTGAACTTCCAGCCGGTGACGCCGGCGCCGCCGTACTCCTCGGGGACCTCTATGCCGAAGATGCCGAGCTCACCGAGCTTGAGGTAGAAGTCGCGGGGCGGGTAGCCGGTCTTCTCCCACTCGGGGTATACCGGGACGACCTCGGAGGCGATGAAGTCCCGGATGGTCTCCCGGAACGCCTCGTGGTCCTCGTTGAATACCGTGCGACGCACTGGGCGCCTCCTCTGCCGGACGCTGGTGAGCAAGTAAGCAAGCGCTCAGTAAGTTACTTGCCGGTCCGCGGGAATGTCCAGAGCGGCAAATGCGCCGAGGGCGAGGCGATGCAGCACCGCGGCGGTCGCCGCGCGGCCGGGCAGGCCGTTGTGCGGGCCGAGGTGCGGGGTGGAATTCAGCAGTCCGAAGACCGCGTGGACGGCCGCCCGGACCTCGGGCGCGGGGGCTGCGGGATGGACCTGCCGGACCACCTCGACCCACTGCTCCACGTACTGCCGCTGCAGTTGCCGCACCAGCTTGCGGTCGGAATCGGGCAGCCGGTCCAGCTCACGGTCATGGAGGGTGATCAGCGGGCGGTCGTCGAGCGCGAAGTCGATATGGCCCCGGATCAGGGCGTCCACCGCCTCGGCGGGCGAGGCCGCCTCGGCGACGCGGAGCTTCCCGGCCGCCATCAGCCGGCCACTGATCCCGACCAGCAGCTCGGCGAGCATCGCGTCCTTGCACGCGAAATGCCGGTAGAGGCCGGGGCCGCTGATGCCGACTGCGGCGCCTATCTCGTCCACACCGACGCCGTGGAAGCCCCGCTCGGCGAAGAGTCGAGCGGCTTCCCTGAGGATCTGCTCGCGCCGGTTCGAGGGGGCCTTCGTGGAGGTCATGAAATTGATTCTAGACAACCCGGTTAGCGGGCGTTAACGTGGTGGAGAACACACGTTAACGATCGCTAACCGACCGAACGACCGACCGGGGGCCCGGGACATGGAAGCACCCGTGCTGCGCAGCGCAGCCGATCCCTCGAGCGACGCGTACCGCACCAATACCGAGGCGCACGCGGAGCTCAATGCCCAGCTGCGCGAAAAGCTCGCCACCGCCCGGCTCGGCGGTGGCGAGAAGGCCCGTGCCCGGCACACCTCGCGCGGTAAGCTGCTGCCCCGCGACCGCGTCGACGGACTACTGGACCCCGGCTCTCCCTTCCTGGAGTTGGCGCCGCTTGCCGCCGACGGGATGTACGAGGGGCAGGCTCCGGCCGCCGGGGTCGTCGCCGGCATCGGCCGGGTGTCGGGGCGCGAAGTGGTCGTCGTCGCGAACGACGCGACGGTCAAGGGCGGTACGTACTACCCGGTCACGGTCAAGAAGCATCTGCGGGCCCAGGAGGTCGCCCTCGACAACCGGCTGCCCTGCGTCTACCTGGTCGACTCCGGCGGCGCATTCCTGCCCCGGCAGGACGAGGTCTTCCCGGACCGGGACCACTTCGGGCGGATCTTCTTCAACCAGGCGACAATGTCCGCGCGCGGCATCCCGCAGATCGCCGCCGTCATGGGCTCGTGCACGGCCGGCGGCGCCTATGTCCCTGCGATGAGCGACGAGGCAGTCATCGTCCGCAACCAGGGGACGATCTTCCTGGGCGGTCCGCCGCTAGTGAAGGCCGCGACCGGCGAGGTCGTCACCGCCGAGGAGCTGGGCGGCGGCGAGGTCCACTCCCGCGTCTCCGGCGTCACCGACCACCTGGCCGAGGACGACGCCCACGCGCTGCGCATCGTCCGCAACATCGTCTCCACCCTCCCCCCGCGCGGCCCCCTCCCCTGGCCCGTGGAGCCCGCCGAGCCGCCCGCCGTCGACCCCGCCGGGCTCTACGGCGCGGTGCCGGCGGACTCCCGCACTCCGTACGACGTGCGCGAGGTGATCGCGCGGATCGTGGACGGCAGCCGCTTCGCGGAGTTCAAGCCCGAGTACGGCACGACGCTGGTCACCGGCTTCGCCCGTATCCAGGGCCACCCAGTCGGCATCGTCGCCAACAACGGCATCCTGTTCTCCGAATCGGCCCAGAAGGGCGCGCACTTCATCGAGCTCTGCGACCAACGCGGCATCCCGCTGCTTTTCCTCCAGAACATCTCCGGCTTCATGGTGGGCCGTCAGTACGAGGCGGGCGGCATCGCCAAGCACGGCGCCAAGATGGTGACGGCCGTCGCCACGACCCGGGTGCCGAAGCTCACCGTGGTCATCGGCGGCTCCTACGGCGCGGGCAACTACTCGATGTGCGGCCGGGCCTATTCACCGCGCTTCCTGTGGATGTGGCCCAACGCCAAGATCTCCGTGATGGGCGGGGAGCAGGCCGCCTCCGTCCTGGCCACCGTCAAGCGCGACCAGCTGGCGGCAGCGGGCGAGAAGTGGTCCGAGCAGGCGGAGGAGGAGTTCAAGGCCCCCATCCGCGCCCAGTACGAAGCGCAGGGCAACGCCTACTACGCGACGGCCCGGCTCTGGGACGACGGCGTCATCGACCCGCTGGAGACCCGCACCGTCCTGGGGCTCGCCCTGACCGCCTGCGCCAACGCGCCCATTCCGCAACACAATCCGACGGCGCCCGGCTTCGGCGTCTTCCGGATGTAGGGGGGAGCCACACCATGTTCGACACCGTCCTGGTCGCCAACCGAGGCGAGATCGCCGTCCGTGTCATCCGCACCCTGCGGCGGCTCGGGGTGCGCTCGGTCGCCGTCTACAGCGACGCCGATGCCGGCGCCCGGCATGTTCGCGAGGCCGACACCGCCGTGCGGATCGGCCCGGCGGCGGCCGCCGAGAGTTACCTGTCGGTCGACCGGCTCCTGGACGCCGCCGCCCGCACCGGTGCGCAGGCCGTCCACCCCGGCTACGGGTTCCTCGCCGAGAACGCGGCCTTCGCCCGGGCCTGCACCGACGCCGGGCTGGCCTTCATCGGGCCGCCGGCCACCGCGATCGACCTCATGGGCGACAAGATCCGCGCCAAGGAGACGGTCCGGGCCGCCGGCGTCCCGGTCGTGCCGGGCAGCACCGGCAGCGGGCTGGACGACGGCCGACTGATGGACGCGGCGCGTGAGATCGGTGTCCCGGTGCTGCTCAAGCCATCGGCGGGCGGCGGCGGCAAGGGCATGCGGCTGGTCCGGGTCGAGGCGCTGCTCGCCGAGGAGATCGCCGCCGCCCGCCGGGAGGCCCGCAGCTCCTTCGGCGACGACACGCTGCTGGTGGAGCGGTGGATCGACCGCCCGCGCCATATCGAGATCCAGGTCCTGGCGGACGGCCACGGCCATGTCATCCATCTCGGCGAGCGCGAGTGCTCCCTGCAGCGCCGCCACCAGAAGGTGATCGAGGAAGCCCCCTCCGTCCTCCTCGACCCCGGCACCCGCGCCGCCATGGGCGCCGCCGCCGTCCAGGCCGCCCGCTCCTGTGGCTACGTCGGCGCCGGCACCGTCGAATTCATCGTCCCCGGCACGGACGACCAGACGTACTTCTTCATGGAGATGAACACCCGCCTCCAGGTCGAACACCCCGTCACAGAGCTGGTCACCGGACTCGACCTGGTCGAGTGGCAGGTCCAGGTGGCCGCCGGTGAGCCGCTGCCATTCGCGCAGGAAGACATCCGACTCGACGGACATGCGGTCGAAGCCCGCATCTGCGCCGAGGTCCCCTCGAGGGGCTTCCTGCCGTCGGCGGGGACGGTGCTCGCACTGCGCGAGCCGCAGGGCGAGGGCGTACGCGTCGACTCGGGCCTCGCGGCCGACACCGAGATCAGCACGTCCTACGACCCGATGCTGGCAAAGGTCATCGCCCACGGCCCCGACCGCGACACCGCTCTGCGCCGCCTGCGGGCGGCCCTGGCCGACACCACCGTCCTGGGCCTGGACACGAACACCGGATTCCTGCGGCGTCTGCTGGCCCACCCCGACGTCGTCTCCGGTGACCTGGACACCGGGCTGATCGACCGGGAGCTCGACGGCCTGGTGTCCGGCGACATCCCGGACGAGGTCTACGCGGCGGCGGCTCTGCTCCGCCAGGCGGCCTTGGAGCCCGATAGGGCGGCCGACGCGTGGGTGGACCCCTTCTCGGCGCCGACCGGGTGGCGGCTCGGCGGCGAGGCCGCGTGGACCGTGCACCATCTGCGGGTGCCGGGCCAGGAGCCGTTGACGGTACGCCTTCGTCAGGGCGAAGCGCGCGTCGGTGAGGGCGAGCCGGTCCCTGCCCGACTCATCACGGCGGACGACACTCAGGCGGTACTGGAGTGGGCCGGCGTCATCCACACCTTCCACCACGCCGGGGCGTGGCTGGGCCGGGACGGGGACAGCTGGCAAGTTGCCGGCCACGACCCGGTGGAAGCGGCGCTGCACGGTGGCGCGGGAGCGGGCGGCGTGGACACGCTGGCCGCACCGATGCCGGGGACGGTGACCGTGGTCAAGGTGGCCCCGGGCGACACCGTGACCGCCGGGCAGAGCCTGCTGGTCGTGGAGGCGATGAAGATGGAGCACGTCATCACCGCCCCGCACGACGGCACGGTCACCGAGCTCGACGTGGCGCCCGGCAGCACCGTCGCCATGGACCAGGTGCTCGCCGTGGTCACCCCGCACCAGGAGGAGGGCGCGTCATGACCGCCGCCGCACTGCCCATGTCCCTGCCCCTCGCGGGGCTTCCGCGAAGCGTCCTCATCCACGAGGTCGGCGCGCGCGACGGGCTGCAGAACGAGAAGGCGACCGTCCCGACGGCCGTCAAGGCGGAGTTCGTCCACCGCCTGGCCGGGGCGGGGCTGCGCACCATCGAGGCGACCAGCTTTGTGCACCCAAAGTGGGTGCCCCAGTTGGCCGACGCGGAGCAACTGATGCCGCTTCTGGAGGACCTGCGGGGCGTACGGTTCCCGGTCCTGGTGCCGAACGAGCGCGGGCTGGACCGCGCGCTGGCCCTGGGCGTGCGCGAGGTCGCCGTCTTCGGCAGCGCGACGGAGTCGTTCGCGAAGGCCAATCTCAACCGGACGGTCGACGAGTCCCTGGCGATGTTCGAGCCGGTGGTCGCCAAGGCCCGGGCCTCCGGGGCGACCGTGCGCGGCTACCTCTCGATGTGCTTCGGGGACCCCTGGGAGGGGCCGGTGCCGGTCGCCCAGGTCGCGGGCGTCGCCCGGCGGCTGTTCGACCTCGGGTGCGACGAGCTGAGCCTGGGCGACACGATCGGGGTCGCCACTCCCGGCCATGTCGTGGCGCTGCTGGAAGCCCTGGACATCCCCGTCGACCAGATCGCCGTCCACTTCCACGACACGTACGGCCAGGCGCTGTCCAACACCCTGGCCGCTCTCCAGCAGGGGGTGAGCATCGTGGACGCCTCCGCCGGCGGCCTCGGCGGCTGCCCGTACGCCAAGAGCGCGACCGGAAATCTCGCCACCGAGGACCTCGTCTGGATGCTGGACGGCCTCGGCATCGAGACCGGGGTCGACCTCAACCGCCTCACCGCCACCAGCGTGTGGATGGCGGAGCAACTGGGCCGACCGAGCCCATCCCGCACCGTCCGCGCCCTCTCCCACGAGGAGTGAGTACAGCCATGACCACCACCATGCCCCCCGCCCACCGGCTGCCCGCCGAGTACGAGGAGCTTCGCCGCACCGTGGAGCAGTTCGCTCACGATGTCGTCGCGCCCAAGATCGGCGAGTTCTACGAGCACGACGAGTTCCCGTACGAGATCATCCGCGAGATGGGCCGGATGGGGCTGTTCGGACTGCCCTTCCCCGAGGAGTACGGCGGGATGGGCGGCGACTACTTCGCGCTCTGTCTGGCCCTCGAGGAACTGGCCCGGGTCGATTCCTCCGTGGCGATCACCCTGGAGGCCGGGGTGTCGCTGGGCGCGATGCCGGTCTTCCGCTTCGGCACGGAGGAGCAGAAGCGCGAGTGGCTGCCGCGGCTGACCTCCGGCGAGTCGCTGGGCGCGTTCGGGCTGACAGAGCCGGAGTGCGGCTCGGACGCGGGCGGCACCCGTACGACAGCCCGACTGGACGAGGCAACGAACGAATGGGTGATCAACGGCACCAAGTGCTTCATTACCAACTCCGGCACCGACATAACGGCCCTGGTCACGGTCACCGCCGTCACCGGCCGCAAGGCCGACGGCCGCCCGGAGATCTCGTCGATCATCGTGCCGTCGGGCACCCCCGGCTTCACCGTCTCCAAGAAGTACAGCAAGGTCGGCTGGAACGCCTCGGACACCCGGGAGCTGTCCTTCGCCGACTGCCGGGTCCCGGCCGCCAATCTGCTGGGCGAGGAGGGACGGGGCTACGCCCAGTTCCTGCGAATCCTGGACGAGGGGCGGATCGCGATCTCCGCGCTGGCCACCGGCCTGGCGCAGGGCTGCGTGGACGAGTCGCTGGCCTACGCCAATGCGCGGGAGGCCTTCGGCCGGCCGATCGGCGCCAACCAGGCGATCCAGTTCAAGCTCGCCGACATGGAGATGCGAGCCCACACCGCCCGCCTCTCCTGGCGGGACGCGGCGTCGCGGCTGATCGCGGGCGAGGCGTTCAAGAAGCAGGCGGCGCTCGCCAAGCTCTACTCGTCGGAGATCGCCGTGACCAATGCCCGCGAGGCCACCCAGATCCACGGCGGCTACGGCTTCATGAACGAATACCCGGTGGCCCGGATGTGGCGGGACTCCAAGATCCTGGAGATCGGCGAGGGCACCAGCGAGGTCCAGCGCATGCTGATTGCCCGGGAGCTCGGACTCCCCGCATAGGGCCGTTCCGGCTTGGTTTTCCTCACCCTCTGCCCGATATCGGGCAGGATTCTTGCAAAGGAGCCCCTCTCTCCCGCAGGATCGTCCGGTGCTCGAACGCCGTGCGGCCCATGACGATCTCATTGACCACCTGGTTCGGACCACGCCGCTGCACCGCGGCGAGGCCGCCAGGGTGGTTCTTGACGTCCTGGCGTACTTCGACGAGTCCGCCGAGGAATTCATCCGGCGACGTCATCGCGAGCTGCAGGCGAAGGGGCTGCTCAATGCGGAGATCTTCGACCGGATCACCGCCGAGCTGCCCGGTCGCCCGGTGACGGCGCCGGAGTACTCGCTGCGGCAGCTGCGCCGCATCGTCTACGGCTGAGCACACCATGAACACGATCGGGAGGGACGACTAGATCCATGTGCGGAATCGTCGGATACATCGGCAAGCGCGACGTGGCCCCGCTGCTGCTCGAGGGCCTGCAGCGACTGGAGTACCGCGGGTACGACTCGGCCGGCATCGCCATCGCGGGCAAGTCCGGCGGGCTGAAGACCGTCAAGGCCAAGGGCCGGGTCCGCGAGCTTGAGGCCCGGGTGCCCAAGCGCTTCACGGGCACCACCGGCATCGCCCACACCCGCTGGGCAACGCACGGCGCGCCGAGCGACGACAACGCCCATCCCCACCTGGACGCCGAGGGCAAGGTCGCCGTCGTCCACAACGGCATCATCGACAACGCCACCGAACTGCGCGCCAAGCTCACGGCCGACGGTGTCGAGTTCCGCTCCGAGACCGACACCGAAGTGCTCACCCACCTCATCGGCCGCTCCCAGGCGGACACGCTGGAGGAGAAGGTCCGCCAGTCACTGGCCCTGATCGAGGGCACGTACGGCGTCGCCGTCCTGCACGCCGACTTCCCGGACCGGATCGTCGTCGCCCGCAACGGCTCCCCGGTGGTGCTCGGCATCGGCGAGAAGGAGATGTTCGTCGCCTCCGACGTCGCCGCCCTGGTCACCCACACCCGGCAGGTCGTCACCCTCGACGACGGCGAGATGGCCACCCTCAAGGCCGACGACTTCCGTACGTACACCACCGACGGCGCCCGTACGACGGCGTCCCCGACCACCGTGGAGTGGGAGGCCGAGTCGTACGACATGGGTGGCCACGACACGTACATGCACAAGGAGATGGCCGAGCAGGTCGAGGCAGTGGACCGCGTGCTCCGCGGCCGGATCGACGATCGCTTCTCCACCGTGCACCTGGGCGGCCTGAATCTGGACGCCCGGGAGGCGCGGGCAGTGCGCCGGGTGAAGATCCTGGGCTGCGGCACCTCGTACCACGCGGGTCTGATCGGCGCCGGGCTGATCGAGGAGCTGGCCCGCATCCCGGCCGACGGGGAGCCGGCCTCCGAGTTCCGCTACCGCAACCCGGTCGTCGACCCCGACACCCTCTACGTCGCGGTCTCGCAGTCCGGTGAGACGTACGACGTCCTGGCCGCGGTGCAGGAGCTCAAGCGCAAGGGCGCCAGGGTGCTCGGCATGGTGAACGTCGTCGGCTCGGCGATCGCCCGTGAGACGGACGGCGGGGTGTACGTCCACGCGGGCCCGGAGGTCTGTGTGGTCTCCACGAAGTGCTTCACCAACACGGTGGTCGCCTTCGCCCTGCTGGCCCTGCACCTCGGCCGGATCCGCGATCTGTCGGTCGCCGACGGTAAGCGGCTGATCGCGGGCCTGCGCAAGCTGCCCGGTCAGATCGCCGAGATCCTGGAACAGGAGCCGGAGATCAAGAAGCTCGCCGAGGAGTACGCGGACGCGAGGTCGATGATGTTCATCGGCCGGGTGCGCGGGTACCCGGTGGCCCTCGAGGCCTCCCTGAAGCTCAAGGAGATCAGCTACATCCACGCCGAGGCGTACCCGGCCTCCGAGCTCAAGCACGGCCCGCTCGCCCTCATCGAGCCCGCCATGCCGACGATCGCGATCGTGCCGGACGACGACCTGCTGGAGAAGAACCGGGCGGCGCTGGAGGAGATCAAGGCCCGCAGCGGTCCGATCCTGGCGGTCGCGCACCGCGAGCAGGAGAAGGCCGACCACACCATCGTGGTGCCGAAGAGCGAGCAGGAGCTGGACCCGATCCTGATGGGCATCCCGCTCCAACTGCTGGCGTACCACACGGCGCTGGCGCTCGGCCGCGACATCGACAAGCCGCGGAACCTCGCGAAGTCTGTCACCGTCGAATAGCCCCGGCCCCGCACAAGCACAGACACCAGTGGTCCCCCGGCGCCCGACGCGCCGGGGGACCACTCACCAATTCACCGTTCACTCAACTCCGGCCCTTGCAGACCGACTTGAGCGCGCCTAAGCGTGCCCGCGATGCGGCACCGCCAGCCGCCACCCGTCCGACGGAAGCGCCCGCCGGCCCCACGTGGCGTTGGTCAGCAGCGCCGTGCCGCCGTACCAGGCGACCGCCCCGGCCGCCACGCCCACCCAGCCCGCGGCCTTGCCGAGGCCGGAGTTGTCCGCGAAGGCCGCGATGCCGAACAGCACCGTCGACACGGTCAGCAGCCCGAAGGCGGTCTGCGCCACGCCGCCCAGCTGCCACGCGGCCACCGTCAGGCTCAGCGCCAGCAGCGCCCACAGCAGGAAGAACAGCCCCGTGACCTCCTTGCCCGCCGGAGAGCCGGACGCGGCTGCCCAGGTGACCCAGAAGGCGCCCAGCGAGGCGAACGCGGTGCCGGCGAAGGCGCTGCCCCGGTAGAACTCCCACATGCCGGCGACGAATTGGGTGAAGCCGCCTACGTAGAGGGCGAGTCGGGCCGCATCGCCCGCCGCCGTGTTGTCGATCACGCCGGTGCTGAAGAGCCCGAACGCCAGCAGCGTCAGGCCGAGTGCCAGGTATCCCAGAGGCGTGGCTCCGGCTCCTGCGGTACGTGCCGTGGAGACGTCGTTGTCCACCGCGGACCCCCTTCAAGTACGAGGTGTACGAGGGAAGAAACTGCAGGTGAGATACCCTTCACAAGGGCGCAAGCAACCTCGCAGCCCCAGAAAACGGACCGTTGGCGGTCAAATCGTTATGGAATGACCACGACAGGTCGGAGAATGCCCGCAAATGGGTCAGGGAATGACCACGACAGGCCGCTGGGCGCGCCGTGCCAGCCGTCCGGCCACCGAGCCGAAGATCTTCCCTATGATCCCGTGCGTCCCGCCGACCACGATGGCGTCGGCCTCGTACTCCCGGCCGACCTCCTCCAGCTCGTGGCAGATGTCCCCGCCGCGCTCGACCAGGATCCACGGCACCTCGGACAGATGGTCGGCGCAGGCCAGCTCCAGCCCCAGCACCTCGGTGCGGTGGTCCGGGACGTCCACGAAGACCGGCGGCTCACAGCCCGCCCAGACCGTGGCCGGGAGCCGGTTGGCGACGTGCACGATGATCAGCGCGGAGCCCGAGCGCCGGGCCATGCCGATGGCGTACGCGAGGGCGCGCTCACTCGATACGGAGCCGTCGAAGCCGACCACCACGCCGTGCCGGAACGCGGGGTCGCAGGATGCGCGCAGCTCTGCTGCCGCCTCGGGTACCGCCGCCGGGTCGGCGAGCGGTTTGCCTTCGGCGGGCTCGGGGAGCTCGTAACCGGCCATGATGCGATTCTCAGCAAGGTCGGTGCGGGTGGCGCACCGAAGAGCGGACAACAACGCTTGCGGGGGCCGCGGGACCGGCCAATATGACCGGTAAGGGGCTGCCCTTCCCGCTGACTCCAGAGTACGGCGGCGAAGCATCCGTGCACAGATGTGCCGGACCTTTCACAGCCACCCCCTACCCCGGAGTTTCCAGGAGAATGCCGGAGCCGGGCGCCGAGCGCAACGCCCCCTCATCAATCGGACAACTCGACCCTGAGCAGCCCTTCCCGCCCTGTCCGCCACCGGCCATATCCGGAATCGTCCTCAGACCCCCGAAAAGGGGTGGGGCGCACAGGTGCATCAGCCACCCCCTCCGCGTGCGCCGGTGCGCTGACCTGGGGCGCGCACAGTATTGCCGACATTTTTCGGCCAACTTCTCACCGTAGTACGCCTGTTGTCCACACAAGCCCTCCACACCCCTGCCACCAGCGGAGAAGCCCTCACGGGGGGCGCACAACCGCTCTGCGCCCATGTGCGGGGCGAGAGGCACACTTCCCACCAGGCCCGGCGAGTGGAACGCTTCGTGATCGAATGCTTCACGCCAAGTTGCCATGTCGACATACAGCCAGGTGGTGAACTTGCCACTGCAGCCCCATGGGACACAGTAGATTCGATCTTGAGTAAAACGGCGGGGGAACAGTGCAGGACCGAGAGGACGAGACGACCGAGGGGGGCTTGAGCTCCATGAACCAGGAGTCCAGGACCGGCACGGCGACGGAGACCCCGTCGACCGCCGGCACGGTCACCACCGCACCGTCGGCACCATCGGCGACGGCGTCAACGTCGTCGGCGATGTCTCCTCGCACCACCCGCAAACTCTCCGCGCGCCGCCGTCAGGAGGTCGTGGCGGTGCTGCTGTTCAGCGGCGGCCCGATCTTCGAGAGCTCCATCCCGCTGTCGGTCTTCGGCATCGACCGCCAGGACGCGGGCGTGCCCCGCTACCGCCTCCTGGTCGCCGCCGGCGAGGACGGCCCACTGCGAACCACCGGCGGCCTGGAGCTCACCGCTCCGTACGGTCTGGAAGCGCTCTCGCGGGCCGGCACCGTTGTCGTGCCCGCCTGGCGCTCGATCTCGCAGCCGCCGCCCGTGGAGGCCCTGGACGCCCTGCGCCGGGCCCACGAGGAGGGCGCCAGGATCATCGGCCTGTGCACCGGGGCCTTCGTGCTGGCCGCCGCCGGACTGCTCGACGGGCGCCCCGCCACCACCCACTGGATGTACGCGCCCACCCTCGCCAAGCGCTACCCGTCCGTCCATGTCGACCCGCGCGAGCTGTTCGTCGACGACGGCGACGTCCTGACCTCGGCCGGCACCGCCGCCGGCATCGACCTGTGCCTGCACGTCGTGCGGACCGACCACGGCACCGAGGCCGCCAACGCGCTGGCCCGGCGCCTGGTCGTACCGCCACGCCGGGGCAGCGACTGGAGTGGTGGTCAGCAGCGCCATCTGGACCGCTCTTTACCGGAGGAGATCGGCGGGGACCCGCTGGCCGAGGTCGTCGCGTGGGCGCTGGAGCACCTCCACGAGCAGTTCGACGTGGAGACGCTCGCCGCGCGCGCCTACATGAGCCGCCGCACCTTCGACCGCCGTTTCCGCACCCTCACCGGGAGCGCTCCCCTGCAGTGGCTGATCACCCAGCGGGTGCTGCAGGCCCAGCGGCTCCTGGAGACCTCCGACTACTCGGTCGACGAGGTCGCCGGCCGGTGCGGATTCAGGTCGCCCGTCGCCCTGCGCGGCCACTTCCGCCGCCAGCTCGGCTCCTCCCCCGCCTCCTACCGCGCCGCCTATCGGGCCCGCCGCCCGCAGGACGAGACCGAACCGGTGGCGGTGAAGGAGCCGCGTGCCGCCGCCACGCCGTCGGCGCTGCCCGTGCAGCCCCCGGCGAAGGCCCTGAAGGCCGAGAACGACACCTTCACGACCCGTATCCCGGAGCAGCCCGGTCGGCTTCGCGGCGACCGCGACGTACGCGGACGCAACGCGGCTGTGCCGGGTCCGAGGGATCGCCCCGTAGGGTGATACACATGAACGACCGGATGGTGTGGATCGACTGCGAGATGACCGGCCTCTCCTTGGCGCACGACGCGCTGATCGAGGTGGCCGCCCTTGTCACGGACTCGGAGCTGAACATCCTCGGCGAGGGCGTGGACATTGTGATCCGCCCGCCCGCCGAGTCGCTCGAGACGATGCCGGACGTCGTACGCACCATGCACACCGCCTCCGGTCTGCTCGACGAGCTCGACGGCGGCATGACCCTCGACGAGGCCGAGAAGCTGGTCCTCGCCTACGTACGCGAGCATGTCGCCGAGCCGCGCAAGGCCCCGCTGTGCGGCAACTCCGTCTCCACCGACCGCGGCTTCCTCGCCCGCGACATGCCCGCGCTGGAGCAGCACCTCCACTACCGCATCGTGGACGTCTCCTCCATCAAGGAGCTGGCCCGCCGCTGGTACCCGCGCGCCTACTTCAACAGCCCCGAGAAGAACGGCAACCACCGGGCGCTCGCCGACATCCGCGAGTCCATCGCCGAGCTGCGCTACTACCGCGAGGCCGTCTTCGTCCCCCAGCCGGGCCCCGACACGGACACGGCGCGCGCCATCGCCGCGAAGTACGTGCTGCCAACCGATTAAGCCTGGCGCGAGTACCCGCCCCGACCCTGTACACTTCTTCTGGCCGGTGCGGGAGAGCGCCGGTCATGGTGGGTATAGCTCAGCTGGTAGAGCACCTGGTTGTGGTCCAGGATGTCGCGGGTTCGAGTCCCGTTACTCACCCTTCTTGATCAAGGCTCGGCCTGTGCGAACAGGCCGGGCCTTGATCGTTACCGGCGCCGGACCACCCGCACAGGGGCCCCGGGCCGCCAGGTCTCCACGACCAGTTCGTCGTCCTCGACCCTGACCCGTACGATCTCGGTCAGCTCGGTCCGGAAGAGATGGAAGGGCTCGGGCGGCTTGACCTCGTCCACGTACGTCGCGATCACGGCGGCGTCGGTGATCTCGACGGCGCGCCCGCTGACCCGGACGTCGCCGCCGTCCATCGTGGTGTCCGGGCCCGGATTGGCGTGCAGCGCGAACCGGGGGTCCCGGCGCAGGTCCAGCGCCTTGCGGGAGCCGGCCATCATGCCGAGCCACAGCTCGCCGAGGCGGAAGTCCGCCTCGAGGCCGGTCAGGCGCGGCGAGCCGTCGCTCCGCAGGGTGCCGAGGACATGGTGCTTGTACTTCTGGAAGCGCGCCTGGACGGCGTCGGCGAGATCGGGTTCGGTTGCCCGGAAGCCGGACCAACTGGTGTTCATACGTCCATGCTGACCGCGATTCCCGACACCTCCTGTCGGGAATCGCGGACGATGTGGCGAGCGGGATCAGCCGAGCGAGAGCAGATGATCGCGCAGCCCGGCGCCGTAGGCGGTGGCCGTGCCGTCGTAGGCGGTGATCAGGGACGGACCCGACGAGCAGTCCCGGGTGTTCCAGGTCCAGCCGAGGTACGAGGAGTGGTGTGCGTCGAGCCAGGCCGTGAACTGGTCGATGAGGCCGTGGCCGCAGGTGTTCTCGCCGATCTCACCGGCGACGAGCGGAACCTGCGCGGCGACCGGCGCGAGGGTGCTGTCCCAGCAGGAGGCGGCTCTGCAGGTGTTGAAGTTGTAGACGTGGACGGCGGCCGCGAGATTGCCCGTGGAGTCGGTCGGACGGTACGTCAGCCACTGGCCGAGGTCGTTGGAGTACGCGACCTCGCCGAGCAGGATGACGTTCTGCGCACCCGTGCCCCGTGCGGCGTTGACCAGGGTCTGCATGCCGGCGACGGAGCAGCCGATGCCTGGGCAGGTGCCGCCGTCGCGCCAGCAGGTCCAGGCCTGGGTGAGGGTGGAGGTGGCGCGGTCCGGAACCAGGACAGCCTCGGCATCGCCGTCCCCGAGACCCGAACGGACTACAACCGCTTCGACGACCCGGTCTACGTCCCCAGCGGCTGGACCGGAACCATGCCCAACGGCGACGCGATCAACTCCTCGTCCTCCTTCGGATCACTGCGGTCCTTCTACGCCGACGACTCGGCCTACTCCAAGGTCAGCGGCTACCTGAACGGGGCGCCGCACCGAGCTTCACGTACCACCGCTTCTGGGCCCAGGCGGACATCGCCCTGGCCATGGCCTCGTACGGGGATCTCTTCGGCACGTGAGCCGAGTGAGCCGAGTGAGCATCCTCACTGTGTGACATGAGCCCCCGGAGCGCTTTTTCCGGGGGCTCATGTCACACCCCCCGCATAGAATCTTCACCATGCCCCCGACCGCTCTGAACCACCGGCACCACACCCGGTCCCCCCGCTCCGTCGAAGCCGCCAACGAGGCGATACGGCAGTACGTCGCAGGTCGCCGCTCCTGGTCGAAGGCCGAGCTGGCGGAGTTGGACCGGCTGCGCGCGATCTGGCACGCGGCCCGCACGGCCGGCCGCCGCTAGGTCCTGTCAGGGCTGTCAGGGCTGTCAGGGCTGTCAGGGCTGTCAGGGCTGTCAGGGCTGTCAGGGCGACATTCCCAGGCTTCCTAGGCGGACTCCCGCCGCACCAGCTCTGTCGCCAGCACCACATGCCGCCGGGTGGGCGACCGGGCGGCGATCTCCTCCAGCAGCACCCGGGCCATGGTCCGTCCCATCTCCTGCGTCGGCTGCCGCACACTGGTCAGCTGCGGATCCGTGTGCCGGGCGATCGCGGAGTCCTCGAAGCCGATGAGCGCCACATCATCCGGCACCCGCCGCCCCGCCTGCCGCAGCACCTGCAGGGCGCCGGCCGCCATCAGATCCGAGGCCGCGAAGACGGCATCCACGTCCGGCCGCAGCTCCAGCAGGGACCGCATGGCCGCGCGGCCGCCCTCCTCGGTGAAGTCGGCGCGGGCGACCAGGGCCTCATCTGCGCCGAGTCCGGCCACCTCGATGGCCTGGCGGTAGCCGTCGAGCCGGCAGCGGGCCACGTACATGTCCAACGGCCCGGTGATGGTCGCGACCGAGCGCCGGCCACGGCCGACCAGGTGCGCGACGGCGGACCTGGCACCACCGACATTGTCGGCGTCGACATACGACACCGACTCCAGATCGGAGCGCCGGCCGTTGAGCACGGCGGGCATCTCCAACTGCTCCAGCAGATCGGGCAGCGGGTCGTTCTCGTGCACCGAGACGAGCAGCACGCCGTCCACCCGGTGGGCGCTGAGGTACTGGGCGAAGCGCTGGCGCTCCTTGGGCGTGCGTATGAGGGTCAGCAGCAGCTGCATGTCGGTGTCGGCCAGCTCGGCGCCCACGCCCCGGATGATGTCGGAGAAGTACGGCTCCGCGAAGAGCCTGGTCTCCGGCTCGGGGATGACCAGGGCGATGGCGTCCGCACGGTTCCCGGCCAGCGCCCTGGCGGCCCGGTTCGGTACGTATCCCAGCTCGGCGATCGCGGCCTCGACGGCTGTCTTCGCGCGGTCGCTGACCCGGGGCGAGCCGTTGATGACGCGTGAGACCGTGCCGCGGCCGACGCCGGCCCGCGCGGCGACCTCCTCCAGAGTCGGCCTACCGGTGTGCCGTCCGCTCACCGCCATCGCGGCCTCCCAATCGCTGCCATCACTTAGCCATCTGCGCCAACTTAGAGCGTCGGCTCCCTTGACACTCCACCGGGGAACGGCGACCCTTCAACACATCACGCATGGGAGCGCTCCCACAGTAGCGAACGCATACACATCCCGCACGCAGACCGTCCCGGAGGACCGAATGGGCACGACAACGAAGTCGCACCGGCACCGAAGCCGCCGGACCGCCGCAGTCGCCCTGGCGGCAGTGGCCGCGTTGGGCGCGAGCCTGCTCGCCGGCTGTTCGTCGGACAGCGGCAACACCTCCAGCCCCGGCTCCTCCGGCGGCAAGGGGAAGACCACGATCACCGTCGGCACCTTCGGGGTCTTCGGCTACAAGCAGGCCGGGCTCTACGACGAGTACGAGAAGGCGCATCCGAACATCACGATCAAGGAGAACGTGATCGAGCGGAACGACACCTACTACCCCCAGCTGCTCACCCACCTCGCCGCCGGCAGCGGCCTCAGCGACATCCAGGCCATCGAGGTCGGCAACATCAACGAGGTCGTCACCACCCAGGCGGCGAAGTTCGAGGACCTGTCCAAGGCCTCCGGCGTCGACAAGTCGAACTTCCTGCCGTGGAAGTGGGCGCAGGCGACGACCGCCGACAACAAGACCGTCGCGCTCGGCACCGACATCGGCCCGATGGCGATCTGCTACCGCACGGACCTGTTCAAGAAGGCCGGGCTGCCCACCGACCGGACGAAGGTCGGCGCGCTCTGGGCGGGCGACTGGAGCAAGTACATCGCCGCCGGCAAGACGTACAAGAAGAGCGCCCCCACGGGCACCACCTTCATGGACTCGGCGGCCGGCCTCTACCAGGCGGTCAGCAACAGCTACTCCGAGCGCTACTACGACAGCAGCGGCAACGTCGTCTACAAGACCAGCCCGTCGGTGAAGACGGCCTGGAACCTGGCCATGGAGGCGTCGACCAGCGGTCTGACCGGCAAGCTGAAGCTCTTCGACAAGGCCTGGGACCAGGCGTTCGCCAACGGCAAGTTCGCCAGCCTGCCCTGCCCGTCGTGGATGCTCGGCTACATCCAGGAGAAGTCCGGCGACTCCGGCAAGGGCAAGTGGGACGTCGCCGCCGCGCCGAAGCCCGCCAACTGGGGTGGGTCCTTCATCGGGGTGCCCTCGGCCGGCAAGAACAAGGCGGAGGCGGTCAAGCTCGCCGCCTGGCTGACCGCTCCCGAGCAGCAGGCCAAGGTCTTCGCCAAGCAGGCCAGCTTCCCCAGCGCCCCGGGCGCGTACGACCTGCCCGCGGTGAAGGACGCCAAGCACGCCTACTTCAACAACGCCCCGATCGGTGAGATCTTCGCAAGCGCGGCCAAGAGCATCCCGACGCTGGTGATCGGGCCCAAGGACCAGCAGATCTACACGGCCATCACCGATGTCGGCATCCTGCAGGTCGAGCAGCAGGGCAAGACCCCGGCGCAGGGCTGGGCCGCCGCTGTCAAGGAAATCAACAACGCACTGGACCAGTGACCCGCATGGTTTCGGAACTCTCCGACATCGCAGGCGCGACCGCGTCCCCCGCACAGGGGGGCGCGGCCCCGCGCGACGAGGCAGCGCAGCACCGGCCGGCCGACCACGACCCGGCCGCGGCGCTGCGCCGCAAGTGGCGCAGCCGCCTCTACCGCTGGGACGTCAAGGGCAGTCCGTACGCCTTTGTCTCGCCCTTCTTCCTCTTCTTCGTCGCCTTCGGGCTCTTCCCGTTGATCTACACCGGCTGGTCGTCCTTCTACCGGGTGGAGTTGACCAACCTCGACGCGCGGGAGTTCGTCGGCTTCCACAACTACACCCGGCTCTTCCAGGACGAGTTCTTCTGGAACGCGCTGCGGAACACCTTCACCATCGGCGTGATCTCCACCGTCCCGCAGCTGCTCATGGCCCTGGGTCTGGCTCATCTGCTCAACTACCGGCTGCGTGGCTCCACCTTCTTCCGGGTCGCCATGCTCGTCCCGTACGCCACCTCGGTGGCCGCGGCAGCCCTGGTCTTCACGCTGATGTTCGGCACCGACTACGGCATGATCAACTGGGCCCTCGGCCACCTCGGCTTCGGCCACACGGACTGGCGGGCCGGCACCTGGTCCTCGCAGATCGCGGTCTCCTCGATCGTGATCTGGCGCTGGACCGGCTACAACACGCTGATCTATCTGGCCGCCATGCAGGCGGTGCCGAGCGACCTGTACGAGTCGGCGGCGCTGGACGGCGCCTCGCGCTGGCAGCAGTTCCGCCATGTGACGGTGCCGATGCTGCGGCCGACGATACTTTTCACCATCGTGGTCTCGACGATCGGCGCGACCCAGCTCTTCGGTGAGCCGTATCTGTTCGGCGGCACCGGCGGCGAGAAGGGCGGCTCCGCCCACCAGTTCCAGACGCTGGGCCTGTATCTGTACGAGCAGGGCTGGACCAACTATCACCTCGGGCGGGCCTCGGCCATCGCCTGGACGATGTTCCTGCTCCTGCTGCTGATCGCCGCCGTCAACGGGCTGGCCGCCCGCTGGCTGCGCAAGAGCCAGTGAGGGTCCCGAATGGCTGTCTTCTCCTCCCCCCGCCAGGTGCGGTCGAAATCGAAAGCCGGCAAGCAGATGCACGCCGGGCCGGTCACCTATGCCGTGCTGATCGTGTTCACCGCGGTCTCGCTCTTCCCGCTCATCTGGACGGCGATCGCGGCGTCGCGCACCAGCGGCAGGCTGTCCCAGACGCCGCCGCCGCTGTGGTTCGGCGCGAACCTGTTCAAGAATCTGGGCACCGCCTGGACCGATGCCAACCTCAGCCAGGCGCTGCTCAATTCGGCGGTGGTGGCGGGCAGCATCACCGTCGGCACGGTGCTGTTCTCGACGATCGCCGGCTTCGCCTTCGCCAAGCTGCGGTTCCGCTTCAAGACGGTGCTGCTGATGCTGGTGATCGCCACGATGATGGTGCCGCCGCAGCTCAGTGTCGTACCGATGTTCCTGTGGATCGCCAAGCTGGACTGGACGAACCATCTGCAGGCCGTGATCCTGCCGACCTTCGTGAGCGCCTTCGGGGTCTTCTTCATGCGGCAGTACCTCACGCAGGCGCTGCCGACCGAGCTGATCGAGGCGGCCAGGGTCGACGGGGCGAGCAGCATGCGGATCGTCTGGCATGTGGTCTTCCCGGTCGCGCGGCCCGCGATGGCCGTGCTTGGGATGCTGACCTTCGTCTTCGCCTGGAACGACTTCTTCTGGCCGATCATCGCGCTCACCCAGGAGAATCCGACCGTCCAGGTGGCTCTCACCAGCCTCGCCCACGGCTATGTCCCGGACGAGTCGGTCGTCATGGCCGGCGCGCTGCTCGGGACGCTGCCGCTGTTGCTGGTCTTCGTCGTGTTCGGCAAGCAGATCGTCGGGGGAATCATGCAAGGTGCCGTCAAGGGCTGAACCAGGGCTGCAAGGCCCATACTTTCCGTACGATCCGATGGGAGCGCTCCCGTAATGACTGCGTCCGACACCCGGCCGGCCACCGCCACCGCCGCCACCAGCCGTCACTTCCCCTCCGGCTTTCTGTGGGGCGCGGCCACCGCCGCGTACCAGATCGAGGGCGCGGCGGCCGAGGACGGCCGCACCCCGTCGATCTGGGACACCTTCAGCCGCACGCCCGGGAAGGTCTTCGAGGGCCAGACGGGGGATGTGGCCGCCGATCACTACCACCGCTTCCGTGACGATGTGCGGCTCATCTCCGACCTCGGGCTGAGCGCCTACCGCTTCTCGGTCTCCTGGTCCCGGGTGCAGCCCACCGGGCGCGGGCCCGCCGTCCAGCGCGGCCTGGACTTCTACCGCGCGCTGGTCGACGAGCTGCTGGAGCACGGCATCCAGCCCGCCGTGACCCTCTACCACTGGGACCTCCCGCAGGAACTGGAGGACGCCGGCGGCTGGCCGCAGCGCGACACGGCGGAGCGCTTCGGCGACTACGCACGCATCGTCGGCGAGGCGCTGGGCGACCGCGTCGAGCGCTGGATCACCCTCAACGAGCCGTGGTGCAGCGCCTTCCTGGGCTACGGGTCCGGCGTGCACGCGCCCGGGCGCACGGATCCGGTCGCCGCGCTGCGCGCCGCGCACCACCTCAACCTCGCCCATGGCCGGGCGGCGGCGGCGCTGCGCGACACACTGCCTGCCCGCGCCCAGCTCGCGGCAACCCTGAACCTGCATCAGATCCGTCCGCTGACCGGCTCCCCCGCCGACCTGGACGCGGTGCGCCGCATCGACGCGGTCGGCAACCGGGTCTTCACCGGACCACTGATCAAGGGCGCCTATCCGCAGGATCTGCTCCGCGACACCGACCGCCTCACCGACTGGTCCTTCGTACGCGAAGGCGACCTGGCCGCCATTCATCGCCACCCCCTCGACTTCCTCGGCATCAACTACTACGCACCCACAGTGGTATCAGCGGCCACTGACAGTGACCCCGACAACGCCCGCAACGACGGCCACGGCGCCAGCGAACACTCCCCCTGGCCCGCCGCCGAAGACGTCGCCTTCCACCAGGCCGACGGTCCGCGCACCGCCATGGGCTGGTCCGTCGACGCCACCGGCCTGTCGGACCTGCTGCTGCGCTGCACCCGCGACTTCCCCGGCCTGCCGCTGCTCATTACCGAGAACGGCGCCGCGTACGAGGACATGCCCGGCCCCGACGGCAGCGTCCACGACCCCGAGCGCATCGCCTATCTGCACAGCCACCTCGACGCCGTCCTCAAGGCCGTCGACAACGGCGCCGATGTGCGCGGCTACTTCCTGTGGTCTCTGATGGACAACTTCGAGTGGGCGTACGGCTACAGCAAGCGCTTCGGTGCGGTCTACATCGACTACGACACCCAGGCCCGCATCCCCAAGTCCAGCGCCCACTGGTACACCCGGGTCGCCCGCACGGGTGAACTTCCGGCACCGGAGGCGGGCGCGTAAAGCGCGGCCTGGCGCGGTGGAACGAGGGTGCCACCGCGCCAGGCCGTAACCGTCACCACTGCCCCCGGCGCAGGAAGTCCGCGACGCCGGCCTCCCGGCGGTACGGCCGCATGGCCCGGGCGGCGGTGTCCAGCATGGAACGGATGCGGGTGGAGTGCACCCGGCTGCCCAGCAGGTCCAGGACCCGTGACCCGGCGGCGGCCGCCTCGTCAGGGCGGCCGGCGGCGGCGAGGTCCCCGGTGAGTTCGGCACCGTACAGGGCGGTGTTGCGGGCGAAGTGCGGGTCCTGGAGGCCGACGGCGCGGCGGGCCTGCTCGGCGGCGCGGCGGTGGTCGCCGAGGGCGGCCCAGGACTGGGCTTCCAGACCGGCGAGTTCGGCCTCGCCGAAGAAGGACATCCACTCCGGGTCGGCGTCGCTGGTGCCGCGCCCGAAGAGCGACTGGGCCCGGACCAGGGCGCGTTCGCAGCCCGTACGGTCGCCGAGCCCGGCCCGGCCGCCCGCCTCGCGCAACGCGAGCAGCGACAGCAACCGGGGCGATCCCAGCCGCCGGGCGGCCTGCTGGGCGGCCTGCGCCGCGCGCACC
>NZ_RJVR01000265.1 GCF_003999195.1 Streptomyces soli
GTCCGGCCCGGCGTCGAGCGGTGCGGTCGCCGGCGTACGGCCTCCGTCGCCACCCGGCGCGGTGCCCACCGGTAAAGCGCCGGGGTGCTGCGTGCCGGTGCGAGCCGCCGCCGGGGGCGCCGAAGTGGCGGGCGCCTGGGCCCGTCCGGTGCTGCTGTCCGCGGTGAGGCCGGCCAGCACGAGCAGGCCGAGCGCGGCGGCCGGCACCAGGCCGAAGCCGCTCACCAGCAGTCTCCTGCGCCACCGGTGCGGTTTCGGCAGCCCTTCGCCGGGGGCGAGCGGGTCGAGCGGGTCCGGGTCGGGCACATAGGTGCCGCCGCCGTGTTCGGCCAACTCCCACAGGGCGCCGAGGCGTTCGTAGTCGGCTCCGCAGAGCTGCCCGAGGACCTCGACCGCGTCGCGAGGCGGCACCTTGGCGCCGTTGAGGTAGCGCTCCCAGGACTCCGTGCTCTGCGATGTGCGCGCGGCCAGCGTCGGCACGGCGAGGCCGCTGCGGTCCTTCATCCTGCGCAACTGCACCGCGAGCCGGCGCGCGTTGGCGCTCATGGTGTCCGGCAACGGCTCCCACAGCGTCACGGCGGTCCCCTCCCCCACGTCCCGCGACCCACGTTAGAACGCCAGTGCCCCGCCCGGAGGGTTTTCCGGACAGGGCACCAAAACGGACGGAGTCTGTCTCAGACTGCGAGCTTCTTGCGCAGGTTCTCGTCGATCGAGGCAAGAAATTCCTCGGTGGTGAGGTACGGCTGGTCCTTGGAGATCAGCAGCGCCAGGTCCTTGGTCATCTGGCCGTTCTCGACGGTCGTCACGCAGACCCGCTCCAGGGTCTCGGCGAACCTGGTGACCTCGGGGGTGTTGTCCAGCTTGCCGCGGTGGGCGAGGCCGCGGGTCCAGGCGAAGATCGAGGCGATGGGGTTGGTGGAGGTGGGCTTGCCCTGCTGGTGCTGCCGGTAGTGGCGGGTCACCGTGCCGTGCGCGGCCTCGGCCTCGACGGTCCTGCCGTCGGGGGACATCAGGACGGAGGTCATGAGGCCGAGTGAGCCGAAGCCCTGCGCGACGATGTCGGACTGGACGTCGCCGTCGTAGTTCTTGCAGGCCCAGACGTAGCCGCCCGACCATTTCAGGGCGGAGGCGACCATGTCGTCGATGAGGCGGTGCTCGTAGGTGAGCCCGGCCTTCTCGTAGTCGGTGCGGAACTCGGCGTCGAAGATCTCCTGGAAGAGGTCCTTGAACCGGCCGTCGTACTTCTTCAGGATCGTGTTCTTCGTCGACATGTACACCGGGAAGCCCCGGTCCAGGCCGTACGCGAACGAGGCCCGCGCGAAGTCGCGGATCGAGGCGTCGAGGTTGTACATGGCCATAGCGACACCGGGGCCCGGGAACTCGTACACCTCGAGCTCGACGGGATCGGAGCCGTCCTTCGGGGTGAAGCTCAGGGTGAGGGTGCCCTCGCCGGGGACCTTCAGGTCGGTGGCGCGGTACTGGTCGCCGAAGGCGTGGCGGCCGACGACGATCGGCTTGGTCCAGCCGGGGACCAGGCGCGGCACATTGTCGATGATGATCGGCTCGCGGAAGATCACCCCGCCCAGGATGTTGCGGAGGGTGCCGTTCGGGGAGCGGTACATCTCCTTCAGGCCGAACTCCTCGACCCGGGCCTCGTCCGGCGTGATGGTGGCGCACTTGACACCGACGCCGTACTCCTTGATCGCGTTCGCCGCGTCGACCGTGACCTGGTCGCGGGTGGCGTCGCGGTGCTCGATACCGAGGTCGTAGTACTTCAGCTCGATATCGAGGTACGGCAGGATCAGTTTGTCCTTGATGAACTGCCAGATGATGCGGGTCATCTCGTCGCCGTCGAGCTCGACGACGGGATTGGCCACCTTGATCTTCGCCATGGGAGCAAGCTACTCGGCCCGCCCCCATGGCCCCGGGAACCGCACCGGGTCAGCGCACCGAGAACCGCACGATGTCCTCCAGGAACGGGATGTCCAGGATCGGGTTCGGCTGCGCCATCAGCGCCAGCAGCACGATCACCGTGCCGAGGAACCCGTACGTGATCACATCGGTGAACCGGCTTCGCACCGCCAGCATCCCCACCGACGGCATCAGCCAGCGCAGCCCCGCGCCCAGCAGCAGGCCGGCGCCGATCAGCACGATGCCGGCCCGGAAGCTGCCCGCCGCCGTCAGCAGCAGCCCGACGGCGACCGCGCCCAGCACCGCCAGGATCGGCCACTGACGGGCCGGTGCGGGGGCGTGGGGCCCTGTGGCACGGCCGCCGCCCTCGGGGCGGGTGGTCGTACGCGTCCGGGCCGGGAAGCGCCTGCTTCGCTCAGCCGACATGGCCCTCGGCCGCCTCTACGACGTTGGCCAGCAGCATCGCGCGGGTCATCGGGCCGACGCCGCCCGGGTTGGGCGAGATCCACTCCGCGACCTCGGCCACGCCGGGGTGGACGTCGCCGACGATCTTGCCGTTCTCGTCCCGGCTGACGCCGACGTCGAGGACGGCCGCGCCCGGCTTCACGTACTCGGGCTTCACCAGGTGCTGGACACCCGCCGCCGCCACGATGATGTCCGCCTGGCGCAGCTGGGCGCCCAGGTCGCGGGTGCCGGTGTGGCAGAGGGTGACGGTGGCGTTCTCGGACTTACGGGTCAGCAGCAGGCCGATCGAGCGGCCCACGGTGACGCCGCGGCCGACGACGACCACGTGCGCGCCGTTGACCTCCACCTTGTGGCGGCGCAGCAGCTCCACGATGCCGTTCGGGGTGCAGGGCAGCGGGCCGGGCTCGTTCAGCACCAGCCGGCCGAGGCTCATCGGGTGCAGGCCGTCGGCGTCCTTGGCCGGGTCCATCAGCTCCAGGACGCGGTTGGTGTCGATGCCCTTGGGGAGCGGGAGTTGCACGATGTAGCCGGTGCACTCGGGGTTGTCGTTCAGCTCCCGTACGACCGCCTCGATCTCCTCCTGGGTCGCGGTGTCGGGCAGCTCGCGCTGGATGGAGGCTATGCCGACCTCCGCGCAGTCGCGGTGCTTTCCGGCGACGTACCAGCGGCTGCCCGGGTCGTCGCCGACCAGCAACGTGCCGAGGCCGGGGGTGATGCCCCGCGACCTGAGCGCCGCGACGCGGGTGGACAGTTCGGACTTGATCGCGGCGGCAGTGGCCTTGCCATCGAGAATCTGAGCGGTCATGCCCCCATCCTCTCAGGTCCGCGTACCGCCGCCGGACAAGCCGCTGGACAGGGCGGCCAGCGGGCCACGACGATGTGACGTCGTCCCAATCATCACTCCGGACTCATCGTCCCCGCTCGGAGGAATCAGCACGTGAGTTATCCGCCCGGTCCCAGCAATCCTTACGGCCAGCAGCCGCCCCAGCCGCCCCAGCAGCCGCAGCAGCCCCAGCAGCCGTACGGCTACCCGCAGCAGCCCCCGGCCGCCCCGCAACAGCCGCAGCCCGGCTACGGCTACCCGCAGCAGCCGCCGGCTCCGCAGAGCTTCCCCCAGCAGCAGGGCTACCCGCAGCAGGGCGGCTACCCCCAGCAGGGTGGATATCCCCCGCAGGGCGGCTACCCCGGCGGTTACCAGGGCGGTTACCCGGGCGGCCCGGTCCCCGGGATGCCTCCGTACGCCAGTTGGGGCGCGCGGGTCGGCGCGTACTTCGTCGACTACCTCATCTTCCTGCTGGTGCCGATGATCCTGATGGTCGTCGGGTACGCCCAGATGATCAGCACGATCGTCGACAGCACCAACAACTGCGACTACAGCGGCACCTACAGCACGTGCCCGTCGCCGAGCGTCCCCGGCAGCGCCATCGCCCTGCTGATGCTGGGCGGGCTGCTCGCCTTCGTCGGGGGCCTGGTCATGTGCTACATGGAAGGCACCAAGGGCCAGACCCCGGGCAAGAAGGCGCTCGGCATCACGGTGCTGCGCGAGGCCGACGGCCGCCCGCTGGGCTTCGGCATGGCCTTCGTGCGCCGGCTGTGCCACGGACTGGACTCGGCCGCCTGCAGCATCGGCTACCTCTGGCCGCTGTGGGACGACAAGTCGCAGACCTTCGCCGACAAGATCGTCAAGTCGGTTGTCGTCAAAACCCGGTAATCATCCGATAAGAATGGCTTGGCGTCCTCCCCCAGACTCCGTCCGGTGGGGGTCCCCCCGGCCGAAGGCTGGTGGGGGCACCCCCGGACGGAGTCTGGGGGTGCCCCCAGCTCCCATCCGCTCGGAGGAAGACTCACGTGAGTTACCCGCCAGGTCCCAACAACCCGTACGGCCAGCAGCCGCCGCCTCAGCAGCCGCAGCAGCCGTACGGCCAGCAGCCGCCGCCTCAGCAGCCGCAGCAGCCGTACGGGTACCCGCAGCAGCCGCCCCAGCAGCCGCAGCCCGGCTACGGCTACCCACAGCAGCAGCAACAGCCGCCGCAGGGAGCTCAGCCCTACGGTGCCTATCCGCAGCAGCCCCAGGCTCCTTACGGCTATGCGGGCGGCCCCGAGGTCATGCCGCAGGCCCCGAAGACGGCCCGCACGCTGCTCTTCGTACTGGGTGGCATGGAGATCGTCGCCGCGCTGCTCGTCTTTGTCGGCGCCGCCGCTCTGTCGGCACTCGACGACACGAACTCCTCGTCCCTGCCGATCGGAGTGCTGTGGTTCGCCGGGGTGTTCGCCCTCGCGCTCGGCGCGCTGTGCATCGCGATGGGCACGAAGTTCAAGACCGGCGGCCCGGGCACGCGTACCGGGGCGATCGTCATCGGTGCGCTGGTCCTGGTCGGCGGCGTGATCAACCTCTTCAGTGGGGGCGTCTTCGCGCTGCTGCCACTGGTGCTGGCCATCCTGGTCATCGTCTTCTCGGCCAAGGCCGAGACGGCGGCTTGGTTCAACCGCCCGCGTTACTGAGCCATCGCATACGAAAGCCGCACCTCGTGAGGTGCGGCTTTCGTATGTGCGCGTACGTCCGCGTACGTATGCGTCAGTGGAAGAAGTGCCGCGTGCCGGTGAAGTACATCGTCACGCCCGCCTTCTTCGCGGCCTCGACGACCAGCTCGTCACGGACAGAACCGCCCGGCTGGGCCACCGCCTTGACGCCCGCCTCGGCCAGCACCTCGAAGCCGTCCGGGAAGGGGAAGAAGGCGTCGGACGCCGCGTAGGAGCCGGCGGCGCGCTCGGCGCCGGCCCGCTGGACGGCGAGCTTGGCGGAGTCGACGCGGTTGACCTGGCCCATGCCGACGCCGACCGTGGCGCCGTCCTTGGCGAGCAGGATGGCGTTGGACTTGACGGCCCGGCAGGCTCGCCAGGCGAAGGCCAGCTCGGCCAGCTCGCCGTCGGACAGCGCCTCGCCGGTCGCCAGCGTCCAGTTGGCCGGGTTGTCGCCCTCGGCCTGGAGGCGGTCCTTCTCCTGGAGGAGCAGGCCACCCTCGATCGGCCGGAACTCCTTGACGGCGCACGGCGCTTCGGGGGCCCGCAGGACGCGGATGTTTTTCTTGCGGGCCAGTACCTCGACCGCACCGTCCTCGTACGCGGGCGCGACGATGACCTCGGTGAAGATCTCGGCGACCTGCTCGGCCAGCTCGACGGTCACCGGCCGGTTGACGGCGATCACCCCGCCGAAGGCGGACAGCGGGTCGCAGGCGTGCGCCTTGCGGTGGGCCTCGGCGACATCGGCGGCGACGGCGATACCGCAGGGGTTGGCGTGCTTGATGATCGCCACGCAGGGCTCGTCGTGGTCGTACGCCGCCCGGCGCGCGGCTTCGGTGTCGACGTAGTTGTTGTAAGACATCTCCTTGCCGTGCAGCTGCTCGGCGGAGGCGAGACCGGACGAGCCGTCGACGTACAGGGCGGCGCCCTGGTGCGGGTTCTCGCCGTAGCGCAGCACGTTCTGGCGCTCGTACGTGGCGCCCAGGAAGTCCGGGAAGGGGCTGTCGTCGGCGGGGGCGTACGCGTTGGCGAACCAGCTCGCGACGGCTACGTCGTAGGAGGCGGTGTGCTGGAAGGCCTCGGCGGCCAGGCGCTTGCGCTGCGTCAGGTCGAAGCCGCCGTCGCGGACGGCGGCGAGCACGTCGGCGTAACGCTGCGGGCTGACGACGACTGCCACGGACGGGTGGTTCTTGGCGGCGGCACGGACCATGGAGGGGCCGCCGATGTCGATCTGCTCGACGCACTCGTCGTCCGAGGCCCCGGAGGCGACGGTCTCCTTGAAGGGGTAGAGGTTGACGACCACGAGCTGGAAGGGCTCGACGCCCAGCTCGGCCAGCTGCCGCTGGTGGTCCTCCAGGCGCAGGTCCGCGAGGATGCCGGCGTGCACACGCGGGTGCAGCGTCTTGACCCGGCCGTCCAGTCGCTCGGGGAAGCCGGTCAGCTCCTCGACCTTGGTGACCGGCACCCCGGCGGCGGCGATCCTCGCGGCCGTCGAACCGGTGGAGACCAGCTCGACCCCCGCCTCGTGGAGACCGCGCGCCAACTCCTCCAGTCCGGTCTTGTCGTAGACGCTGACCAGCGCGCGACGGATCTCCCGCTTGCTCTCGGCACTCACGGCAACAGAACCTTTCGTCCCTCAATGCGATACCCATCGCGGGACAGCCGCCCCACGACGTCGACGAGCAGCCTTCGCTCGACTTCCTTGATGCGCTCGTGGAGCGCTTCCTCCGTGTCGCCCGGCCGGACCTCGACCGCGCTCTGCGCGATGATCGGGCCGGTGTCGACCCCGTCGTCGACGAAGTGGACCGTGCAGCCGGTGACCTTCGCCCCGTACGCGAGCGCGTCGCGCACCCCGTGCGCGCCGGGGAAGCTCGGCAGCAGAGCGGGGTGCGTGTTGACGAAGCGGCCACCGAAGCGGGCCAGGAACTCCTTGCCCACGATCTTCATGAAGCCCGCCGACACGATCAGGTCGGGCTCGAAGGAGGCAACGGCCTCGGCCAGACCTGCGTCCCACTCCTCGCGGCTGCCGAAGTCCTTCAGCTTCGCGACGAACGTCGGCAGTCCGGCCCGCTCGGCACGCTCCAGGCCGACGATGCCCTCGCGGTCGGCGCCGACGGCGACGACGTTCGCGCCGGCGTCCAGCAGGGCCTGGAGGTTGGTGCCCGATCCGGACACGAGCACGACGAGACGGGAGGGTGGGGGAAACGCAGCCACGGCAGGTGGTCCCTCGGGAAGATGCGGCGATATGGAGGATCATACGAGTCGGGGGGCCCTGAGATTCCAGGGAACCCTACGAGGCCGCCGACCGTCAGCAACGATACCGGCACACCGAACGGCCCCCACGGGACGGGGGAGCGCGCGGACGGTAGCGTCTGCTGAGGAGTAAGGGCGTACGCGCGTAGCGGACGTGACGTATCTGACACGAGCAGGGGATGACTCGAGCAACCATGAGCAGCGGCCGCAGCACCACCACCCACCGCGTGGCGACCGCGCTGCGTGAGCGGCGTCCCCAGGACAACCCGTTCGCTCCGCCGCCCGAGGACGCGCCTGAGCAGCCCTGGCAGCCGCGCCGCCCGGAGGACTCCTCCGGTCCCGAGGACGAGCGCCCCGCTCCCCCGCCGCCGCCCGCCTGGGGCGGCCAGTGGAGCGACCAACAGCCCGGCCATCAGCCCGGCGGCCTCGGCGACGGCCCCCGTCCCCGTCCCGGCTCCGGTCCCGGCTCCGGTGGCAACGGCGCGGGCGGCCCCTCCGGGCTCCGCTTCGACCCCACGGACCCCGCCCAGCGGCGGGCCCGCTACGCCCTGCTGTCCGGCATGTGGGGCCTCTTCTTCGCCCTCCTCGGCTGGACGTCCTTCTCGCTGCTCCTCGGCGCGCTCGCCCTCTACTGGGGCATCTCCGCGCTGCGTATGAAGCCCGAGCAGCGCGCCGACGCCCGCTCCGCCGCTGCCGCCGCCCTCTCCCGCGCGCCCGTCCACGACGAGGACCCCCGCCCCCAGGTCCCGACCGGCGAGCTCGCGGACAAGCCCCAGCGCACCGCCGCCATCAGCGGCATCGTCGCCGGCAGCCTGGCCATACTCCTCGTCGCGGCGACGTACACGGTCCAGTTCGTGTACCAGGACTACTACTCCTGCACCCGCGACGCCCTCACGTCCTCCTCCCGCGCCGCCTGCGCGGATCTGCTCCCGAAGCCCCTGCGCTCCGTCATCGACAACGGCTGAGCAGACGACGCCGGGTCACTCACGCGAGTCACTCACGCGAGTCACTCACGCGGGTCACCGGCCCGGTGCCGTCCCGGCGGGACCGACGGGAAGTCCATCAGGGCGGCCGTCTCGGATGCCTCCGGCTCCGGAAGTCCGGGCGGCTGCTCGGCCGGCAGCTCGACAGCCCCTGTCGGCGCCGCCGGCTCCGAGTCCCGCAGCCGCCACCACCGCAGGACCAGCGCCACGGGCAGCCCGACCACCAGGGTCCAGGCGCAGGCCGCGGCTCCCGCCCAGCACGCGGAGGGCCCGAAGTCCGCGAGCGTCCCCTCGCCGAGCGGCCCGGCGGCGACAGCCGCGAGCCCCATGACCACCAGGCCGCACAGCCCCGCAGCGCAGGCGGTGACGGCCGCCGTGCCCCGCGTCGTACGCCCCACCGCGAAGTGCGCGACCGCCAGCCCGGCACCGGCGGGGATGGCGAGAACGGCCCAGGTCACGGGCGTACCGCCGCCCTGCTCCGGGAGCGCGGTGAGCAGCGGGAAGGCCGGGAGTACAGGGTAGCCGGAGGCACCGGCCGGGGCGACGATGCTGCCGGCACCGATGGAGAAGCCGGGACCGAGGGCATAGGCCGCGCCCCACACCGCCGCGTTCGGGACCAGCGCGATGGAGACCAGCAGCACCGTGAACATCCCGGACACCGAATCGCTCAACTCCCCGAATGCCCCGGCGGACGCTCCCACGTGCCACACCAGCGACACCGCTGTCAGCAGCGCCCCACCGCCCAGCAGCACCGCCAGCCCCGCCGCGGCGGCCCGCAGCGTCCCGACGGCTCCCTCGCGGGGCACCGCCCCGGGCAGCGGAATCGGCGGCCGGCCGCGCTCGAACCAGGCCCCTGTGGCAGCCGCGAGCAGGGCGAAGACCGGCAGGTGCAGCAGCGCGCCGAGCGCGTCGCTGCGCACCGGACCGTACGAGGTGTACAGCACGGCGCAGCCACCGACCGCCGTATAGCCGCCGACCAGCCACCCCAGCGCGGCCCAGCCGACCTCGCCCTCGTCGGCCGCCGAGTCCGCCCCGGCCCGGTACAGCAGCCATGCCGGAAGCGCGGCCAGCAGCAGCGGCGTCATCCCGGCGGGCGCGGGCGCCCCACCGAGCGTCTCCATGCGTACGAGGCCCGTGCCGTGGGCCAGCAGCCAGACGTCGGCGGCGACGTGCAGCGTGCCCTGGATGCCCCCGCTGTCGGGATACGGGGAGATGATCCACAGGAAGAGGACGAGCACGGCCGTCGCGCCCAGCCCCAGGCCTGCGGCCGCCACCCCTCCCGCGAGGGACGAGGGCGCCCTCTCGGGCAGCGACGGCAGGGACGGCGTGCGGTCGTTGCGGTCGGTCATATGGGTCACGCCACCCCATGCTGCCCTGAAGAACCCCTTTTGCCCCGGCAGCGTGGCGAGTGGTAACCGTGTCGCCGAATATGACGCTATGCGGCTTATCGCACGATCATGCACAAGCCCTGCGGCGGCGTTCGACGCCCTCCACGCGCAGTGCGCGGGCCCCGTCGTCCGCCAGGTCGAGCTGCTCACCGGCAACCCCCGGCTCGCCCGCCGCGCCGTACGGCACGCCTTCGTCGTCGCCTGGCAGCACTGGCCCACCGTCGCCGTCGACCCGGACCCGGCCGGCTGGATCCGCGCCGCCGCGCACGACTACGCCCTCGCGCCCCGGCACCGCTGGGTCCCCCTGCGCCGGCCGCGGCGCCGCATCCGTGCCGGTCCCGGCCTGGCCCTGCGCACGGCCCTGCTGCGACTGCCG
>NZ_RJVR01000016.1 GCF_003999195.1 Streptomyces soli
GGCCCCGCCGCCCGGTGGGCGCTTCCGGGGCGTCGGCGGTGGCGGGGGGCAGCGCCGGGAGACCGGACGGCTGGCCGGGGTGGGCCGCCTGGCCCGCCTGACTGTCATCGGCGGCCGGGCGCCTGGCGCGACGGCCCGTCGGCTGCTCCTGGTGCGGCTGCGGCTGCTCGGGCTGGTGTGGCTGCTGGGCCGGCAGCGCCGGGGCCTGGTCCTCCGGCTGCCGCAGGGCACGGCGCCGCCCGCTCGGGGTTTCCGTGGCCGCCGCCGGGAGTGCGATGGCGCCGGCGGAAGTGGGGCCGGCCACCGGCGCGTCCTCCGACGCCTGTCGCTGCCGGGGCGGCCCCGGCTTCGTGCTCGTCCCACGGATCGGCTCGGCCGGCAACGGCATGACCGTCGTCTCCGACTCCCGTACCGGCTCCTTCACGGCGCCCGCAGCCGCGCCCTTGCCCGGGCCGACCGGCACCTCGAGGACGTACGCACTGCCCTGGCCGGGCACTTCATGGGTCTGCAGCACGCCACCGTGCCGCTCCACGATGCCGCGCGCTATCGGCAGATGCACCGGGTCGCCGCCGGCGTGCGGGCCGCGCACCTCGATCCTTACGACGTCGCCTCGCTGCGCCGCCGCCACGACGATCGTGGAGTCACTGCCGCTGGGCAGCACCGGGATGTTCCCGGCCGCGTCGACCCCGGCGACGTCCGCGATCAGGTGCGAGACGGCCTGGGCCAGCCGGTCGGCGTCCACCGTGGCCTCTATGGGCGGGGCGTGGACCGCGTACTGCGCGCGTCCGGGGCCGATCAGCTCGACCGCGCCCTCGACGCCCGCCGCGACCACCTTGTCCAGGGAGGTCGTCACGCGCTCCAGCTTGTCCTCGCCCCGGTCCAGCCGCTGGAAGGCCAGCACATTGTCGATGAGGGTGGTGATGCGGGCGTATCCGGCGGCGAGGTGGTGCAGGATCTGGTTGGCCTCGGGCCACAGGTGCCCGGCCGGGTCGGCGGCCAGGCCGACCAGCTCGCCGCGCAGCTCGTCGATCGGCCCTCGCAGCGACTCGCTGAGCACCGCCTGAAGCTGCGCATGGCGCGCGGCCAGGGCGTTGAAGCCGCTCCGGTCGGTAAAGGTCATGACCGCGCCGACCAGCTGCTCACCCTCCCGTACCGGCGCCGTCGTCAGGTCCACCGGAACCGCCTTGCCGTCCTTGCGCCACAGCACCTGGCCGCGTACGCGGTGCTTCAGGCCACTGCGCAGGGTCTCGGCGAGCGAGGTCTCCTCGTACGGCAACGGGGAGCCGTCGGGGCGCGAGTGCTGGATCAGCGGGTGCAGCTCCTGGCCGCCGAGGTCGGTGGCGCGGAAGCCGAGGATCTGCGCGGCGGCCGGGTTGACCAGCACCACCCTGCCCTCGGTGTCGACGCCGACCACGCCCTCGCTCGCGGCGCGCAGGATCATCTCGGTCTGCCGCTGCTGGCGGGCGAGTTCGGCCTCGGTGTCGAGGGCGCCGGTGAGGTCACGGACCACCAGCATCAGCAGCTCGTCGCCCGTGTAGCTGTAGGTCTCCGCGAAGGCGGTGCGCGCGTCGTCGATGTTCGCGCTCGTAACCTCTACCGGAAATTCACTGCCGTCGGTGCGCCGCGCGACCATCCGCGTCGGCTTCGTCCGGCCGTCGTCGTCATCGGGCCGCCGCATGGAGCCCGGGATGCGCTTGGAGTCGAAGGTCGGAAGGAGATCGAGCAGCCCGCGCCCGACGAGGGCGGTGCCGGGGGACTCGAAGGTCTCCAGGGCTATCGAATTGGCGTTGACGACGGTGCCGTTGGCGTTGACCAGGAGCAGCGCGTCAGGCAGGGCGTCCAGTATTGCGGCGAGGCGAGCAGCGCCTCGGGATGGCCTGCTGCTCACGAGACGCGTCCTCCCTGATGTACCGCATGTGCCGCACACCGCTGGCGGTGGCCCGGTGGACCCCGCGCTGCCGGTGGCCGCCCATCTTGCCGCTGCCTTCGCGGCCTGTCACTAGAGCGAGTGTACGGGCAGTCGTTGAGCCCGCGGTCATGGATGCTCATGTCCCTTACGGGATGCAAGTGTTCACGGCCGCCAACCGGAATTGTGGAGTCCGTCACCCTCCGTGGGCTGGGGCGCGGGCAGCACCGGCGCCATGTCCTCCCACCGGGCGGTCTCACAGCCGTTGGCGCGGTTGTAGCGCGCCCTCACCGGCGCCCCCCGCCAGGTGCCGACCACCGTCGCCTTCTGCGGGCCGCCGTAGATCATCGTGCACATCTGCCCCGGCGGCGGCGGCCCCACCGGCCCGCCCAGCGCGTCCAGCCGGTCACACGCCCCCTGCGCGTCCGGCAGCGTCCCGGCCGTCGGATGGCAGGCCAGTTCATACGTAGCCACGTGATCCTCCCCGTCGTCCACCGTCACGGTCAGCCGGTCCACCGGCAACGGCTCCGGCACGGGCTCCGCCGCCCTCGCGGCGGTCGCGGTCACCAACGGCAGCCCGACGGCCCACAGGGCGGCCAGCGTCATTCGGGTCATTCGCATGCCCCGTCCTTACCTCCCCGCATCCCCGCGCTCCCCTGATCCACCCGATCGTGGGCGCGTCGCCGCGGAACAGCTTTGCTCTGTCCGTGCGTGGCCTAGTAACCTGGTCTGCGATTGGTGACAGCCCACCCGGCTGTGCCATCATCTGCACACACCCGCTCGCGCGGGCGTGTCTGGAGGCTTCGCCTAGTCCGGTCTATGGCGCCGCACTGCTAATGCGGTTTGGGACTTCAATCCCATCGAGGGTTCAAATCCCTCAGCCTCCGCTCCAGTCCGGAAGCCCCGGCCGATCACCGGCCGGGGCTTCCGGCGTTTTCCCAGCTCAGTGCGGGTGCAGGCAATGGATTTCACCTCACGCGGCGGGTCATGTAATGTTGTTCCCGCAACGCAGACCGGCCCGAAAGCGCCGGGAAGCACAAGCACTCGTAGCTCAACGGATAGAGCATCTGACTACGGATCAGAAGGTTGCAGGTTCGAATCCTGCCGAGTGCACAGCAGGCCAAAGCCCCCTCGGGATCATCCCGGAGGGGGCCTTTTCGTGCCGTACAGCAGCGAAGTACAGCAACGGCCTTGATCAGCCGCCACCCATCGCTTCGGACAGCTTGCGTACCGCTTCGCGTACCTCTTCCTCGCTCGCCTCCGCGTAGACCTCCATCGTCATGGCGATCTGCGAGTGCCGAAGGATCCGCTGTGCCACCTTCGGGTGCACGCCGAGCGCCACCAGGAGCGAGCTGCACGTGTGCCGGGTGTTCCGCAGCGGGATCACCCGCAGGCCCGCACGCCGAGTCCGAAGGGCGAACATCCGCGTCAGGTTGCCCGGCTCGATGGGGGTGCCGTACTTCGTGGTGAAGATCAGCCCACGGGTATCCTGCCACTGCTGGCCGGCCGCCTTGCGGTCGCCTTGTTGCTGAGCACGGTGCATCCGTAGCGCCTTCAGGCACAGCGCGGGCAGCGGCAGAACGTCGTCTGATTCCTCAGTCTTCGTCTCGCGGTGGAGGATCTGCCTGCCCGCGCGCTGGATCTGGTGATCCACGTACAGCTCACCTGCGTCGAAGCCCACGGACTCCCACGTCAGTCCCAGCACCTCACCGCGTCGCAGTCCGAGGCAGAGCACGAGGACCCAAGCGGCGAAGAGGCGGTCATCACGGGCCACCCCGTCGGCGAGGAACTTCCCGGCCTCGACCACTGACCAGGGCTTGATCCGACGGCGGCGAGGCTTGGGGACCTTGACCAGCGAGGCGACGTTCTTCCCGATCTCCTCTTCGGCGACCGCGTGAGTCAGCGCAGCGCGCAGGGCATCGCGAGCCGCCTGGATCACTCGGCGCGACGGGTACGCCTCGCAGCACTCACCCACAGCACAGCAGCGCTGCCGACTCGGAGCGCGCTTGGCGTCCTTGCCCTGAGCACAGCACTGGCAAATGCCCGCCAGCTTGGTCAGCCACTCGCGCACGTCCCGCACGGTCAGCTTGTCGAGCCGCTTGGCCCCCAGATGGGGGGCGATGTAGAGCCGCACCGATCCCTCATACGAGACGTACGTGAGGGGCGCGAGGTTGGGCTTGACGATCGAGGCGAGCCAGTACGTCAGGAAGGTGGCGAGCGTGCGGTGACGGGTGGCCACCGGGCCCTGCTTGGCTTCGGCATGCAGTTTGATCCACTTGTCGTGGACCTCTTCGCGGGTCTTGCCATAGACGTACTTCCGGGCGCGCTTGCCGTCCGGCTTGGTCACCCAGACGTAGGCCGCATGGCCGTTCTTGTAGGGGTAAATCGAGCCTTCCCCGTTGCCCCGCTTGCCGCTCATGCGCTCAGCTCCTCAACCTCACGCGCCCGGCGTTCCACGTACTCATCAACCCAGCGCGGCAGGATGCGGCGGCTGCGGCCCTCCTTGACGGACCTGATCTCGCCCGTCAGCACGAGCATCTTGGTCTTGGACAATCCGAAGCCGAGCATTACGGCGACTTCGGCGGTGGTATGCCACTTCCTCTCAATCACGGTGGTCGTGATCATGCGGCGTCCCCTTCCTGGTCTCGGAGGTCATGCAGGGCTTCGCGGGCGGTGTCGCGTGCGGCTTGCAGGTCGCGGTGGATGGTGGCGGCGAGCCAGGATTCGCCGGGGGTATGGCCGTGTCCGGCGTAGGCCCAATGGGCGATGACGAGGGTCGTGGCCTCGGGGTTGTCCTCGGGATCGGGTAGGCCGAGGGCTTCGCGTTGCTGGCGGGCGCGGTAGTCGGCCCGGACCTGCCGTAGCGCGCCCAGGGTGGTCGAGTAGCGGCGACTCTTGGTGGAGAAGTGGCCCCGGAAGCCGAGCATGTGAGCCCAGGCCCACAGCTTCCGGTCGGGGTAGTGCTCGTCGAGGTCCCAGCAGGCTTGGATCAGGCGCCGGGCGTGATCGGGTAAGGCGGGGAGCTTGTCGAGTTCGGCGAGTTCGCCGATCCGGCGGTCTACGGTGCCGGTGGTCTCGGCTGCTTTGGTGGCGTACTTGGCGACATAGGCGGCTACGGCTTGTTCGGTGACCTCCCCGCGGTCGAATGCTCCGATGGGCTGCACGTCGAGCTGTGTGCCCCAGCCCAGCACGCGGGCGGGGAAGGGTCCGGCAGCGGGCACGGGCACGGCGACGCGGGCGGCAGCCGCACCGATGGCGTCGGTCAGGAGGTCGAGGGTCGCCCAGGCCGGCGGCGGGGAGTCGGGGCCCTCGGGCCCGTCGAAGCGGATCACCGCATGGAAGTGGACCGCCCCACGTCGCTGGTATTCGGCGACCTTGCCGAAGGAGATCCGGGCTTGCTCGCGTGCTTCGCGTTGGGTGAGTCCGGCGCGAGCGGCGATCTCGCGGCGGAGGTAGATGGAGAAGCGATCCCAGAGCTTGGAAGCGTGGTTGTTCCACAGCACCGCCCCGACGTAGTCGTACGTCTCCGGATCGAGCGCTGTGCCCAGCGCGGGAGCGTCCTCGGCATGGTGTGCGCCGCAGCGGCAGCGGCCGGAGGCGGGGCGGTTATGGACAGGGCCGAAGCTGGGGGCGGTGAGGGTGGCGAAGACCCGTGGGTGTTCGCGGACGGTGTGTGGGGTGCCTTTGGCCGGGTCGCCGGTGAGGCCTGCACGGATGAGGTGATAGGTGTCGCCTGCGTAGGTCCAGGCGCAGGCGGGGCACCGGGAGGCGCGGCGGTTGCCGCATGCGACCCGGAGCGTGCCGCCGGGTTCGGCGTCGGTGCTGTAGGCGTGCAGGACCTGGCCGTTGGCCTTGTCGATGGTCTTGGTGTAGCCGGTCAGGCGGATCGGGCTGGAGCAGCCGCCGGTGCGGCGAATCTGGTCTTGCCAGCGCTCGAAGTCCGGTTGCCCGGCCACCCGCAGGAAGTCCCGCCAGGTGACCGGGTCCAGGCCCGCCATGGGCGCGAGGGTGTCGGTCACGCGGCCCCCTCAAACTGCGCGAGGGCGTCAGCGAGAACGCGGACGGTCTGCAACTCAGCGGGCGGAGTCCACAGGCCGCGTGCCCCCGGGTAGGGCAGCGGCCGTGCGAGCCGCGTTACGTCCGTGAGCTGCCAGTGAAACTGGCCCGCGGCGGACCACAGGGAGCACCAGCCATCGTCGGGGTGGCAGCCGACGAGGCGAGCGACGGCGAGCACAGCGCCCATGGGCTGGGGGCGGCGCAGGAACGCCCGCGTCTGGGGAAGGTCGGTGGCGCGGGGGTCGAGGGTGCGACTGGCGTGAATGAGCAGCAGCCCCCGGTAGTCGGTAGGCCAGCGGCGGTTTTCGATGCGCTTGGTGCCGTAGGCGATGCAGCTTGCCCAGGGCTGCCAGAAGGTCAGCGCCCGCATGGGTCCGGTGCCGGGGTCGGGGTCGAGGTGGTGGGTGGTCACAGGACCTCCAGCAGGGCGGAGGCGATCCACTGGGCGACGTTGGAGGGCACGGCGTTGCCTGCCTGCATGGTCTGCTCGCCGCCGTTACCCAGGACGGTGTAGTCGTCGGTGAAGCGCTGGCCGCGCAGGTGCTCACGCGGGGAGAGCATCCGGAAGTAGCAGTCCTCCAGGGCGATGTCCTCGGGCAGGGCGTCGGAGCCCAGCACCAGGCCCGCCGACTCGCGGGTGGCGATCGTGTGCAGCGGGTACGCGGTCGTGGTCGGTCCGCCCTTGCGGTAGGGGATGACCAGGCCGTGGTGGTTGCCCCCGGCGGTGATGGCTCCGAGCGGATCGGCGATGGCCCGGGTGGTGCTGCCGCCGCCGCGGTGCTCGGTGATGAACGGTGCGGGGAGCGCGATGCCGTCGCCGATGCGTACGGTGCGGGTGGCCAGCGGTGAGGCGTGCGCGGGGACGGCGCGTCCGTCGCCGGGGTCGGAGTGGTTGACCGCCACCAGGGCGGGCACGCGGTGTTTCTCCAGCCCGAGCCGGATTTTGCGCAGCGTGGAGGCGGCCAGCGGGCCCCTGCCGTGGTGGGGGCGGTCGCCGATGCGGATGCCGGTGTCGGTCCAGTCGATCGCGGACGCGGCCGGGCGGACGTAGGGCTCGACGATGCGGTGGCCGCAGGTGGCGCCGTTGGGGCAGCGGTAGTCGTACTGCTGGCGGTATTTGCCGATGGTGCGGCCGTTGCGCCAGGACTGGACGGCTTGGATGTCTTGTTCGCAGGTGGGGCACCAGGCCGGCGGGCGCACCGCGAGGTCGGGTTGCCGCATGCTCTGGCGGGTGAACACGATGAAGATGCGGTCGCGCCATTGCGGGGCGTGCGGGTTGTTCTCGCCGCCGATGTGGGCGGCGGAGACGGAGACGACCTGGTGGCGGTAGCCGAGGATGGCCATGCCTTGCAGCCACCAGTGGAACAGGGGCCAGGCGGTGGCGAAGCGGGGGACGTTCTCGCAGACGACGGCGTCGAAGTCGTGGACCTCGGTGGCGCGCAGGATGTCGTAGGCGGTGGCGCGGGTGCGTTCCCAGGCGGCGTCGGCGATCGGGCCTTCGTCGAGGAGGGAGAGCTGTCCGGGGGTGGGGGCTGCCTTGGGGCGTTTGATGCCGTCGGCGGGGCTGCCCTCGGTGCAGATGGGGGAGCCGACCAGGACCCGGGCCTTGGGGAGCTTGCGCATGTCGTAGTGGTCCAGGTCCACGCACAGGTGCTCGGCTTCGGGGAAGTTGACGGCGTGGGTGTCCACGGCCTTCTGCCAGTGATTGGCCCCCAGCACGACGTCGAACCCGGCGCGGCGGAATCCGTCGGAGTCCCCGCCGGCCCCACAGAACAGGTGCACCGAGGTCGGGCGGGAGGTGGCGGTAGTGCGCATCACCGGGCCACCTCCTGCCGGGACGAGACCGGGCCCAGACGGCGGGCAACCCGGGCCAAGGGGGCGGTACCGGTGCCGTGGCAGGCCGGGCAGGCGACGCGGATGGTGGTGCGGGTGCCGTCGGGCAGGCGAGTGCCGGTGGTGATGGCGACGACGGGAAAGCCGTCGCAGTCACGGCAGACCCGCGTCGGGGCAGGGCGGTGCTGGGGCATGATGAAGGTCTCCTGATCAATCTGCGGATTGGTTGGGGGCTGAGGCCTTCCGGGGCGGCGGATTCTTCGCGGGATCGAGGCCGCCCCGGAAGGCCGGTCAACGGCGCTTGTGCGAGTCGTTGAGCATCGAGCGCAGGACGATCGCGCAGACCGCGACCGAGGCGGCGGTGACGGCGACCGCGAGCAGCAGCGAGACCAGGACCGTGCCGACGACCAGGACCACCGCAGTGCCGCCGGCCACGACTGTGATCAGACCCGACGGGGTGAGCTGCACCGTGGGCCGGTTCGAGACCGGAGCGGGCACGGGGGCCGGAGCGGCGGGGGTGTGGTGGCAGCGGCAAGCCGGGGCGGAGTGCTGCGGCTCAACAGTGGTCGTGATGCTGGTGGGGATCACCAGGCCGGTCACGGTCGGGTTGGTGGGGATCTTGGGGCGGAGCATGGCGGGTCTCCTCCTCGTTATTTGGTGGTGCCGTTGACGACCTCGACGCCGGTCTTGGTGCCGGAGTCGACGGCGGGGGCGATGAAGGTGTGGGCGGTCTGGAAGCCGAGCAGCAGCAGGACGACGACCAGCCATTTGGGGACGCGGGCGAACTTCAGGCCCACGTAGCCGAGCGCGATGAGGACGACGATCAGGGGAAGGTCGACGGTCACGACGGGTCGGTCCTTTCAGGCGAGGTGGGCGGCGATGGCGTCGGCCAGGGCCGGGGGGACGCCGAGGCGGGCGCGCAGGGTGGCGGTGTCGATGCGGTGGCCGGTGGCGGCGTGGTGGGCGTCGGCGACCTTGCGGGCGTGCTCCACCAGCGCGGTCGGCACAGCCGGTGTGGGGGCCGGGGGCAGCGCCGGGGCTTCCTCCCGGGGCGCAATCGGCTCCGGCTCGGGTTCGGGCTCCGGTTCGAAATCCAGGGCCGTATCCGGGGCCGGTGAAGGTGGCGGCGTTTCGGGGGTGATCTCGGGTGCGTGGCCGGTGGTGGGGGTGTGGGCGAGCAGGGTGCCGCCGAGGAAGGCCAGGGCGGGCCATCCGGCGACCAGCAGGCGCAGCAGGGCCGGGGCGTGGTCGAGGTCGAGGAATCCGGCGGTGGCGACGTTCGCGCCCAGCGACGCGGTGAGGGCGATCACGAACCAGCACCAGGCCAAGGGGCGGGAGCCGACGCGGGTGCGCAGGCGTCGCCAGGCGGCGACCAGCAGCAGATCGACGCTGATGGGGTAGGCCCAGGCCTTCCAGCCGTGTTGGCCGGCGGCTTCGGCGATGTCGTGCAGGTGGGCGAAGGACAGCGCGGCGGCGATCACGGCCTGAACCAGCACGGCATCAATGCGGATCTTGCGCATGTCTTCACCTCCTCTCGGGTGGTGGTCGGGCGCCGGGCGAGGTGTGGTGGCCAGCCGCCCGGCGTCCGGGATCAGCCGCGGTCGCTGTCGGCAGTGGCGGGCGCGGCGGCGGCGTAGTTCTCCAGGGCGGTCAGGTAGTTGGCGGCAGCGGTGGCCAGGGCCTTGGCGAAGGCCAGGTGATCGGCCATCGGCGTACGGTCGAAGGCACTGATCGTCAGCGAGTGGTCACGGCCGTTGAGGGTGAGGATCGGGACGCGTTCGGTGTACCGGTGCAGTCGTACGTAGCTGTCAGCGTCGGCGTAGAAGGACATCGAGGCGGACACGGGATCACTCCTCAAGGGCGTTGCCGGTGCCGAAGCAGGTCAGGCACAGGGCGGACTGGCGGTCGTCGGTCTCGCGCCCCTTGCGGGCACCGACACGAACGGTCTCGGTGGTCTCGCCCTTGCCGTCGCAGTCGGGGCACGCCGGCGCGGCAGCGGGCTTGGTGGCGGGGCGGCGGGCGGTGGTCTTCCTGGCGGCCATCGCGGTCTCTCCTCTCAGGCGTTCGGGCATGGCGGGGGTAGGGACGTGGCGCGGGGCGGTCGCGCCGACCGTGTGAGGCAGGGGGTGTTACTCGGTGACCGGGACGGTGCGGGGCTTGACCAGCGGTACGGCGTTGCTCTGTTCAACGGGGGGCGGTACGGGGCGGAAGGCGTCCAGCGCGGGTAGGTCCGGGACCAGGTGGGCGTGGCGGGCGCAGCGTGCGGAGGCGTCGGCCAGGCTCAGGTACGGGGTGCGGATACGCGACCAACGGCCCGAGGAATCACCGGCGATGGCGGTGCCGGGCTGCTCGGAAGGAATCTGCGTCGAGGCGGTCATGGCCTGTTCGGAGATGTCGCCCAGGCCCATGCGGGCGGTCTCGATGTCGTTGACGCGGTGCACGACGCGGTGGGTGAGCTGGGCGCGAAGTGCGGTGGCGCCTTTGCCGAGTTCGGCGCCGAAGCGCTGGCCGAGGACTTCGAGGTACATGCCGGTGGCGCGGGCGAGCTGGGCGTAGCGGATCAGCAGCGTGACGGTCTCGTTGCGCCGCTTGTCCTCGACCTTGTTCGCGGACAGGAACAGTTCCGCGATCTCGTCCACGACCAGCACCAGCGGGGCGGGGCGGATGTCGTCGGGCAGTCCCCAGATGTTGGCGGTGATGTCCTCACGGGCCACCGTCCCGGGTATGCCCAGGTGGTCACGGATCAGGTCGTAGCGGTGGTCCATCTCCTCCTCGACCAGGACCCGCAGCAGATCCAGCGCGGCATCCGGCTCCGTGGCCAACGCCGACAACCGGGAGGCGAACGGGGCCTGTTCCACACCACGCTTGCAGTCGATCCCCGCCAGGGCCACCGGCTGCCCGGCGAGGCCGGCGAACAGGTTCCGGGCGTACATCGACTTGCCCGAATCGGTGGCGCCCAGGGCCAGGCCGTGCGGGGCGGTGCGGTAGTCGCGGACGAACACCGTGCCGTCCTCGCGCAGCGCGATCGGGACCCGCAGCAGGCCGGCCGCCTTGCTCGCCATGCGCGAGGGAAGCACGACCCGGCGCAGTACGTCGAAGCCGACCAGGTGCAGGTCCACGATGCCGGGGCGGACCTCGGAGACGTAGACCGCGTTGACCTGCCAGGCGTGCCGCAGCGCTTCGGAGGCATCCCGCACCGCGTCGGTGGTGAGCCCTCGGGCCAGACGGACCCGCAGCCGGACCCCGATGGTCGATGGGCGGATGCTGCGGAGCTTGGGGACGTCGTGGGGGAGCTGGGAGCGTTCGGCCCGATCAGCGGCCATGATCTTGAGCAGCGAGGGGCTGACGCTCAGCTCACAGGCGCTCATGGTCTCGTCCCACTTGCTCTGGATCCGCACCAGTGCGGCGGGCAGGCCGACCGCGGACCAGTACAGGCGCGGGGTGCGGTGTCGGGCGTAGGCGGCCCCGCCGGCCACGGCGGCTAACGGGGCACCCAGCTCCAGCAGACTCGTCAGCTCCGACACGGCGATCAGCCCTGGCCGTTCGACATCGCAGCGGGCATCAGGGCAGTGATGGCCACCGCCCGGAAGCTGATCCCGTGCCGGGTGGTGCCGTTGAAGGTGTTCTCCCAGTCACGGGCCTTGAGCCCGATCACCGACACCGGCATGCCCGGGGTCAGCGACTCGTCCACCCCGGTGGAGGGGACGGTCACCTGGTACAGGTTCCCCTCACCCTCATCCGAGATCAGCAGACCGATGGTCACCAGCGGCGCCCCGGTCTCCCGGTCGATCGCGACCTCTCCGGTCTGCTTGCTCACCAGCTTGGGCGTCGGCGGGGTCGCCACGAACACGACGGCGGTTGAAAGGTCGATCTTGAAGGACGGCATGATGAAAGTTCCTTTCGAGGACGAAGGAGGGCGGCGAGCTGCTTGGCGGTAGATGCGCTGCCCTCCGGGGCGAGTCCGGGATGGCGATGCCATCACCAGTAGAGTGCACTATCACACACTAGATCGCAATACCCTTTCGGGATAGTACGTAGTAGTGCGTAGTTGTGGAGTGGCACGTAGCATCGATGCATGAGCGTTGCCACCGACGACCCGAGGCCCAAGGCGATCCAGATCGCCGACACCCTCCGCAAAGAGATCGCGACCACGCAGCCAGGGAAGAAGCTCCAGTCACTTCGGGAGTTGGCGGAACGCTTCGGGACAACGCCCGTCACCGTGACCAGCGGCCTCAAGCTCCTCATGGATGAGGGCTTGATCTTCTCCGTCCCCAACCGGGGGTACTTCGTCAAGGACAACGACGACGCTTCGGGGATGAACGTCCCGGTGAGTTCCAGCGTTCGAGAAGAGATCACGGCGATTCACTCCGAACTTCGGCGACTTGCCGCCCGAGTGGCCACGCTCGAAGAGCGAGCCGAAGCGGGCAGCGCTTAACGTGTGATCCACCATGCGCACGGAGTGACTGACCCACTAGTGACACCAGCGGTGTCATGGACGGACAGCAGTGGTGACAGCTCCCTGTCACCCCCGTGTCAAAGGCTCATGGGATGCCAGACTCGAAGCAGGCACCCCGATGGGAGGGCACATGAGCGAGGAACGACCGGCATGGGCGCGACGCATTGCTGCTGAGCGCGAGGCCCGAATGTGGTCCCAGGCAGAGGCGGTATCCGCGCTTCGCGCTCACTCGCCGAAGTCCCTGCCCGAGGGGGCCAGCATGGTCCGGCAGTGGAAGCGCTGGGAGTCCGGCGAAGTCACGCCGAGCGACTTCTACCAGCCGATCATCGCCAAGACCTTCGGCACGGTGACGCACGCGATCTTTCCCGTCGCCAGTCGCCGCGATGGCAATGCCGAGATCGCCACGGTAACCGGCATGGAAACCCTGGACATCCTCAGCCGCTTGCAGGCGTCCGACGTCGACAACGCCACGCTTGATGCACTGAGGATCACGACTGATCGACTCTGCTCCGAGTACCCCCACCTTCCCGGTGATCAGCTCGCGATAGAGGGTCGACAGTGGCTTAGGCGAATCGCCGGGATGCAGTCGCAGCGGCTCACCCTTGCTCAGCACCGCGAGGTGCTTGCTCTTTCAGGATGGCTCGCCCTCTTGATCGGGTGCGTCGAGTACGACATGGGCGATCGAACCGCCGCAGAGAGCACGCGCAGGGCTGCCCTCTCTCTGGCGCACGAGGCCGACAACAACGAGATCGCCGGATGGGCGCATGAGATGCGGGCATGGTTCGCCCTTACCACCGGCGATTACCGAGGCATCTTGGCTGCGTCTCAAGCAGGAACCGAGGCAGCACCGAGCAAGGGCGTGGCTGTCCAACTGGCTGCACACGAGGCCAAGGGATGGGCACGGCTTGGCGACCGGCGACAGACTGAAGTCGCCCTGGATCGCGGGCGGAAGCTGCTCGAAGGGATGTCGTATCCCGAGAACCTCGATCACCACTTCGTGGTGGACCCGGCGAAGTTCGACTTCTACGCGATGGACTGCTATCGCCTCCTTGGTGAGGACCGCTTCGCGAAGAACCTTGCGGACGAGGTCATCCGAGCTGGCACGGATTTCGACGGGGCTGAACGGGCACCCATGAGGATGGCTGAGGCCAGGGTTACGTTGGGCGTCGTCGCTGCACGCCAAGGCGATCTCGACCAGGCCGTCAGCTACGGCGAGTGGGCGCTCAAGGGCGACCGCCAGTCGCTTCCGTCGCTGCTCATGGTCAGCCGCGAACTTGCCGCCCTCGTGAATCGCGACTTTTCCCGAGAGTCGGCAGGCATGGACTACTTGGAACACCTCAACGTGCTGAGCCGCGCCAGCTAGGAGTGGTCCCTGGCCCCGTTCACCGGGTTGAGTTCGCGGCTGATGCGTTCTCAGCCGGCGAGACGAGCTGATCGCCTGCGTACGCGCCCCCGCGTGCGGTTCGCCCGGTTCGCCGCCGACCCGGTCGACGAACCCGGCAACACGCTGGTCCGGCCTGGCCGTCGATGGCAAGACCGTGTGCGGATCCCGACGACAAGGCAACCCACCTGCTCGCCGCCGCCCTGCTCTGACTCACAGCCTGAGAACGCATTGCCCCTGACACGTCGGCTCTCACGACCCTTCCGGCACCAGACGCTCGAAAAAGCGCATCATGCCCTGCCCGATAACCACCGGAGCCAAAAGAAACAGCACTTTAAGTAAAAGATAAATAACCTTTCCCTAAAGGATCAGCAAAGTAAAATTGAACGCCTTTACGACCTTACATCTATCTCTCTAGCATGATCACGCCAAGAAGTGCCAGAAAAGGCGTCCTTTTTGGAGCGGAACATTCGGTCATTTGGGGAGGAAGATATGAAGCATTTCCGCAGCTATGCCGCAGTAGCAGGTCTCACAGGGGCTGCCGTGCTGGCGATGGCCATCCCGGCCCAAGCAGCAGAAGGGACCTGGTCCGTATATTGCAATATCAAGCAGCAGGTACAGCTGCAAGGGAGCCCGCAGCATGACTACATGCGCTGGTACACGACGGGAAACTCCCAGGGCTGCGAGGCGTGGATCTACGACTCCTCCCACAACACCACCAAGGGCGACCACTACGTAAGCACTACGGGGTCCTACTACAGCTCGTGGTACTACGACGGTCCCGGCTACTATATGGACGTCTGCGTCAACACAGACTCTGGCGTGCTTGAGTGCGGTCCGTACAACTAAGATGAATTAGGGACAAAAGGTAATGGTTTCGCATCGGCTCCGAGGGCGCCGCACCTGGGAAGTGCTCGCGGCCGCATCCTGCAGCGCTGCGGCAGTGTTCAGCCTCGTCTCCTGCGCGGCCTCCAGTGCGCCCCACGGTTCTTCCTCTCGTGCGCAGGCAAGCCCCTCGGAGTCGGTGCTGAACCAGCCTGCGCGGCAGGACGGTGCTGCCAGGTCCACCGAGCAGCTCACCGCCGACAAGAGCGGCAACGGAGGCCGTCTTGTAGTGGTCCCCCGCTGCAACGTGTACCAGGAGGTTAAGAACGGCAGCATTCGCTGGTATACGCCGGGAGGCTCCAACGGCTGCGAGGTGTGGATCTTCAACTACAGCGACAACAGCACCATCGGCTACCGCGACCTGACCACCACCAAGGCCTACTCCAGCGCGTGGTACGCAGACGGCCGCAAGGACGTCTGCGTCAACAACTCAGAAGGCCAGATGGTCTGCGGGGTCGACAGCCGGGATGCGGGCGGGTCCACCGGCTAGTACTGCAACCACCTTTGTGCTGACGAGGTCACAGCTCTTACGGGCTGTGACCTCGTCGTTTGTAGGCCCAAAACCTCCGCCAGGGAGGTGAGGGCTGGAAGTCCAGGAGATGCTGGCCGTCGGCACTGTTGGGCTCTAGGAGCTTGTTGAGATGCTGAGTTCCGAATTTGCCTTGACGGGTGACGACGCTCGCGCCATTTCAGGTGGACTCGTCCGCAAGTTGGCGGAGCGGGGTGCGGCGTCCATATGCTTGCTCACGTGGCCGAAGGATGAGGTTATTGAGGGATCTCTGTCGGAAGAGATGATCGATGATCGTGAGGCCTGGGAAAGCCAACCGACTAACCTATACCTCTCACTCGTTCCGCAGTGATGTTGCCCACCTCATCCGCATGGATCCGAGCCGCGCATGATTCCTAGGGCTACGTACGGACCTCCGTGTGCACCCAACGTCGCTTGATTAGGCGACTGGGGTCATCTGTAGGCGCCGGAGTGATGGTCGCCCAGGTGTCGTGAGGTGAAGGAGTTCCGGGGCGCACGGTG
>NZ_RJVR01000410.1 GCF_003999195.1 Streptomyces soli
GGGCTATTGCGGGCAGGCTAGGAGCCAGCCCGATTCGCGGTCAGCGTAAGGGGCCATGATCTCTCGCCCCAAGGGCCAGACCTCAAACTCTCTCCACCGACCTCGTGATACCTGCCCCTTGTCGGCGATCCACGCCAGGAGGAAGATCCTTCTGGAACACTCCCGAGGGGGGCTCATGCTGCAGGCTGTACGGCAGGGCGACTACGGTCCGCTGATCTTCTATGTCCTGGCGGTCATCTTCTGCCTGGGTCTCGTTCTGGACGTAGGGAAGTTCAACTCCCGTATTGAAACGCGGCTCAAGGACGGACCGCTGGGAGCTTTGTACAGGCCAGTCCCCACTTGGTGCTTCCGTTACGGCCCACTCGGCGGTCTGGCCCTGATCACGCTGGGTCTTTTCGTGCTCAGCTGAGGGGGTAGCCGAGTCGCTGGGGCCGTCACCGGGCCGTGAAAGGGTGCTCAACGGCGACCAACGCTGACAACCATTGACGGCTCAGCCGCAGGTCGGAGAGTTGATCGGTGAGGCGGCTGCAGGTCAGGGACCCGGCGTGTCACTTCCAGAAGAACTGATCCGCTCTTGATAATGGCGGATCGGTTAGCTGGACTGGGCAGATGGCTGGCCTGCCAGCAACCTATCCACCGTCAGGGTTCCCGCCGACGTGCCGATCAGCCATTCCCTGAGGGTGATGCCCTGGGACCAGTGCTCTCCTTCGTGGTTGCACCACATGGAGCCTGCTGGGTCGCGGAAGTCGACCAGCGACCAGATGGTGTCGCCCCAGTCGTAGAGCAGCACCAGGCCGGCGGGGATGCGGCCGGACGGATCCGGGCCGTCCTGGTACAGCTCGGCGATGTCCGCGAAATTGCCCTGAGCGCGGCCCCCACTTACGCCCAGGATGCCTTCGCCTGGGCCGAATCCGCCGTTGGCCACTTCGAGGTACAAACGCCGCAGCAATGCGGGCAGCGGGAACCCGATGATCTCTTCCGCCTCGGCGACACCCTCCGGTCGTGCGGGTGGGGGCAAGATCCGCGTCCCGGCCGCGGTGCGCAACGCCTCTACAACCTCATCATCAGTCACCGGCTCAGCCTCTCAATCCGCAGTGGTGAGGGCCATCGCTGGGGTGGAGTCGCCCGATTCCTGGGCCGTCTGTGGACCGTCCGAGGCCGCCCGGCAGCAGCCAACGATGACAAGTGACGACCAGCGAGAGACCGTCGATCATTCCCTTTAGTACTCCAGCCGCACTTCGTGATCAGGTGGTGGTCTCGGTGGTGAGTCGTCGCTGGTAGTGATTGCGTCTGGCGGCGGCCGGGTGGTGCCTGCGCCAGGTGGACAGTGCAGCAGCGTGGTGAGGGTCCGCGTAGGCGGCACGAGCAGCATGCCGATGAGTCGGCGGATCTGGGAGAGGGTCAGGTCGATCGGGGTGCGGTTGTGGGCGGCCCGGGTTGGGTCTGCGGGGCGGGCGAGGAAGGCCAGCGCGAGCATGGCGACGCGTCGGGCGCCGGCCTATTGGCCAGCTTGGACAATCCCGGCGTAGACGCGCAGGTCAGAGTGCCTGGTCGGCACCTTCCACCGACGGAAAGCGTCCATCCCACCGGATGGCCAGCCAGCCTCGTCCTGGTCGGCGACGAAGCGCACGACACGCTGCTGCACGTCGCTCAGGTCGCCGAAGGACTGCGGCGGTTCGGCGGGATCGTCCGGGAAAACCAGCCTGAACAGCGTCCCCGCTGTGTAGTACCTGTCGTAGAACGCCTCGACGCCCCTACAGTCAGCCAGGCCGACCAGCATGGCATCGACCGCCCGGAGCGTCGTGGCTTCGGATGTTTCGGCCAGGGCCATCGCCGCGAGACTCATGTAGGAGCCGCTCAGGAACGACATGGTCTCGGTCTTCTCAGGCGGCCGGGCGACGACCTGTGTCAGCACGTCGACGACGGCCGGGTCGGCGATGCCGAATCGCGTCAATGCGAAGGCGGAGGCCCAACGCAGCTCGACGATCGGGCTGTCCAGGTAGCGCCGGATGAAGGGGACGGTCGCCGGTTCGCCGAGCAGGCCGAGGGCGACGACTCCCGTCGCCGCCGCGCCGGGCGAGTCTTCATCGGCGATGAAAGCCTTCAAGAGCGGAATCGACGTCGCCGCGGACTCGGGGAACCACGCCAGCAAGTTCGCCGTCTTGGCCCGCAGTTCAGGGCTGTCCGAGGTCAGCAGGACGGCGAGTGCGGGAAGTGCTTCGCGGACGGCGTCATACGAACGCACCACCGCTTCGGCGTCAATGAGCACTTGCGCGCAGCTCCCCTCGCGCTGTTTGCGCTGCTCATCGTCCGCCGCTTCGGCGATCCACCGAGCCCAGTCGTCGGCTTCGTCGCGTATATCCGCCAGGGAGGCGCGGTCTTCCCGAGGGTCATAGCCGTTCGGCAGATAGTTGTTGTCCAGCCCGATCGCGATGGCGACCAGCAGACCGACGAACCGATGCCTGTTGACCAATCTCGGGTCGAGTGCCATCCGCACAAGGAACGGAACGGTGTACACCGCAGCCTGCGATCGCGTGCCCTGGTGCACGATATGGTTCGCGAGCTGCGCACTCGGCGGGTACCGGCCCTCCCAGACCCCCGCCTGCATCGCCCGGAGGTGTCCGGGGACGTCGTCGGCCATGCCGTAGAAGTGCTGCAGCTGGGCCCAGGGCACATCGTCCAGGCCGGTGAGAGGGTCGTTATCCGTCACAGCAGCAGATCCTGGCATACCAGGATTCCGTCCTGCGATTCGAGTGGTCATGCGATCACCCGCGACCCGGGGTCGAGGAACACACGTGCGTCAGCTCGTGAATTGAGCCGCCGTCGGCCCAGGTGAACGGCTGACGGAGCGATGCTCGGCCGGCACTCCTTCCAGCTCCCCAACCTGCCCGACGGCCTGCGTCCGCTGCGTGACCCAGACGCCACCGACGAGGGATGACCGGTTCCTGGCCCGCCCCGCCGGAGGGGAGAAACCTGGACCATCACCTGATCACGAAGTGCGGCTGGAGTATTAGCTGCGAAAACGCAGGTCGCCGAGATCGCTCGCAAGGCCCAGGGCAAGAAGTAGACCGAGGCCCCTGTGATCTACTGCCAGACGGAAGCAGAGCCCCCGTGCCCGTTGCGTGCCCGGTCCGGCGGGAAGCGACGGGGACTCACGGGGAACGACGGCCACAGCAGCAGTCAATCCCAGGTCAGACATTTCCCAGGCCAGGCCACACCCGTATCACTCGTCTTCCAAACTGGAGACGCCCCGGCTTCCGGGCCTGGCCGCCATCGCCTCCAAAGTTCCAATCAACCAGTCCGTTTGGTAAATGAGTAAAGATTGTTC
>NZ_RJVR01000404.1 GCF_003999195.1 Streptomyces soli
AAGCGGATCACGCTGAGCCCCTGCCGGATCGGCAACATCGCACGAGCGGCACTCGTCCTCAACGGAATTTGGAAGTGATCACCGCCGAGAAAACCTCATTGGATCTCTGTCCATTGGTCAGCGGTGAGAAAGCTGTTCCGTCTTCCGAAGACTTCACGACGCCGCGCATAGTTGATCGGGGCACCCTCGGTGTCCAAGTGGTCGGCCAGAAGGGTGATTGCCTGCAGGATCTCCACGCCGGCTTCGTCCCTGTGAAGGGTTTCCAGTGTGCGGGACAGAGTCTTCATCTCAATATTTGTCCCAAAGATGCGCATTGCCTGAGGGAGATTGATCCATGCGCCGACTTGCAATGTGCTGACAGCCAAGGCCTGCTGGACGGTTGCCCAACTTAGGTTGCCAGCACATGTTCGCGGCATCAGTCGGAGGGTCCATGTGTCCCAGAGGCTGACGGGGATCTTCTCCGCCCTGGCTCGCGGCAGGTCCAATCCTTTGACTGGCTGACGAGGCCGTCCAATGGTGCTGCGGTAGTGGAGCCGAACGGCCCGGCGCCCGTGTTCGCGGTGTGTAGCGCCGAGGACGATCGCAGCCAGCTCGGACGACGCCTCTGTGCTCCATCTTTTGATGTCGCAGTGTGCAGTTTCTGAGCCCGACGCCTGAAGTCTGTCAGTGAGCCAAGCGATCCGGTCCATGGCGACGGATGGCTCTGGGGCGCTGAGGGCATGAAGAGCTGCAGAGAGTGCGATCCCTGTGGCCGCAGCATCTGTCGGAGCTGCCCAGGGCCCCTTGATGTGAGCTTCACGGCGGCCGCGGTAGCTGGTCAGGGGGGATCGGCGAAATTCGTTACACCGTTGAACGAGTTCGTTGTTTCCCCAGTGTACAAGGTCCTCGTCGCGTGCAACCGCCAGAACTCGAACGGCGAATGTCTTGAGGTCAGCTAGGATCTGTCTGACAGCAATCGGAGGGTGGCCGTAGACGCCGGCGAAGGCTGTCGTTGTCTCAGCCGGAACTTCGATCAGATCCGCGATCATTCGTTGCGTCCGAATCAGAGGGCTGTCTTCTTCCAGGACCGGTGCAGCAGCTTGCGCCAAGTCTTGGTTGCAGCGGTTGCGGAGACGATCCCCGGACTCCGTGGGACAAGTTCCTAGGACAGGAAGTGTTCCGAGGTAGTTGGCTCGGGTTCGCGGTATTGCGTCGCATGAGGGGCAACTGTCCGCCAAGAGCATCCGGTGACGCGTGCAGGCAAAGGTCCACGCCAGGCGCCAGGACAGTTGCCATCGCCCTTCGGTTTCCTTCAGACATGCGGGGCAGTAGCGGGATCCGCATGAGCGGCCCCAAAGCCGGTGCCGGTCGACCCGTCGACGCTGCAAGTCGATCTGGATCGCTCGGCCCTGCCACCGGGCCAGTGTCATATCACGCAATTGTTCCTGGTCAACGCCCGTAGCGAAGGCAAGGTGCTCAGATTCCTGCGAGGTGAGGGCGGTGGTCCAGAGCGGTTTGGCGAAGTCATGCCTGCTCATTCCGTCGCTGAGCCCCAGGGCCTCGATCATCTGCGAGAGCGGAGCCGCGTTCCGAACGGCCAGGGCATCCAGCCAACTGTCCAAGCCTTCGCCGGGCACGCGTGGAATGCGTAATGGGAGCGTACGTGTGGGGGCCACTAGGCCGCCTCCCCTGGACGGGCAGTTGTGCTCGGTTTCGATGTCCAGCGACGGGCTTTCAGCGCTGCTTCATGGTGCTTGCGGGCCTTCTCTGCCGCGGCATCCAGCTTGACGGTGTCGAGAAGTTCCTTGTCGATGCGTTCGGCTCCGATCCGGGTCGCGCGCTGGCAGCTGCGGTTAATCAGGGTCATGAGTGTGCCGATGTGACCAGTAGAGCGAGCATAAAGCTCGTCGCACAGATCGTCGGCCAGCATTCCCGGGAATTTTTGCGCAAGCACGATTCGCTGCTCCAGCCAGAGCAACAGGTTCCGCCATTCTCTGCGGTGTCCGTCATCGTCCACCGCGAAGGGTTCCATGGACAACGGCGTTGTGCGGCGGGCCGTCTGAGCAAGCGTGACGTCTCCGCACTCATCCATCTCGGAATAGAGACCGCGGCTCTCCAGTTCGACCCCGATGAAGATCAGACTGACTGGAAACTCGTTGGCGATGTATTTGAAGTGGTTACTGACTTCCTTTCCGTTGCGGTTCGACCACTTCAGGAAGTGCAGGTCATCGACGATCAGGATTTTCGTTTCGCAGTCGAGGACACAGTCCAATGCTCGTTGGAGGAACTGCGCGGAGGTTCCTCTGAAGCGCGCTGGGTGGGCGAAGAACTCCAGAATGGCGCGGTTGAAATCTTTCATCCCGGTGTTGCTCGTAAGGCCCACGCGGCAAACGGGCCACCTCTCGTTTCCAGTCTCGGTGAACGCCCCCTCTTCTTTGATCTCTCGCCGATGGAACTTCTGGGCAAAGTTGAGTACTGCGGTGGTCTTACCGAGCCCGGGGAAGGCGTCGACGGCCACGGCCCCCTTTGGCTTGTCACCGTCCTGGACATTGCTGTCAATGATGTCCCACAAGTCTCCCTGCAGAGCGGCGAGTTGGGGAGTTTTGATCGGCCCGAGGTTCGCGTGCCAGACCCGCCTGTCCTTGTCGTATTGGGTCCGGGCAGCGTCGCTCAGCCTGGTGAGATCTTTGGGTGTCAGCGGGTCAGGTTGGATTCGGGGTGGCGCCTCAGCGAGTGTGCGAAAACCTTCTTTGCGGGAGAGAGTGAGGTTGTCGAGCCGGGGGCGGCGGTTACCTCCTGTAGCGGCTGGTGTCTCGTCGCAGCTCATGCGTCCTCCAGGGCATCTGAGTAGAAGTCGCCATCTTCCTCAACGCTGTCGAGTTCGTCGTCCTCGTCGTCGTCGCCGGGTACCTGGCCTTCATAAGGTTCAGGCTCGGGTGCCTCGTCCTCTGCGTGTGCGGGGGACAACTCGGGAGCGGACACCACTCGAGCCACGGATGGCAGTGCCCTGACTTCGTCCCGAGAGTCAGTTTGGGGCAGTTCGATGGCGGATTGTTCACGCGCCATCCTCAGGGCAATGCGACGCTCCGATCTCGTCATGCCGAGTCCAAGATTCCAGCGTTCCAGCAGTTCGGCGACTGCAGTCTCGTCATCGGGGTAGCGGAATTTCTTGGCCGCCATCCGACGGGCGAGTTCCAGTGCGTCTTCGCTGACCGGGAAGTCCACTGCAGGGGCGTGTTCCCAGGTGAGTGTGTGCCACTTCCGAGTCTCGGGGTCACGGAAGTACACATGCGTGATGTCGTCTGGGTCGACCTGGATCGGCCATCGCCCCTGGGGGCGTGGTCCGGTGTAGGGGCTGGTCGTGTTGCGGTAACCGTCCAGGCCTGGGCCGTTGTAGCGACACTTCCGCGTCTCGACGCCGTAGTGGTGGATCGGCTTCCACTCAGTCTTCAAAAATTCAAAGCCCAGGTCGGGATCGCGTGGGATCTCGATGTAACCGGCTCTGGCGATTCCATGGTCGAACATGGAAGCCGGTGAGAATTCGAGCCCGGGAACCCTTGGGTCGACCAGGCCGTCGTGCGGACGGTGGTGGTAGACCACGGCGACCCACTCACGAATGATCGCTTCCAGTTCGTTCAGGAAGAAGAAGGCCTCGCCTTCTGGATTCAAACCACGCGACTGAACGTCCGGCCCTTTATAGCCGGGCAGCGTCTCGAGGAGCCCTTCACGTAGTGTTCTGAAAAATCTTTCGATCGGCCCTTTGTCTCTGCCTGTTCGCAGGCGAGCCGGCTGGATGGAGAGTCCGAGTCGCTGGCAGACGCTTGTGATGTGCTCGGAGACATAGACCTTGCCGTGATCGACCACGAGGGTCTCCGGGACCACTGCAGGACCTGCAAGCCCACGCCCAGGAGCCGCAGCCGCGTCAGCCATTGGGCCTTCGATCGAATTCCGGTCAAGGAAGACCGTGCGGGGAATTCCGTGGTCAGGCCAGACCGCGTAGCTGGGCCAGTCCTTCCCTGCCGGAGGGGGCCGGTAAGCCTGGAACAGGGTCGCCGCGACGTCGATGGATTGGGTGGACACTGGGGTCAGACGCAGTCCGCAAATGCAGCGGTCGTACCAGTCCATGGCGACAGTGAGTTCCGGCTGAACCCACTTCAGTGTGAGGGGATCAAGAGCGAACACGTCCAGCCGGTTGGTGTCCATCAGCAAGTACTCGCCGGGCCTGGTGGGCCGCAGCTTCCCGTAGGTAGTTCTTGGACGACTTGCGATGTCGCGGTTTCTCTTCGCGCTCAACCGGAATGTCGGCTGCCGCTTCTCGAGTTCATCCAGCCATCGGTAAGCGGTGGCCCTTGACGGCAGCCGCACTTCGTCTTTTCCGTAACGGGCAGTTAAGCGAGGACCCATGCTGCGGATGATCTTCGCCTGACTTGGTGTCGACGCATCTTCATGCTCCGCCATGATCTCCAGGGCCATCTCTGTCCACCGCGGGTCAGCGCGGCCCACCCCGCCAGATGTTGCCGACCGTTCCGGCGCCTCGCGAGTCAATGCGGCTTCCCGCTCACCATGAAATGCACTAACCCAGCGCTTAATGGTGCGGACGCTCACGCCGAGCTCCTGGGCTTTGGCCTGGTAGCGCTCCATCTTCGGGGTCCCCGGCGCGTACTCGGGGCGTGGTTCTGAGGGCGCTGCCAATCCACTCGATCCCGACCGAAAACCGTAGATGACCTCATTCAGGTGCGCGGCCCGTTCGCGAATACTTGCAAGTTCGTCGCCCTCCAGCTGGGCCAAGACCACGGAGGCTGTCTCGCCTGGGTCATCGGCTGCCGGCCCTGGACCATCGGCGATCACTTGAGCCCGGCCCGACATAAGGGCTTCTCGCAGAGATAGTCGAAATCTCCGGTCCATACCATCCTTGAGGAGAAGTTCGATCCCCGTAGCAGTTCCGAACATCTCCACTACCGTTACGACTTCACCGTCGTAGTGGAATCGCGTCCCTACCCCAACGCGCGCGCCAGCCCTACCCATACGCCCTCCCAGTCCGCGTCTCGGGGCCAATTGCGTCGTACTCGCCGTGTGCCTCGAACCGCCGGACTCAGCCGCTGGCCCAGGCAGCGAGTTCATTCCCGCACCGGCCACCACAGCTGGCGCCTGCCGGAGTTGATGCCGCTCCGACAACAAGGTGCTCAAATCGGTCGAGAGGTGCTGGGCCCACAGGAGATGCAGTACGGCGGCGCGTACAATCTCAACCGGCCAGTTCTGGACGGACCGAAAAGCCTCTCCGAGAGTCGCCCCATGGAAGTCTATGCTGCGCACTGCCTCCAGCAAGTCCGGGGCGAAAAGCCATTCACGTCTGTAGCCGGCCAAGAACCGGACATTCGCCAGTTCCACCTCAGGGGGTTCGCACCATGCTTGGAACTCCCACCCGTGCGACTCGGCAACGTCACGTGCCCAGCCAAGCGAGAAGGAGACCTTGGGGCGGGTTAATAAGTTTCGGGGTTTGACGTCCACGACTAACGGCACGAAGCCATCACGCAGAATCAGGAAGTCTGGGACATGACGGCGGAGTTCGCCGTTTACTCTCGCGGCAACCAAGAACGGCTGGGCAAGAATGCCGGTAGTTTCACGGGCGAAGTCGGCGTAGAGGAGGCGCGTGAGCTCCAGTCGCGACTCGTAGATCACGTGGGCCCGCATGGTTGAAGACCAATAGGTACCAGCGTAGTGCTTCTGCCCGTAGTACCACCGGAACGTTCGCCAGGGGGCGAATGCCCCTAGCTCGTCCATGATCGCACTCGGCCAAGTGCCTGTGGTGATTTTGCCGTCGCTGCGACGCAGACTCACCGAGACAGTTTCGACATCACACGCCATGCCACCCCCAGCATCGTGAGCGCCAGAAGCCAACGACGAAGGCAGCCAGCTCCATCACTTTCAAGGTGACATGGAGAAGGAACACCGTACAGGGAGAGACCGAACTTCACCGTTGCGGGTCTGTCCATGAACGACAGTCTCGTTTTCTGTGTCCCTTGGGCCAGACAAGGGACACAGAAAACGAGAAAGGGTCACTCACTTTGAGAACCTACAACAGGGCAGGCCTCAGGCCGTACGGCGCAGCAGCGCCAGGTACATCGCGTCCGTGCCGTGGAGGTGGGGCCAGAGCTGGACGTCGGGGCCGTCGCCGAGGTTGGGGACGCCGGGCAGGAGAGGGCGGGCGTCGACCCAGTCGGCGGAGGCGTCGCGGAGGACGTCCTCGACGACGGCGCGGGTTTCGGCGGGGTGGGGGGAGCAGGTGGCGTAGGCGACGACGCCGCCGACCCGGACGGCGCGGAGGGCCTGGGCCAGGAGGCCGCGCTGGAGGGGGGCGAAGCCGGGGAGGTCTTCGGCGCGGCGGCGCCAGCGGGCTTCAGGGCGGCGGCGGAGGGCGCCGAGGCCGGTGCAGGGGACGTCTACGAGGACGCGGTCGAAGCTGCCCTCGGCCCAGGCGGGGCGGGTGCCGTCGGCGACGATGACCTGGTAGGGGCCGGGGTTGCCGGCGAGGGCGCGGGCGACGAGCCGGGCGCGGTGCGGCTGCTTCTCGGAGGCGACCAGGACCGCACCGCGCTGCGCGGCGAGCGCGGCCAGGAGCGCGGCCTTGCCGCCGGGGCCGGCGCAGCCGTCCAGCCAGCGGGCGT
>NZ_RJVR01000026.1 GCF_003999195.1 Streptomyces soli
TGCGCAGCCACTGGCGCGGGGTCTTGCCCGCTGCCCGGTACGCCGCGTTGCCCTCGACCTTGAGGTTGTAGGGCATCCCCTCTTCCTTCTCCGGCTTGGCCGGGGCGGCGGACTGGCTGGCGTCCGCGTCGTCCTCCTTGAGCGCGTGGCCGTACGCCTCGGGGTCGGTGCACAGGAACATCACGGCGGCCGGGGCGACCTCGTCGTACTCGGCCCAGATGGCCACGTGCCCGGGGCAGGAAGCATGGTCCACGGAATCGATCTCGTCGCCGTCGGCGCCCCGCAGCTCGGCCAGCCACCCAGACGTGTCGGGCACCTCGTCGGCGTCCTCGATCAGGGTCACCCCTGCGGCGGCCAGTTCCGCCCGCCGCGCGTCGCGGGCCTGGGCCTTGGTGCGGTCGTCGCGCTCTCCCGGGTGACCTGGTGGGCGAAGTACCCGGCCGTGCGCGCGGTGATGAGCCGCTCGACGGCGGCGGGGCGTCGTCGAACTCGCCCAGGACGACGAGCACGTCGATGGTTCACGTGTAGCCGTCGGCCCGGGCCCGGGTGGCCCGGGTGGCTGCGCCCATGGACCAGATGCTGATCTACAACGAGCAACACCTGCGACACGTCCTGGCCGAATACGTCCAGCACTACAACTGCGGCCGGGCCCACCGAGCGCTGCGGCTTCGCGCCCAGCCGACGACCCCGACGTCATCCCCTCCCGGCCCAGCGGATCCACCGGCACGACATCCTCAGCGGACTCATCCACGAGTACCACAACGCCGCCTGACGAAGATTACGACGGCTGAAGAAGCTGCAGATCGTCACGGCCGACTTCCGGGCGAGCGGTGCCTCATGGCACAGGCGCTACTGTGAGGCTCATGAGCGCCCTGCCGACGCCGCGCCGCCGCAAAGGCGCTTTCGCGCCGCTCGACGGCCTCGACGAGATTCCATGGGCGGATCTGCGGCATGCCTACGGGTCGGCCGCCGACGTGCCGGGGATGCTGCGCGGGCTGGCGCGACCGGTCGCGGACTCCGAGCGTGCTGACCTGCTGGACCGTCTGGATCCCTCGATCTACCACCCGGGCGACGCCGTCCATTCGGCGAGCGCGGCGGCGGTGCCATTCCTCATCGAGCTGGCGAGCGCGCCCGCTGTGCCATCGCGGGGAGCGATCGTGGAGCTGATCGGCCGCTTCGCCGCCTTGCCGAACGAGATGGGTGAGCCGTGGCGCTCGGCCGAGGACGCGGTGCGGTGCCGGGATGCGCTGGTCGCCGGGCACGATGCCCTGGTCGGGCTGCTTCAGGACGCCGACGGCTCCGTGCGGGCGGCCGCGGCCGAGCTGATGTGGGCGTACGCGCTCTGGTCGCCGCGGGCGGATGGGGCTTTGGCGGCCTTGCTCGAGCTCGACGCGGTCGAGCCGGACATCGGTGTGCGCGTGTCGTTGCGGCGGGACGGGGCGCAGGCGGCGATCGACGCTCGCGGGTCGGGCGCAGCCTCGGCCGACCGGATCGCGGCGGCGGTGCGGCGGCTCGCCGACACGTCGCAGACGGCGCCGGCGTTGCGGCTGGCCTGCCTGGCGGCGCGTAGACGGTTGGATCCCACGTCGGTGACTTGGCGGGACCTTCTCGACGCCGCGCTCGCGCCGGACACGCCCCGCGAAGCCGACGGCGCCTGGGGCGAGGGCGGTTCCTATCTGGCCGTGGGGCTGTGCCACATGTGCGGCGAGGATTCCGCCGCGTGGTTGAATCTCATCCGCTCTCTGATCGGCCATGAGCAGGCGCAGGTCCGCGCGGGTGCCCTGCGGGCGGCCGGCGAGGCGATGGTTCGATGGCGGTCGGCCCCCGCGACGCTGATCCCGTTGATCGGCCCGTTGCTGCTCGATCCGGAACCGGAGATCCGGATGATGTCCGCGGATTTGCTGGCGGCGGCGGGCCACGCCGACTCCGGATTCGACGACCGTCTCGCGGCCGTCCTCAACGACTCATATCGCCCCGCCGCGGCCTGCGCCGCCTGGGCGCTGGCTCGGCACGGAGACTCACGCGCCGTCCCGGCGCTGATCCACGCCCTGGACGACGAGGAGTCCGGCGGCTTCGGACGGTCGATGCACTACGGCGACTCCTTTTACTGGTTGACCTCACCGCCCCTCGGCGAGGCACTTGTCGCTGGGGCGTCCCGGCACGGATCGGCGCTAGCGTCTGCGCTGCGTCGCGCGCTCGCGCGGTGCTGGGCGCAGAACGGAACGGCGGGCGGCCCGCCGACTCCCCTGCACGTCGGCGCCCTTCCCCGGTTCCATGTGCTTTGTGAGGCCCTCGCGGCGTGTGGTCCGGTGGCGGTGACGGTGACCGCCGAACTGGAGGCGCTTCTCGACTCTACCCATCCACAGCTGGCCCTCACCGTGATCGAGGCGGCCGGGCCGGCCGCTGCAGCCTTCGCCCCACGCCTCGAACGGCTCCAACGCGAAGGTCTGGAAGCGGCCGCGGCACGGCTGTCCTCTGCCGCTGGGCCGGATGTGTCGGACACGGCGCTCAAACTGCTGCCCGGGCAGGCCGCTCCGTGGATCACGGCCTTGGCCGCGGCCGGGACCCACTTCGTCGTCGCCCGTGACGACGGGGCGCTGCTGCGCACGGTGGACGACGTACTCGCGTTGACCGCCCCGATCCGCCACGACGCCGCGGCGGTCGGCGGTGCCACCGGCCCGATGTTCACACCGGCGGCCATCCTCGCCGGCGCCCTGGCCCGCTGTCTCACCCCGCTTGGCCCGGCCGCGGCGGACCGGATGAGCTGGCCCGACCAGTGGCTGCGCGCGAACCAGCGGTGCTGGACGAGCCATCAGGCCGTCCAGGCCGCCGGGGCGCTCTGGCGGATCACCGGCGACGTCGATCTGGCCTGCCGCGTCTTCGAGCACGTTCTCAACGGCACACCGCCCAGGGGTTACGACCCACTCGAACTGGCCGTCCTGCGGCACCTCGCGGACATGGGACCCGCGGCCCGCCCACTCGCGCCGCTCCTGCGCGCGTGCCTGGATCGGGACGAGCGGCTCATCAACGGCGGCGGTTGGCGCGGCATCGCGCAAGACGAGGAAGCCCAACAACTCCTCACACGCGCCCTGCCCGCCGGTTGACCCCTCAGATCGACCGGTGGAAGCCGCAGGAGGCGCTGCGGGCAGGTGCGTTTCACCGCGACCACGCGGACGCGGTTACCGCCGTGGTAGGCCTCGGTAACACCGATGATCTTGGCTCGTTACTCCTCCGGTCGGCGTACCGCTGGCGGAGTGATGCCGAGCATCTCGCGGAGCGGTGCCGTGGGTATGAGGAGGCGGCTACTGATCTTGATGGCCTCCCAGAACCAGAAGCAACGGCCGCAAAAACAATGGATATCGATCGCTACCTGTGGGACGACCCCGCAACCCGGCTCGCGATCATCTTCGTCGGCGGTGAAGGCTGCCACACCGTGCTGCGCCGCGAACCGATGCTCTCGTCCCGCATTTTCATCTGGCAGCACTTCATGGGCCTGGCCCCGGGCGAGGTCCTGGAGGTCATCGGGTCCACCAGAGGCGGGCGCGGATGCCGTCGGGCTGGGTGGCTGAGACGTTGCGCTTCGGTTGGCGGCTTTGCGAGCGACCTGGCGGGTTCTGCGTGAGGCGTCCGAGCAGGCCGGCACCGTTGGTCGGCCAACGCCGCCGGAGAAGAGTGCACCGCATGTCGAAAATGACGCCTTGCCCTTCGTCGTGATGTTGGACGATGCCAGTAGGAGGAGGAGACGTGAGGTACTTGATGCTGGTCTGCGTCGATGAGGACGTGGAGCCGAACGCGGACCCCGGGCCGTGGATTGACGAGATGGAGGGTCGCGGGGTGCGGCGCACGGGTAACCGACTACGCCCTGTCCGTGACTCGACGACGGTACGTCTGAGGGGTGGCGAAGTGCTCGTCGCGGACGGGCCGTTCGCGGAGACCAAGGAGCAGATCGGCGGCTTCGACATCCTTGAGTGCGCCGACCTCGACGAGGCGATCGAGGTTGCTTCGAAACATCCGGCGGCGGCATTCGGGACCCTCGAGCTGCGCCCGTTCTGGGAAGGGTGAGGGCCCGGGACGCCGTCGCCGCCGCCTTCCGCGAGGAGCGGGTCAAGGTGCTGGCGACGCTCATCCACCTCACCGGCGACTGGGAGTTGGCCGAGGAGTGCGTGCAGGACGCCTTCGAGGCGGCCCTGGTGCGCTGGTCCGACGACGGCGTTCCCCGGCGGCCCGGGGCGTGGTTGACCACCACCGCGCGCAACCGTGCCCTCGACCGGCTGCGCCGTGGCAGCGTCGAGGCGGCGAAGCTGAGGGAGGTGGCCGAGGTTCCGGGCGCCGAGGACGACGGGTGGGGCGATGACCGGTTGCGATTGGTGTTCACGTGTTGCCATCCCGCGCTCCCCCTCGACGCCCGGGTCGCTCTCACCCTGCGAACGGTCGCGGGCCTGACGACCGAGGAGATCGCCCGGGCGTTCCTGACGCCGACCGCGACGATGGCGCAGCGGCTGTTCCGCGCCAAGCGCAAGATCCGGGAGGCGGCCATCCCCTACCGTGTCCCTCCGCCGGATCTCCTGCCGGAGCGGCTCACCGGCGTGCTGGGCGTGGTCTATCTGCTGTTCAACGAGGGCTACTCCGGGCGGCGGGAGCTGGCCGAAGAGGCGATCCGGCTGGGCCGGCTCCTGGAGCAGCTGATGCCCACCGAGACCGAGGTACGCGGTCTGCTCGCGCTGATGCTGCTCCACCACGCGCGCGTCGATGCCCGTACGGACAGCGCCGGCGACCTGGTCCCCTTGGAGGAGCAGGACCGGGCCCGGTGGCACCGGGGACTGATCGACCAGGGCGTCCGCTTCCTCACCGGCACAACCACCCCGTACCAGCTCCAAGCCGCCATCGCGGCGTGCCACGCCACGGCAGCCACCGCAGAGGACACCAACTGGCGGCGGATCGCTGTGCTGTACGAGGAACTGGCCAGTCTCATGCCGTCGCCATTCATCGAACTCAACCGGGCGGTCGCAGTGGCGATGGCCGAGGGGCCGGAAGCCGGACTGGCGCTCGTCGACGCCCTCGACTCCACGGGCACGCTCGACGGTTACCACCTGCTCCCGGCCACCCGCGCGGACCTGCTGCGCCGGCTGCGCCGATGGGCGGAGGCCGCCGCCGCGTACGAGCAGGCGCTCTCCTTGGCGCCCACCGAGCCCGAGCGGCGCTACCTGCGCCGGCGTATCGCCGAGGTCCGCGGCTAGTCCGATGCCTGCTCCTGTCGAGGAGCGCCCGGCTCCGATCGTCGTCTGTGCGGACCCGATTCCCCGGGCAGACCCACGATGGGAGACCACACGATGTCGATCCAGGACCAGACCGCACCAAGTCAGCGGGGGGCGCGGGCCGCCGGCGCCGGGCGATGGTCCGCCATGGCCGTCTTCTTCCTCAACGGGCTCGCACTGTCGACATACATCGTGCGACTGCCTTCGCTGAAGAGTGAGCATCACCTGACCGACGGCATGCTCGGGGTCGTCGGAGTGCTCTTCGCCTTGGCGGCCCTCGCATCCATGCAGTTCGTCGGGCCGCTGGTGTCCAGGGTCGGGAGCCGGCCCGTCCTGCGCGCCTCGCTGGTCGTCATGCCCCTGCTGCTGGCCCTCGTCGGCCTGGTCGGCGACCCCGTCGGGTTCGCGATGGCAGCGACGGCGCTCGGTGCCGTGCACGGCACCACGGACGCCGCCATGAACGCACACGCTGTCACGGTCGAGCGGCTCGGCGGGCGCCGCATCCTCAACGGCTGCCACGCGGCTTGGAGCGTCAGCGCGGTCATCGCCTCCCTGGCGGCGGCCACTCTGGCGCACGCAGGCGTCTCTTTGACCGCGCACTTGGTCGGAGCCGCGACGGTGGTCCTCGCCGGCGGGCTCGTGCTGGGGCCGCTGCTGCTGCCCGCCTCGGCCGATCGCCGTAGCGGCCCGGCTCCAGCACACACCTCCCTCGGCTGGCGCGGCGGCTGGACCCGCACTGTCGTCGCACTCGGCCTGACCGGCACGGCCCTGATGGTCTGCGAGGGTGCGGCCCTCGGCTGGGGCGCGATCTTCCTGCACGACAGCAGGGGCGCGTCGCTCGGCCTGGCCGCGACGGCGATCACGGCGTACACAGCCGGTCAGACAGGCGGACGGCTGGTCGGTGACCACCTGACCACGCGTTACGGCGCCCCGCCCCTCTTCCGCACCGGCGGGCTGGTCGGCGCCTGCGGTCTCACGGTGGCCGTGCTCGCCCCCCAGCCGGCCACCGCGGTCGCCGGATTCGCCGTCATGGGGCTTGGCACATCGGTCCTGCTCCCTCTGACCTTCAGCGCAGTCGGGCAGACGGGTCCCACCGGCCCCGCCGCAGCGGCGCATGTCTCCCGGTTCACGACATTCACCTACGCGGGCATCCTGTTCGGTCCTGCCGTGATCGGCTGGACGGCGGAGCTCGTGGGACTGACCCGGACGCTGTCCGCGCTGATCCCCATGCTCTTCGCCGTCGCCCTCCTCAGCCGACTGCCCGGCTCACGGCCCTGATCCTCACGCGCCGAAGCAGCGACGCCTACAGTCCGAGTCCGGCCGCTCCCGCTGATGGGCAGGATCAGCCTCCGGAGCGAAACCCGCCATCTGAAGGGCAACGTCTCAGTGGCGCGTGCGGGGTCGACGGCGGCGGGGTCGAGGCGGGCGAGGTAGTAGCGCTCGACCTGGTGGGCGGGTCGGCCGCCGACGGGGTGAACCTGGCTGCGTTCGGCGAGCTGTGGGCCGAGCTCGATGTCGTCGACGCCGAGCTCCTCCTGCAGCTCGCGCCGCGCGGCGGTGTCGTGGTCCTCTCCGGGGTCCAGGGAGCCGCCGGGGGTGGCCCAGAAGCCGCCGCCCTCGGCGTAGGCCAGCAACAGCACCCGATCCGCTTCGTCCATGACGACGACCCGGGCGGCCTCGCACAGCGGTGGGGTCATACCGTCCATTTTGGCTGATGGGGATCCGGCGGACCGGTCAGCAGACCTCTTCGAGGTCGCGCCAGTGGTTGGGCTGGTCCGGCCGGGCGTTGCCGCGCCCGGCCGGACGGTTTGGTCAGTGCAGGTCCGGGGGCAGTTCGGCGAGCGTGATGTCGCGGGCGTTGCGGACGAGTACGACGTCGAGGACGGCCAGGGTGGACAGGTCGAAGTGCCAGTAGGGCGCGCTGGGACGGTGGTGCTGGTCGGCGATCCACGTGCGGTAGTGGCGTATGTCGTCGCCGGTGCGCAGCACGGCCGGGCCCGCCTTGCCGAAGCGGAAGTGCCGCACCACCTGGTGGGCGCCTTCGGGCAGGTCCGGGGGCAGGGTGGGCTCGTCGTCGGCCTGGAGGTGCAGGGGTCACCGTGTCGCCGGTGAAGGTGTCGAGCGCGTCCAGCAGAAAGCGGGCGTTCAGGAGCAGGGTGCGCCCCTGCACGTGGTCGGTGGTGCCGTGGGTGATGCTGGCGGTCACCTTCGCACCCCGCACTTTGGCCTGCTCCTCTTGGCCGTAGAAGGGCGCAAGCGTCAGGCTCCCTTCGGCGTCCCACTGGGCTCTGGCGGAACCGGTGGTTCCCATGCCTTTGGCCTTGACCAGCGCGTGGGCCTTCTTGGCGGCCTTCACCAGGTCGGCGCGGCTGACGGTCACGGCGGCGTGCCGCTGGGTGGGCAGGTGGTTGTCCAGGTTGAAGAACTCGACCTCGCGGTGGCCGCCGAGGCGCCGGCATCGACCCCGAATCCGCCCTGCGCGCGGCCGCCCGCCGCTACCGCGAGGCGATCCGCTCCGCCGAGGGCGGTGCGTGACCGGACCGGGTGCGCGGACGGGTATGTTGCCCCGACCCGTAAAAGGGTACAAATAGGACATGAGTGCTGTGGAGCAGGTTCACCTGGCCGTCACGCACGATTACCTCGTGGGGATCGCGCCATTGGTGGTGGGAATTGTCCTCGTCGGGATTCTGGTCGGCGCCGTATCGGTGGGCTTGTGGGCCCGGTCCAAGGAGCCACCTCCGGAGCAAACGCCGCAGCTGCGCGCAGGGGCCTGGCAGAAGTGTGAGGAGCTCGAGCTGGGTGCGCCGCCCGACCGCGGGCCCGGGCACCAGGATGGCAAGCGGCATTCGCTCTCCGAGACACGTGAGACGGACGTGTGGGTGCAGGACGGCACCCGCATCCTGCCGCACTCGTTGAAGGGCTTCGGGAACTGGGGTTCGCACACGGTGAAGTACAAGTAGCCTCGCCGGATGCGTATCGAGGTACCCCACGCCTGGCCGTAGGGCGAGGCGTGGGCGCTGGCGCTGCAGGATGAACTGCGGTCCCGGGCCGATCACGTACGCACCTTCGGATCAAGCAAGAAGGATTCATACGATCCGTCTGCCAATGCTCGGACCACCGGCAAATGTGGGCCAGCCGGCATACGCCACAACAGATCTGCCCCTGAAGCAGCCGCCGCTTCCCACAGGCGATAGGCATAGAATCCCCGGTCCGCCATGACCAGCATGCCGGGCTGGAAGTCAGTGACGAGTTCTTTCGCAAGAACACCCTCATCAACACGCCAAGGACCTAATCTCGCAGCCACGATGGCACACGGCCCCGGAGTGTTTCCGGGATGTCTGGTTTGACCTGGTGATCGCTGGCGGGTCCCGGATGCAGGGCGAGCACGGCGCTTGTGGATCATGGAGTTCTCTACGCTGCCACGATCTGCAAGGGTGCCGTGCTCGTCGCTCCATCTTCCCCCCTGTCCGTTGCGCTGCCGGACGCGCCCCGTCTGACCGGGTCGCCGGCCTGCGCGGGACTCGGTTGTTCCCGAGGGGCTGCTGCAGGTCCTGGCGCAGGTGCCGGACCCGCGTGATCCGCGCGGAGTGCGTTATCAACTGGCTACTCTGCTGGCGATCGGCGTCTGCGCGATGACCACGGTGGGCCACAACTCCCTTGTCTCGGTGGGCGAGTGGGTCCGTCGCTGCGATCAGCAGACCCTGGCCGACCTCGGATGTCCCTACGATCCGCTGGCCGGGCGGATCCGCTGCCCCGACGAGAAGACACTGCGCGACGCCTACGCCAAGGTCAGCCCCGGCGAGCTGACCCGGGCCGGCTATCAGCGCCTGGCCGCCCTGGCCGAGACGGCAACCGCCGGTGAAGCGAGCGCGCTGACACCCCAGGGCATGCCCGAACGAGAACAGCGCCGGGCCCAGCGCGCCGCCCGTCTCGACCCGCCGCCCCCACGCAGGCGGGCCGTGTTCGCCGCCGACGGCAAATGCCTGCGCGGCGCCAAGCGCCCGGACGGCTCCCAGCTCTACATCTTCTCCGCGGTCCGCCACCAGGACGCGCTGACGGTAGCCGCCCGCGAGGTCGGAGCCAAGACCAACGAAATCCCCGAGTTCCAGCCGCTGATGGAACAGATCGACGACGAGGACCTCAACGACGCCGTGGTCACCCTCGATGCTCTGCACGCTCAGCGCGAGCACGCCCGCTACCTGGTCGAGGAGCGCGGTGCCCACTACCTGCTCAGCGTCAAGGGCAACCAGAAGAACCTCGCCCGCCAGCTCAAGTCTCTTCCCTGGAAACAGATCCCGGTCCTGCACCGCACCGCCGAGCGCGGTCACGGCCGAGAGGAGATCCGCGAACTGCAAGTCGCCAGCGTCAACGGGCTCCTGTTTCCGCACGCCCGCCAGGTCGTACGCATCCGCCGCAGAAGCCGCCCACTCGGCGAGAAGAAGTGGACTGAGGAGATCGTCTACGCGGTCACAGACCTGCCCGCCGAACAGGCCACCCCCGCCGAGATCGCCGCCTGGGCCCGCGACCACTGGACCATCGAGGTGCGACATGAGGTCGCACTGTTTGAGTGAGATAACCGAAATGGAGGGTCGAATGATCGACGGTTAACTCCGGGCGAGTGCTCAGCGCCCGTTCCCGC
>NZ_RJVR01000332.1 GCF_003999195.1 Streptomyces soli
GCTCGGCGGCGCCCTCGCCAAGCGAGCCCCGGCGGACTCCCCGGCCCCGGCCCCGGCCCCGGCCCCGGCGCCGGCCGCCGAGCCGGAGCCCAGCACCGCCTGACGCTTGCTCGGAAGGGGCGGTGAAAACGGCCATCAGGGCTGTTTTCGCCGCCCCTTCGGCGATGTTTCAACCTTTATTCCTCAACCCCGCGTCACAACGTGAGTAAAAGGTCACGCCACCCCCGGCAAACGGGTGAAACACCAGTAGCGTACGCTGTACGGCGGGATGCGGAGGATTGATCCGCTTCCCGCGCGGACAGCCTCACACCCAGCGGGCACCGTGCACCCCGCCGCACAAGGAGGCACAGTGCTCGACGGACTGGGCTCCTTGCTCCACGGGCCATGGATCTATCCGCTGGTCGCTGTGTCGATCGTCCTCGACGTCTTCGTCCCGGTGCTCCCCAGCGGAGTCCTCCTGATCTCCGCCAGCGCCGACGCGACCTCCGCCTCCGCCTCCGGTGAACTCCTCGACGTCGCCATCCTGTTGGGCTGCGCGGCCACCGCCTCCGTCCTCGGCGACGTCGCCGCCTACCGCCTCGCCTGGCGCGGCGGTGACTGGCTCGACCACCGCGTCGCCCAGTCCCGGCGGCTGTCCTCCGGCCAGGAAAAGCTCGGGGCCGTCCTCGCCCACGGCGGTGGCGCCCTCGTCGTCCTCGCCCGCTTCGCCCCCGCCGGCCGCTCGGTCGTCTCCCTCAGCGCCGGCGCCGCCCACCGCCGCGCCAAGGAGTTCCTCCCCTGGTCCGCCCTCGCCGGCCTCACCTGGGCCGTATACAGCGTCGGCCTCGGCTACCTCGGCGGCGAATGGCTCGGCGCCACCTGGCTCGCCAGCGGAATGTCCGTCCTGGCCCTCCTGGCCTCGGGCTCCCTCGCCGCGTACGTCTTCCAGCGCGAGGGCCGCACCGCGACCGCCCCGGCCGCCGCCCCCTCCACCCCCGGCACACTTCCGGTCAATGTCGCCGTCAGCCTGCCCGCGCAGGCGGCGGCCGCCGCCGACCGGGTGTCGGTCGCCGAAGCGCTTTAGGGCCTGTCCGGCCTAGCCGGCCGCCCGTACGCGGGTCAGCACCTCATCCGCGAGTTCCCGCAGCGGCAACTCCCCGTCGAGGATGACCGTGTCGCCCGGCAGCGTGTCCAGCGCGGCGGTGCACGGCTCGATCTGCGCCTTGCACCACCGCCGCGCCCGCGCCTCACGCTCCGGGTCGCCGTCCGGGGTGACGTTCCGCCCGTCGATCCGCCGGGCCAGGACGTCCGGCGCGACCTTCAGGAAGAAGTGGTGCAGGGTGATCCCCGCCCGCTCCAGCACGCCGAAGATCTCCTCCAGATACCCGGGGTTGACCAGGGTCATGGGGACGAGGACGGGCCGCCGGTACTCCTGCACCAGCCGCACCGCCAGATCGGCGACCTGCTGCCGCCACAGCGGGAGATCCTGGAAGTTGCCCGTCGGCACCTCGACGATCTCCCGGAGCAGATAGCCCACCCACTCCGGGTCGTAGACCAGCGCCTCTGGCATGCGGGGGCGCAACTCCTCGACCAACGAGGTCTTGCCGCTGCCGAACGCGCCGTTCACCCAGACGATCACTCGTGTCTCCCGTTCGTCGCCGAGAGGCAGCAGCCTAGCCAACTACCGGATGAGCGGACGCGGATCGAAAGTCGCCCAGACCCGGGTGACCCTGCCGTCCTCGACGTGCGCCCAGGTGGCGGTGGGGACCGGAGGGGCGACGGTGGTGTGGAGCTCGAACCAGGTGAGGACGTCGGGGCCGTCGGCGAGCATCTTGTGGACGACGACATCGGTGACGATCTCGGAGAGTCCTTCGATGCCCTTGACGCACGCGTCGCCACCCTCCGCCTCGCCGAGAGGACCACGGAAGGTGGCGTCGTCGGCCAGGACGGACCGGAGGGTGTCGAAGTCCTTGTCCCGCCAGGAGGCGTAGTAGGTGGCGACGATCCGCTTGACGTCCTGAGTCATGATCAGGGTCCTTTGCTTCCGGCTCTTTCGGGGTCTGATTCCACGATCCCGGAGGCCGGTTCAGAAGTCCAAGATCTGGATCAGCTACCAGCCAGAAGCAATCCTTATGGCTTCGGCGCCCCTGCCGCGCCTGCAGGCCGCGGAATGTCGACGCTGGTCAGCGTCGCCGGAGAGGGGGTAAAGGCGCGCAGCCGGACCCGCTTGGTGGGCGAAGCGGGGAGACGGAAGTAAGGATCCTTGGGCGGCAGAAGCACATAGCGGGCGGTGTGGTGAGCGGCGAGCGTGGCCGGACCGGTACGGACCCGCCAGAACAGGGAAGTGCCCTGGCCCGTGCTGACGACGAAGTGCGGGGTGAGGTCGGAGCCGGTCGGGTTGGTCGCCATCACGGTGAGGGCGGCCAGATTGCGGTGAGCGTGGTCCGTGGTGTGCTCGGCGGTGATACGGAGCTTCAACGGCGGCGAGGACCCGGCCGCCACCGCGACACAGGCGAAGGAGGGGGCCACCAGAGCGGCCGCCAGAACCCCCTTGGCCGTGCGGCCGAAGCGTGGCAGAACAGGCAGCCGCGGCTGCCACGCCTTGGCGAAGGCAGAGGCCGGCACCGTCGCGGCGGCCGCCAGCCACAGCGGCGTCATCATCAGGTAGTAGCCGTCCTGGGAACGGGTGGCGACATAGAAGGCGCACCACGGCAGAATCACGGCCGCCGGACCGAGGCGGCGGATGAACAGGACGAACAGACCGAGGAGACCCAGCAGCAGCAGCACACTCGCGTACGAGTAGAAGGACAGCCGGCTGCTGCCGTTGGTGAAGTAGAACGACAGGTCGATCGCGCCCTGGCCGTGGATGATCGCGCCCTGGGTGATCGGGAGGGTGACCCCGGCCAGCCAGCCGCCGGCATCCTGGGCGATGAAGTACGCGTTGAGCGCCAGCCAGGTCCCCGCCGCCACCCCGGTGAAGCGAGCCACGACCACCAGGGCACCGCGCGACCCCAACTCGCCGCGCCGGACGGCGTAGATGCCCGCCAGCAGGAAGGGCGTCACAAACCACGGGAGCTGCTGAGCGGCGCAGGCGGCACCCAGGCACACCGCGCGCAGCACACCCGGCCGGCCCAGCCGCCCACCGGCACCGATGCCCGGCCACCGCACCGCCACTGGGATCAGCAGCACCAGGGCGATGATCGCGGGGTACCCCATCCGGGCATAACCCGGCAGCATCCCGAAGCCCAGGCACACCACCGTGGCGGCGGAACGCCACGGCGCGGGGACCATGACCCACAGCGCGACGGTCCCGGCGATCAGGGCACCCGTAGAGACCATGGTGACCGCGACCGCACTGTGGATCACCGCGTACACCGGCACCGAGAGCAGCGCAGTCAGCGGCGGGTAGCCGTACGTGTCGTCGATGCCACCCGACATGGTGGGAGTGACGGCGATATGCGGATCATTGAAGAGGAACGGCCACGGCTGCCCGTAGACCAGATTGCCGTGAAGGATCTCGTGGGTCGCCTGAGCGGTCAGCACAGCCTCGTCGGAGCCCCCGTGAGAGACGGCGAAGCCGCACAGGGTCAGGGCTATGGCCGTCAGCAGTACGGCCAGATCGACGCGGGCCAGGGCCGCCCGGCTGCGTACCGACAGCGCGAGGATGCCGGTGATAAGGATCGAGGCGTAACAAAGAGAAACCACCCCGGCTACGACCGGATGGGTGGCCATCGCGTGAATCCACAGGGCCCGGGTGCCGATGAACAGGCTGATGACCGCCAGCACGGTCAACCCCCTGTGCCACTGCGGCGGCGCACCCTCCGAAGCAGCGGGTGGAGGCGCGGCGGCCGTCGCAGCCAGGATTCGCGGCAAAGCCGCCTCGGCCGTCTCGTTCATGCGGAGTGGTCCTCTCGGGCAACCTCATCGCCATCAACTACATCTGTGTAGATGCAGGTCCGGGAGTCCCCGTTCCGTCATATCAAGGAGAAGGTCATTCCGCATGAGTAACGATTCCGCGGCCCCAGGTCGCGCCCTGGTCATCATCCCGACCTACAACGAGGCAGCGAACATCGCCACCATCGTCGGCAGGGTGCGGGCCGCCGTGCCCGACGCGGACATACTGGTCGCCGACGACAACAGCCCCGACGGCACCGGGAACATCGCCGACGAACTCTCCGCCGTCGACAAGGCCGTCCACGTCCTCCACCGCCCCGGCAAGCAAGGCCTCGGCGCCGCCTACCTCGCCGGCTTCCGCTGGGGCCTGGACCGCGACTACGACGTCCTCGTCGAAATGGACGCCGACGGCTCCCACCGCCCCGAAGAGCTCCCCCGCCTGCTCACCGCCCTGCACCACGCCGACCTCGTCCTCGGCTCCCGCTGGGTCACCGGCGGCCGCGTCGTCAACTGGCCCAAGTCCCGCGAACTCCTCTCCCGCGGCGGCAGCGCCTACTCCCGCCTCATGCTCCGCCTCCCCGTACGCGACGTCACCGGCGGCTACCGCGCCTTCCGCGCCCGCACCCTCCAGGGCATCGGCCTCGACGAGGTCCAGTCACAGGGCTACTGCTTCCAGGTCGACCTGCTGCGCCGCGCCGTCCAGCACGGCTTCACCGTCACCGAAGTGCCGATCACCTTCGTCGAGCGCGAGCACGGCGTGAGCAAGATGAGCCGCGCCATCGTCATCGAAGCCCTCTGGCGCGTCACCACCTGGGGCCTCAAGCCGCAGCCCCGGCGCCGGCCCCAGCCGGCCGCTCCGGCCGCCGCGCCGGCGCGACAGGAATGAGTGACAGCCCACACCAAGGTTCTTTTGACAAAATCCGGCTACGGCATCTACCCGCCAGTAGAACTGCTGCGCGATCGTAGGGGGCAACCGAAGCAGGGAGAACGGCCGCATGACATCCGCACGCCGCGCCCATGGGGAGCTGGAGTCCGAAATCCTCGCTGCCCTCTGGGCCGTCGCCACCCCCCTCACCCCCGGCCAGGTCCAGCACCACATCGCCGGCACCCCCGCCTACACCACCGTCGTCACCACCCTGTCCCGCCTCCACGACAAAGGCACCCTCACCCGCATCCGCACCGGCCGCGCCTACGCCTACACCCCCGTCGCCGACGAAGCCGGCCTCGCCGCCCGCCGCATGCGCCAAGTCCTCGACGCCGAGTCCGACCGCCGCACCGTCCTCGCCCGGTTCGTCTCCGGCCTCGCACCCGAGGACGAGCGGGAACTGGTCCGGCTGCTCGGCGACCCCGACGGAGCCTGAGGGGCCCAGAGGGGAGGGGAGGGTATCGGGTTGCTGAGCAGGGGGTATGGCAGGGTAAGGTGACCACTCGTGTTCAGGGCGTGTAGCTCAGTGGTAGAGCGTCGCGTTTACACCGCGAATGTCGGCGGTTCGAAACCGTCCACGCCCACCCTCTGACCCGCGCAGCTGCCTCCGGCCCACCGGCCGGGGGCAGCTGTTTTTTTACGTACGGGTCACCCCTCGGTGAGCTCCGTGTCGACGACCGTGTGGAGCCCCTGGGGGGTGGCCTGGTCGAGGCGGAGGGAGGCGGTGCGGCCGCGGAGGGTGAGGGTCATGAGTTGGTTGCCGAACCAGGGGCCGGTGAGTTTGCGCCAGGTGACGGGGGTGGGGGAGAGGCGGCCGTGGCGGGCGAGGGCGCGGCCGAGGAGGCGGCCGGCGGGGCTCCAGCCGAGGCGGAAGGCGAGGCGCATGTAGGCGGGGACGCGGTTGTGGATGGGGGAGCAGGTGAGCTGGAGGAGGCGGGAGGTCAGGTCGCCGGTGGGGGAGTGGGCCTCGGCGGTGTAGGCGTGGTGGACGTCGCCGGAGAGGACGCAGATGGTGGCGGGGGCGTCGGGCGACGTACCGATGTCGGTGAAGAGGTGGGCGAGGGCGTCGAAGGAGTGGCGGAAGGCCGACCAGTGTTCGAGGTCGGCGGCCTGGCGGAGGCGTTCGCCGCGGGCGGTCCAGCTGAGGCCGCGTTCGCCGCGGGCGAGGGCGGAGGACCATTCCTCGGCGTAGTGGACGGCGTGGGGGAGGAGCCAGGGGAGGGAGGTGCCGATGAGGAGGTGGTCGAAGCTGCCGTCGGGGAGCGCCTGTCGGTGGAGCCAGTCGTGTTCGGCGGGGTCGAGCATGGCGCGCTGGTCCTCGTCGAGGACGCGGGCGGCGCGGGAGTCGACCATGAGGAGTCGTACGCGGCCGAGGTCGCGGCGGTAGCTCCAGCGCACGGATGCGGGTTCGGTGTCGGCGCGGGCGGCGAAGGCGCGTAGCGCTTCGGTGCCGTCGGCGGTGGCGCGTACGGCGGTGTAGAGGGGGTCCGTGGCGAGTTCGGCGGGGCTGAGGTTGCCGAGGTGCTGGTGGACCCAGTAGGAGGTGAGGCCGCTGAGGATGCGCTCGGACCACCAGGCGGTTTCGCGGATGTCCTGGCGCCAGGCGTGGGAGGTGTTCCAGTCGTCGATGACGTCGTGGTCGTCGAAGATCATGAGGCTGGGGACGGTGGAGAGCAGCCAGCGGATCTCGGGGTCGAGCCAGGATTCGTAGTAGAGGTGGGTGTATTCCTCGTAGTCGGCGACCTGGTCCCAGGGCGGTTCGCTGAGGTCGCGGCGCTGGGCGAGCCAGGCGCGGGTGGGGGCGGAGGTCTCGTCGGCGTAGACCTGGTCGCCGAGCAGGAGGAGGACGTCGGGGCGGGGAGTGGTGCCGTCGGCTATCTGCTTGGCGAGGGTGTCGAGGGCGTCCGGGCCGATGGGGTCGTGGCCGTCGGAGGGTGGTGCGGCCCAGCGGCAGGAGCCGAAGGCGACGCGCAGGCCGTTGTCCTGGTCGTCCGGGGTGTGGATGGTGCTGGGCGGGAAGGCCGAGTCGGGTGGCGGCCAGACCTGCTCCGCGTCCAGGAGTACGCGGTAGGGGATGCTGGTGCCGGGGCGCAGTCCGGTGACGGTGACGAGGGCGTAGTGGTGGCCGGCGATCTGCCAGGTGCGGGCGGTGCCGCTCGCGCCGTCGTCACAGCGGACCTCGACCTCGCGGGGTCGGTCGGCCTCGATCCATACGGTGGCGCTGTGCTGGTCGGCGTATCTGAGCAGCGGGCCCAGTCGCAGCTCTGCTGCCATGAGATGTGCCTCCCCTCCCTCGTGTCGCGGTCGCAAGACTACGGACGACGGAGGGGAGGCGTGGGTTCCCGTGAGGAGTTCGAAACGGGAGTTCGCGTCAGGAACCCTTCGGCACCGGGCTCAGCAGCCGCTGAGTACGGAGCTGAGCTTGCTCTTCTCGGCGGAGTCGACCGAGAGCTTGTAGTAGTACTTCACCTGGACCCAGGCGCGGACGTAGGTGCAGGCGTAGCTGCTGAGCGGAGGCATCCACTCGGCCGGGTCCTGGTCGCTCTTGGCCTGGTTGACGTTGTCGGTGACGGCGATGAGCTGAGGCCTGGTCAGGTCGTTGGCGAAGGCCTGGCGTTGTGCGGTGGTCCAGGCCGAGGCGCCGGAGTCCCAGGCCTCGGCGAGCGGGACGAGGTGGTCGATGTCGAGGTCGCTGGCGGCGGTCCAGGTGGCGCCGTCGTAGACGGAGTACCAACTGCCGCTGGTGGAGGCGCAGCTGGAGTCGGTGACGACGTTCGTGCCGTCGCGCTTGAGGACCGTCTCGCGGGTGTTGCAGGTGCCGCTGATGGTGATCCAGTGCGGGAAGAGGGTGCGGTCGTAGCCCGTGCGGTTCTCGGTGGCGACGGTGAGCGACGCGAGGTAGGTGCGGGCGGTGGCGGCGCTGACCGGGGTGGGCAGCGCGGCCTGGGCCTGGGTGGCCGGGCCGACCAGGCCGACGAGGGCGATGAGTCCGGTGAAGGCGGCTATGAGGCTGAGTCGTCGACGCGCGTAGATGCCGCGCCGAGTGAGGGCAGTGCCCATTCGGGACATGCGAACTCCCTTTGTGTGGGGGTAATTTGGCGGTAAAGCCGAGGCAAATCCTGTCGCCGCCACATTTCCTCGGGGCGAGCGGCAGGTAACAGATTGGCGACATGGACACGTCATGTCGAGAGGTCGCGCACAACTAAATCCGGCCGATCCGGGGCCTTTCCCGCCACGCCGCCTAGGGTGGTGGGGTGCCCGTGCTCGTCCTCAACGCCGCCGCCCCTGCCGCCCACGCCGGTCCGGTCGCCACCCGCGGCGTCCACCGCCCTCGTCCCGGGCCTGGACCAGACCCGCAGTGTGGGCCTGGTCACTCTTCCCGGCGCCATGGTGGGCCTGCTGCTCGGCGGGGCATCTCCCTTGCTGGCGGGGGCGGTTCAGCTCTTCGTACTGATCGCGCTACTCGCCGTACAGGCGGTGTCACTGGCCGTCGTCCTGGAGCTGGTGGCGCTGGGCCGGCTGACGCGTCGCGTAGACTGAACGCAGCAGAAGGGGAGTAGCTCTTCGCCGGAACGTCGACATACTGGTTGGCCTTGGTCAGCCCGGCGCCCGGAGGCGGATGTCCTGCATCCGCCAGCGAGACCTTCGGCCGCAGTGTTCAACGCTGCCGTGCCGAAGCGACGCCTTGTACGAGATACACGAGGTTCTCCGGTGCGGCTGCCCGACCGATGAGGAACCCAAGTCCGTGTTCAGCTTCACCGTCGCCGCCATCGTCTTCGGCGTCGTCTTCCTCGCAGAGCTGCCCGACAAGACTGCGCTCGCCAGTCTGGTCCTCGGCACGCGCTATCGCGCCTCGTACGTCTTCTGCGGTGTCGCCGCCGCCTTCGTCGTCCACGTCGCCCTGGCCATCGCGGCCGGCAGCGTACTGACCCTGCTCCCGCACCGCCTGGTCGAGGTCGTGGTGGGCCTGCTCTTCCTCGCGGGGGCGGCCGTGCTGCTGCTGAAGAAGGACGACGACGAGGAGGACATCCGCGAACCCGCCGACCGCAGCTTCTGGCACGTGGCGGGCAGCGGCTTCATGCTCATCCTGGTCGCGGAGTTCGGCGACCTCACGCAGATCATGACCGCGAACCTCGCCGCCCGCTACAACGACCCGCTCGCGGTCGGGCTCGGCGCCGTCCTCGCGCTGTGGGCGGTCGCGGCGATAGGAGTCTTCGGCGGGCGGCTGCTGATGAGGTGGGTGCCGCTGGGGCTGATCACGAAGATCGCGGCGGCGGTGATGGTCGTGATGGCGGGCTTCAGCCTCTATGAGGCGATCGCCGGCTAGCGACGTACGGCTGGTCAGCCGATGTGGAGGACGAGGCCGCCGTCCGCGGTGGCCTCGACCCGCACCTGCTCCAGGGAGTCCACGTGGGCGGTCGGGCGGTGCGTGGCGGCCCGGGGGCCGACGCCGACGACGCGCATTCCGGCGGCTCGGGCGGCGGCTATGCCGACCGCGGAGTCCTCGAAGACGACGCAGTCCTCCGGGCCGAAGCCCAGCTCGGCCGCGCCCTTCAGGAAGCCCTCGGGGTCGGGCTTGCTGGCGCTCACCCGCTCGGCCGTCACCATGATCTCCGGCAGCGGCAGGCCGGCCGCGCCCATGCGGGTGCGGGCGAGGGCGTCGTCGGCGGAGGTGACGAGGGCGTGGGGGAGGGTCTGGATGGCGGCCATGAAGGCGGGTGCCCCGGCGATCGGCAGGACGCCGTCCACGTCGGCGGTCTCCTGGGCGAGCAGCTCGCGGTTCTCGGCGAGGTTCTGCTCCATGGGGCGGTCCGGCAGCAGTACCGCCATCGTGGCGTAGCCCTGGCGGCCGTGTACGACCTTCATGACGGCGTCGCCGTCCAGGCCGTGACGTGTTGCCCAGCCGCGCCAGCAGCGCTCGACGACCGCGTCGGAGTTGACCAGCGTGCCGTCCATGTCGAGGAGCAGTGCGCGGGCGGACAGCGCGGCAGTGGACGGGGTCGTGGACTGCGGCATACGTGCTCCTCGTTGGTACTCAGTGGCCCCGCCCGCCGGTCAGGGGAAACGGGCGGAACCACTTTGTTTCTACACGATACAAAAGCCGGGGGGCTTTACGCCAGGGGGGTCGGGCGGTCAGTCCCATGTACGGCAGGGGGCCAGTGGATGTATGGCGGGGATCAGTCCACGTACTGCAGCAGTCCCCATGTGAAGTGCGCCACGCGCGCCGCGCCGTCCTCGGGGTCGGTGAACCCGAGCCGCCAGCGGCTGGGCGCGTCGCCCTCCATCGGCTCGGCGGGCGCGAACGCCCTGGCCACCTCGTCGACCGTGCACGACCACGGCTTCAGATCCTCGGTCGTACGCAGCGCCGGGCCGGCCGCGCCCGGGGCGCGGATCAGCCACTCGTTCCACGTCGCGCCCCCTCGTGGCGCGCACAGCACCTCGAAGCGCAGGCTCGGCCACAGCGGTACGGGCCACCGCAGCGCCCGGAACGTCAGATCGCCCACCCGGCGCGTCTCCTCCGCCTCCGGCTCGTCCAGTGCCATCCGGTACCGCCGCTCACCCCGGGGCCCGTGGCGGCCGTGGCCCCATGCCTGCCAGCGGCGGTTCGCCTCGCGGAGGTCGGCGTGGCTCGCGCCGAGCGTGCGGAGGGCGTCCTCGACCAGGGCGGGCTGGTGGTCCGCCATGCGGCGGAGCAGGACGAGCTGGAACTCCACCGGGCCGAAACCGTCTGTCACCACGGGCCGATTCTGTCACCCGGCCCGTCCCGGGGGGCCTACGGATAGGTCGAATGCGACTCCAGCGAGGCCCGCGTATTGGCGCCGTAGACGCCGTCCGGGTCGCCCTTGACGCCGTAGATGGCCTGGTAGTGGGAGACGGAATCGCGGACGGCGGAGGTGTAGTTGCCGTCCGCGTTGCCGGTGTAGAACCATTTCTGGCGGAGCCGCGACTGGAGCTCGACCACCTCGGGGCCGTGGTCGCCCATGCGGAGGACGGGGGGCGAGGTCGGCGTGGCGGAGCGGCGCGGCGACGGGGAGGTGCTCGCCGACCGGGACGGCGAGCGCGAGGCGGACACGCCGCCCGTGGAGCCCGCAGCGGCGGTACGGGAGGCGGACGCCGAGGCGGAGGCCGACGCGGACCGGGAGGCGGAGGCGGACGGGCCGCGCGAGACGGAGGTGTCGGCGGAGGGAAGGACCAGCTGGGGCGCGGAGGTGTCGCTGTCCGGCAGGACCTGCTCGGAGCTGTCGCTGCCGGTGAGGAGCTGCGTGGCGAGGACGACCGCGCCGACGACGACAGCGGTCGCCGCGGCGGCCGCGGCGACAATGATCGGCCCCCGGCGGCGCCGGCCGGGCTCGTCGTCGTAGGCGTCCGGATCCTCGTACGGCTCCAGATCGGTCTCGTACGCCTCCGGGCCCTCGGGCGGTTCCGGCAGCGCGGCCGCGGCGTCGGCGGCCTCGGCGGGCTCCACGACGTACGGCTCGGGAACGGCGCCGCCGCCTGCCTCCCCACCCGAACCGGAGACCGCCACATAGGGCCGTACCCGCAGCGGATGGAAGTCCGCCGCTTCGGCCACCGCGTCCTCCCGCTGGGCCGCGCGCGTGGCGCAGCCGCAGCCGGGTCCGCCGTCGACCTCCGCCGGCGCGTTGCACGTCGCGCAGCGCTCCGTCATGTCAGTCCCCACCGCCTACCTCCCCTGGACGCTGTGATTATGCAGACGGCACAGACAGTGCACAGGCTCACCCCCCGCCCTGGCGGCTGTCCAAATAGCGCCAATACCGTCGATCGGTGCGAATATTGACCGGAGAATCAAGGCGAGGAGCGCGGCGTGGCGCAGAACACGACCTCCGAAGCGCCCCCCGAGGGCCCGACGACGGCGGCCGCCAAGCACAGCGTGAACGTGGCGATCGGCGCCCTCGCCCTCGGCCTGCTGCTGGCCGCGCTGGACCAGACGATCGTCTCGACCGCCCTGCCGACCATCGTCAGCGAACTCGGCGGCATCCAGCACCTGTCCTGGGTGGTCACCGCCTACCTGCTCGCGTCCACCGCCGCGACCCCGCTGTGGGGAAAGCTCGGCGACATGTACGGGCGGAAGAAGCTCTTCCAGACCGTCATCGTCCTCTTCCTCATCGGCTCGGCCCTCTGCGGCATCTCCCAGAACATGGCCGAGCTCATCGGCTTCCGCGCCCTGCAGGGCCTCGGCGGCGGCGGCTTGATCGCGCTGTCGATGGCGATCGTCGGCGACATCGTGCCGCCGCGCGACCGGGGCCGCTACCAGGGCGTGTTCGGCGGGGTGTTCGGTGCGTCGAGCGTCCTGGGACCGCTGCTGGGCGGGGTGTTCGTGGACAACCTCAGCTGGCGCTGGGTCTTCTACATCAACCTGCCCATCGGCCTGATCGCCCTCGCCGTCATCGCCTCCGTCCTGCACATCCCGGCACGCCGTACCACCCACCGCATCGACTACCTGGGCATGGCCGCGGTCGCCGCCGCCGCGACCTCCCTGGTCCTCATGGCATCCCTCGGCGGTACGACCTGGGCCTGGGGCTCCCCGCAGATCATCGGCCTTGCGGTGCTCGGCTGCGTACTGATCGGCGTCTTCATCGTCATCGAGATCCGCGCCGTCGAACCCGTCATGCCCCTGCGCCTCTTCCGGATCCGCACCTTCTGGCTCTGCTCGGTGATCTCCTTCGTCATCGGCTTCGCGATGTTCGGGGCGATGACCTTCCTGCCCACCTTCCTCCAGGTGGTGCACGGATACTCGCCGACCCTGTCCGGCGTGCACATGATCCCGATGGTGATCGGCATGCTCGTGGCGTCGACCGGCTCCGGTCAGATCGTCTCCCGTACCGGCCACTACAAGATCTTCCCGATCCTGGGCACGGCGGTCACCGCCGTCGGCCTGTTCCTCCTGCACCGGCTCGACGAGTTCACCAGCACCTGGGTGATGAGCGGCTACTTCGTCGTCTTCGGCTTCGGGCTCGGCCTGGTCATGCAGGTGCTGATCCTCGCCGTGCAGAATGCCGTCGGCTACGAGAATTTGGGCGCGGCCACGTCCGGGGCGACCTTCTTCCGCTCGATCGGCGCGTCCTTCGGCGTCTCGGTCTTCGGCACCATCTTCTCCAACACGCTGGGCAACAAAATCGCTGCGGCCCTGGTGGGCAAGCCCCTCCCGGCCGGCTTCAACCCGTCGGTCATCACCTCCGACCCGCGCGCGGTCGGCCGGCTCCCGGCGGACGTGCGGCCCGCCGTGCTGCACGCGTACTCCACCGCGATCACGAATGTGTTCCTCTATGCGGTCCCGGTGGTCCTCGTCGCTTTCGTACTGGCGTGGTTCCTCAAGGAGGAGCCGCTGCGCGGCTCGGTGACCGTCCCCGACGCGAGCGAGACCATCGGCACCAACCCCGTCGAACGCTCCTCGCTGGACGAGATCGCGCGCGGGCTCTCCATCCTCGGCAGCCGCGATGCCCGGCGCGACCTGTACACGCGCATCACCAAGATGGCCGAGCTCGACCTCTTCCCCGGCTCCAGCTGGCTGCTGTTGCGGATCGGGAAGGCCGGACCGACCGACCCGGTGGACCTCGCCCTGAAGACCACCGTGCCGCGCGCCGTCATCGAACGGGCGGCGGTGGAGGTCGAGGAGCGGCATCTCGCCCGCCGCGAGGGCAATCCGCTGGTCCTCACCGAACGCGGCCAGGAAGTCGTGGCGCTCCTCACCGAGGCCCGCCGCAAGGTGCTCGCCGATCTGCTCGGCGACTGGGACCCCGACCGCCACGCCGAACTCGCGGCGCTACTCAGCAAGCTCACCGGCGAGTTGTGCGGAGGAGACACCGACCGCCCCGGTGGCCAGAAGGACTCCGCCAAATACAGGCCCGGCGAAACGGTCACCTGACGTAGCCGGCGTTTCAGCGCGGTTCTGGCGGCAACCCGATGCCCAACGGCACAGGTTCCGTCCGAAGGTCCAGCCCTGAGAGGCAGCTATGACAACCGGCATCATCATCGCCGCGATCGTGATCGTCCTCGCGCTCGTCGCCGCGGTCGGATTCGGCATCGTACGGCCCGGCAGCCGCGCGGGCAGCCTGCGGCGGCGCTTCGGCCCCGAGTACGAGCGCGCTGTGGAGCGGCACAACGGCGACACGGCCGCCGCCCACGAGGAGCTGCAGGAGCGGCTGCGGCGGCACGGCGAGATCAAGACCCGGCCGCTGAGCTGGCAGGACCGGGAGCGCTACTCGGCCGAATGGACCGGCGTCCAGGAGCAGTTCGTGGAATCCCCCGCCAAGGCCGTCACCGAGGCCGGTGCACTGCTCGACCGCCTGGTCCACGAGCGCGGCTACCCGGAGGCCAAGTCCGGCGAGCAGATCGACGCCCTGTCCGTCCACCAGCCCCGATATGCGCAGACCTACCGCGACGTGCGGTCGGCCGCCATCCGGGCACAGAAGGGGGAGGGCTCAACCGAAGAGCTGCGCACGGTACTCGTACGCGCCCGCGGGCTGTTCGACGAACTCGTCAAGCCCGGCCCGCAGGACCCCGGCCCGCACCACGGCAATGGCAACGGAAATGGCAATGGCAATGGCAATGGCAATGGCAACGGCAGCAAGCACCGCGCCGGCCGCCTTCGCCTCTCGTCGTCGTCGTCGAGGAGCAACAGCTGTTGACTTCCTCCCCCGCCTAAGGGCGGGGGTTTCCAGCGGTCGCCCGCTGGGTTTCCTGCTTCGCCAACGACTGCCCCGTCCGGGAGGACTCCCGTTGAGGTCTTATACCGTCTCCACAGGCCGAGACGGCCAGCCCGGCCGCCTTGATGTTGCGTGCCGCGTTCACGTCGCGGTCATGGGTGATGCCGCAGTCGCACGTCCACTCACGGACGTTCAGCGGCAGCTTCTCGCGGATCGTGCCGCACGCCCCGCA
>NZ_RJVR01000324.1 GCF_003999195.1 Streptomyces soli
GCCGGCACGGCGGGGCGGGGCGCCACGGCGGCCGGGGCGGGGGCTGGGGCCGGGGCCGGAGCGGGTGACCGTGCGGGGGAGGATTCCGGGGTCCGTGCGGGGGCGGAAGCGGGCGCGCCTGCCTCGGGCCATGCGGTGGACGGCCCGGCCTCGGCGGCGGGGGCCTCGGCGGCAGGACTCCCGGCGGCCGGGAATTCGGCGGCCGGCGCCTCCGGATCCTCGTCGAGGAACATCGGCCCCGACTCCTCCATGGCGGGCGTACGCGCGGAGCGCGGCGGCACCACGTCCTCCCCGGGCTGCGGCGCCGGCCGGCTCGTACCGGGAACCCAGGAAGAGCCGTTCCAGTACCGGATGTAGCCAGGAATGGACGGGTCCGGATAGTAGCCCGGAGTGGGGGAGGTCATCGTCCGTACGTCCCGTATCTGCTCGGCCGTATTGGTGGGCGTGGGGGTGGGTGAGGGGTGCGAGGTCCACATTTATCAGACACGGGGGCCGTCCGGGCCCCGCCCTTCGCCGGAACCACCCCCACGTGCTTACCCCATGGATACCGCCGCCGCGCCTCCTTCAAGAAAAATCCTCCCGATCCCGCGAAGCCGCGTAATGGTGAGAGCTGTATGCGCTCTCTCCCGGTGCGGGCCCCATGGCAGCACCCGCTGCGCGGCAAGACCGCAAAGGGCCGCCGCGCCGAGGAAAGGACGACGCTTCATGCACACCGTGGTGGAACGCGAACTCGAAATGCATCTGGTGCTGTCGCCCGAGCGCAGCATCCCCGTACCGGCCAAGCTGGCCTACCGCTCGGACGATCCCTTCGCCGTGCACATCACCTTCCACGTCGGCTCCGACTCCCACGTCAACTGGACCTTTGCCCGCGAGTTGCTGGTCGAGGGCGTCTTCCGGCCCTGCGGCCACGGCGACGTACGCGTCTGGCCCACAAAGGCCGACGGCCGCAGCGTCATCTGCGTGGCGCTCAGCTCCCCGGACGGCAACGCCCTGCTGGAGGCGTCCTCGTCGCCCGTCGCGGCCTGGCTGGAGCGCACGCTGCGTCTCGTTCCGCCGGGCACGGAGCAGGACCAGATCGCCCTGGACGACTGGCTGAGCGAGCTGCTGATGCCCACGACCCCGCGCGACGAGCTGTGGCTGCGCGATCCCTGGCGCAGGGAGGACGAAACGACGCCGGAGGCGTGACAGCCGGCGTGGTGACAGCCGACCGCGCGTCAGAAGAGCTTGCCCGGGTTGAGAATGCCGAGCGGGTCGAAGACCTCCTTGATCCCGCGCTGCATCTCCACCCCCACCGGGCCCAGTTCGCGGGCCAGCCACTCCTTCTTCAGTACGCCGACGCCATGCTCGCCGGTGATCGTGCCGCCCAGCTCCAGGCCGAGCGCCATGATCTCGTCGAACGACTCCCGCGCCCGCCGGGACTCATCGGGGTCGGCGGCGTCGAAACAGACCACGGGGTGCGTGTTGCCGTCCCCGGCGTGCGCGCACACCCCGATGGTCAGGCCGAACTTCTCCGCGATCCCGGCCACCCCGTCGAGCATCGCGCCCAGCGCGCTGCGCGGAACGCAGACATCGTCGATCATCGTCGCCGACGAGATCCGCTCCAGCGCCGGAAACGACATCCGGCGCGCCTGGAGCAGCATTTCCGACTCCGCCGCGTCCTCAGCCGGGACCACCTGGGTCGCTCCGGCTGCTGTGCACAGCTCCCCCAGCGCCGCCAGATCCGCTCCCGGGTCATGCGTGTCGAAAGCGGCGAGCAGCAGTGCCTCGGTGCTATCCGGCAGCCCCATGTTGGCCAGGTCGTTCACGGCCCTGATCGTCGTGGAGTCCATCAGCTCCAGCAGCGACGGTACGTGGCCTCCGGCCATGATCGCGCACACCGCATCACAGGCCGCCGCCACGGACGGGAACTCGGCGGCGAGCGCCAGCTGCAACGGTGGCACGGGCTTCAGGGCGAGGGTCGCCTCGACCACGATTCCCAGGCTGCCCTCCGACCCCACGAAGAGCCGCGTCATGTCGTACCCGGCGACCCCCTTCGCCGTCCGGCGGCCCGTCTTCAGCAGCCGGCCGTCGGCCAGGACCACCTCCAGGCCCAGTACGTATTCGGCGGTCACCCCGTACTTCACGCAGCACAGGCCCCCCGAGCCCGTGCCGATGTTCCCGCCGATCGTGCACTGCTCCCAGCTCGACGGGTCCGGCGGGTAGTACAGCCCCTGTTCCGCCACCGCCCGGGACAGCACGGCATTGACCACCCCGGGCTCCACGACCGCCACCCGGTCGACCGGATTGATCTCCAGGATTCGGTCCATCTTGGTGAGCGACAGCACGATGCACCCCTCCGACGCGTTCGCCGCCCCGGACAGCCCCGTCCGCGCCCCCTGCGGCACCACCGGGACCCGCAGAACGGTGGCGGTACGCATCACGTGCTGCACCTGCTCGGTGGTCCGTGGCAGCACCACGACCGCCGGAGCGCCCGAAGGGCAGAAGCTCGCCATGTCGTTGGCGTACGACGTCGTGACGTCGGGGTCGGTGAGGATCGCGTCGTCCGGCAGTCCCGCGCGCAGCTGATCAATAAGGTCGCCCATACGTCCAGCCTCGCACCCGCGTGCTGCGCGCGGAAGATCCTCGACGGGTAAGGCGTGCCGCACACGCGCCACGGCGGCGCAGGGGACGAAGCGGTCAGGCTGTTCACCCGGCAAGGTCAGACGACCACGTCAAACTTGACCCCTGCTGCACGCTCCCCGAGGTCGACCGCTACCTCACCGCCGCTGTCGCCGACCGGCGGCTGCGGTTCGGGCACGCCTACTGCGCACACGCAGAGCGCCGGACCATGCCCCTCCCCCGTGGAGGCACGACCCGGCGCTTTTGCGGCGGTTGAGGCGATCGTTGATCACCTCGAAGAGGGCCGTCAGGTAAGCCCTTGCCAACGACCATCGAACCGTGTCGCTGGATCATTTCGAAGAAGACCTCCGGGCGATCCTGAACAGGCTTGGTGAAGATCTCCGGTTGCCGGGCATGGCCACGAAGTTCATGGTGCGCAATGGTTCACCCAATCGCTGGACACTATGTACAGCGAAATATGAAATCAACCGGGCACATGAGCAACGGAGTCATGTACATGGGGATCGATGAGCTGGACGGCCGGATCATCAAGCTTCTCGCCGACGAGCCGCGGATCGGCGTGCTGGAGGCGTCGCGGCGGCTCGGCGTCGCGCGCGGGACAGTGCAGGCGCGGCTGGACCGGCTGCGGGCCAATGGGGTGATCCGGGGGTTCGGGCCGCAGGTGGATCCGGCGGCGCTGGGGTATCCGGTGACGGCGTTCGCGACGCTGGAGATCAAGCAGGGGCAAGGCACGGACGTACGGGCGTATTTGGTGGGCGTACCGGAGGTGCTGGAGCTGCACACGACGACCGGGCACGGGGACATGCTGTGCCGGCTGGTGGCGCGGTCGAACGCGGATCTTCAACGCGTGATCGACCGGGTTGTGGGCTTTGATGGCATTGTACGGGCGTCCACGGCGATTGTTATGGAAAATCCGGTTCCGTTGCGGATCATCCCGCTGGTGGAGCAGGCAGCGGCGGAGGAGACGTGAATTTCTGGGAGTACCTCGGCAACCGGCATCAGCAGTTGCTGATCGATGCGTATCAGCATGCCAGTGCCGTCTTCCAGTGCATGGTGATCGCCACCGTCGTCGGCGTGGTCCTCGGCGTCCTCACCTACCGCAGCGACTGGGCCGGGAACATGGCCATCACCTCGACCGCGACCATCCTGACCATCCCCTCCCTCGCCCTGATCGGTCTGCTGGTACCGCCGCTGGGGCTGGGCGTGCCGCCGACCGTGACGGCACTGGTGCTGTACGGGCTGCTGCCGATCGTCCGTAACGCCATCGTGGGGCTGCGCGGGGTCGACCCGACCCTGGTGGACGCGGCGAGGGGCATCGGCATGTCGCGGCTCGCGCGGCTGCTGCGGGTGGAGCTGCCGCTGGCGTGGCCGCCGATCCTGACCGGGATCAGGGTGTCGACACAGATGCTGATGGGCATCGCGGCCATCGCGGCGTACGCCTCCGGGCCCGGGCTCGGCAATGAGATCTTCCGGGGGATCGCCTCGCTGGGCAGCGCGAACGCGCTCAACCAGGTGCTCGCCGGGACACTCGGCATCGTCATCCTCGCGCTGCTCTTCGACGCCGCGTACGTACTGGTCGGCCGCCTGACCATCCCCGGGGGTATCCGTGCCTGAGGGCGCCGCCATCGTGCTGGAGAACCTGACCAAACGCTATCCGGGCCACCCGGAGTCGGCGGTGGACAGCGTCAGCATGGAGATCAAGGCGGGCGAGACGGTGATCCTCGTCGGGCCGTCGGGCTGCGGGAAGTCCACCACCCTGAAGATGATCAACCGGCTGATCGAGCCGACCTCCGGGCGGATCCGGATCAACGACGAGGACGTCACCGACATCGACCCGGTGAAGCTGCGCCGGAAGATCGGTTACGCGATCCAGTCCTCGGGGCTGTTCCCGCACATGACGGTGGCCGAGAACATCGCCCTCGTACCGAAGATGGTCGGGTGGTCGAAGGCGCGGGTGAAGGACCGGGTCGAGGAGATGCTGGACCTGGTGGGGCTGGACCCGAGGGAGTTCCACGGGCGGTATCCGCGGCAGCTGTCGGGTGGTCAGCAGCAGCGGGTGGGCGTGGCGCGGGCGCTCGCGGCGGACCCGCCGGTGCTGCTGATGGACGAGCCGTTCGGCGCGGTGGACCCCATCACACGCGATCATCTGCAGGACGAGCTGATCCGGCTGCAGCACGAGCTGCACAAGACCATCGTCTTCGTGACGCACGACTTCGACGAGGCCATCAAGCTCGGCGACCGGATCGCGGTGCTGCGGGAGCGTTCGCACATCGCGCAGTTCGACACCCCGGAGGCGATCCTCACCAACCCGGTCGACGACTTCGTCTCGGGCTTCGTGGGGGCGGGTGCCGCGCTCAAGCGACTCAATCTCACCCGGGTGCGGGACGTGGGCATCGCCGACTTCCCGACCGCGAGCGTGGACGACACGCTGCAGTCCGTCTTCGACCGGCTGCGGGGGACGAACACCAACGAGCTGCTGCTGCTCGACCGGCGGGGGCGGCCCTACAAATGGCTGCGGCGCGGCGACCTGATGCGGGCCAAGGGCTCGCTGGCGCGGGCCGGCACGATGGTGCAGGACACGGTGACCATGGACGCGACGCTGCGCGACGCCCTGGAGGCGGTGCTCCTCGACAGCAGCGGGCGGGTCGCGGTGACCGGGCGGCGCGGGGACTTCATCGGCGTCGTGGACATGGAGACACTGATGAACTCCGTGCACGAGATGCTGGAGGCCGACCGCCTCAACGCGATCGAGCACCACCACGACCTGGAGGAGACCCGGGCCCCGCAGACCAGGTCCGAGCAGGAGGACGCCGGCGGCGAACCCGGGGAGCGGGCGTGAGCTCACCCGGCACCCCGCAGCCCCGGAAGACCCAGGAGGAGCCCGAGCCGGGGCTCGAGGCGGAGCGCGGCTTCGTGGCCGAGCGCCCGCCACGCCGGCTGACCTGGCGGAAGGCCGTGATCACGCCGGTGGTGCTGGCGCTGGCACTGCTGGCGACATATCTGTGGTTCACCAACATCCCTCTGGACGCGATCGCCGAGAACTCCGTTGTCGGCGACACCGTCCGGCTGCGGGTGTGGCAGCACATCAAGCTCACCGCCATCTCCACCTTCTGGGTGCTCGTCATCGCCATCCCGCTCGGCATCGGCCTCACCCGGCGACGCCTGCGCCGCGCCGCCCCCGGCGTCACCGCCCTTGCCAACATCGGCCAGGCCACCCCGGCCATCGGCCTGCTGGCGCTCCTGGTCATCTGGCTCGGCATCGGCGCCCGTACGGCCATCATCGGCATGGTCATCTACGCGGTCCTGCCCGTGCTGTCCAACACCGTCGCCGGGCTCAAGGCCATCGACCCCACCCTGGTGGACGCCTCTCGCGGCATCGGCATGTCGGCGCTGGGGACCCTGACACGGGTCGAACTCCCCCTGGCCGTACCGCTGATCCTCGCGGGCGTTCGGACGGCGCTGGTCCTCAACGTCGGCACCGCCACGCTCGCCACCTTCGGCGGCGGCGGAGGCCTCGGCGACATCATCACCTCGGGCATCGTCACCCAGCGCATGCCGGTGCTCATCCTCGGCTCCGTACTCACCGTGGTGCTGGCCCTGTTCGTGGACTGGCTCGCCTCCCTCGTGGAGGCCGTCATGCGCCCGCGCGGCCTGGAGTTGGGCTGATGCGCCGCGTAGGGCGGTCTGCGGCCGTACGGTATGCGGCGTGCGCCCTGACGCTGGCCACCGCCCTGGCCGCCTGCGGCCTCAAGAGCGGCAGCCCCATGACGGACAACGTCACCCCCGGCTCCATCAGCACGGGCCTGCCCCTCAAGGGCGCCTCCCTCACCGTCACCTCGAAGAGCTTCAGCGAGAACATCATCCTAGGCCAGATGATCGGCCTCGCCTTCAAGGCCGCCGGCGCCGAGGTCCTGGACCGCACCAGCATCCAGGGCTCCATCGGCGCCCGGGAGGCGGTCCGTAAGGGCCAGGCCGACGCCATGTACGAGTACACCGGCACCGCCTGGATCACGTATCTCGGCCACACCAAGCCCATCGCCGACCCGCAGAAGCAGTGGCAGGCCGTCCACGACGAGGACCTCAAGAACGGCCTGACCTGGCTGCCGCAGTCCTCGCTCAACAACACCTACGCGCTGGCGATCAGCAAGGCCAACAACAAGAAGTACAAGCTGAAGACGCTGTCCGATGTCGCCGCCCTGGCGAAGAAGGGCCCCAAGGCGGTGACTCTCTGCGTCGAGAACGAGTTCGCCGCCCGCGAGGACGGCCTGCCGGGCATGGAGAAGGCGTACGGCATGAGCATCCCGGCCTCCCAGACGCAGAAGATGGACACCGGGATCATCTACACGCAAGTCGCCAAGAGCAATTCGTGCCTGCTGGGTGAGGTCTTCACCACCGACGGCCGGATCAAGTCACTGAACCTGGACGTCCTGGAGGACGACAAGAGGTTCTTCCCGAACTACAACGCGGCCCCGGTGGTCAACACGAAGGCCCTGAACAAGTGGCCCGCGATCCGGGGGCTGCTGGACCCGATCACGAAGAAGCTCACGACCTCGGTCGCCCAGGAGCTCAACGGCCAGGTGGATGTGGACGGCGACGACCCGCACCAGGTCGCCAAGCGCTGGCTGGTCAAGGAGGGCTTCATCAAGGAGGGCGGCTGACTGCCGCGCGGACCTCCGCGCGCCCGGCCGGGGCTCCTCAGCAGCTGGGGACCTTGCCCCCGCCGCCGTTGAGGGCCTTGAGGGCGCTGATCGCGCTGTCCAGGGTGGTGACGGGGACCAGGCGGAGCCCGGAGGGCAGTTCGGCCTGGGCGTCCGAGCACTCGCCCTGGGGCACGATGAAGACGGTGGCGCCGTCCCGCCGCGCGGCCTGGGTCTTGAGGGGGACGCCGCCGACGGCGCCGACCGTGCCGCTCGTGGTGATGGTGCCGGTGCCGGCGATCTTCTTGCCGCCGGTGAGGTCGCCGCCGGAGCCGTTTCCGTTGATCTTGTCGATGATGCCGAGCGTGAACATGAGCCCGGCGCTGGGTCCGCCGACGTCGGCGAGGTGCAGGCTGACCTTGACCTTGGAGGGGGACAGGCCGAGGTGGCCGAGGGCGGCGGCGGTCGCGGCGTCCTGGGACTGGGTCATCTCGGCCTGGTTGTGCTTCTCGATCTCCTGGACGGTCCCGCCGGTCGGATAGACGGCGTCGCGCGGCATCGCCGCCTCGTCCTTGGCGAACCACGCCTTGACGATGTCGCTGAAGTGCACGCTCGCGTCCGGCTGGGTCGCCGCGATCGTCGTCATCCGCAGCTGTCCGGTGGTCCTACGGGTCGTGGTGCCGGTGATGGTGATCACCTGCTGGCCCTTGTTCGTGCCCAGGACGTCCGCCGTCAGCCCGGGCACGACGATCGACACCGGCAGCGGCGCCAGGGCCGCCACCGCGAGCAGGGCGATCACCAGGGCGGCGCAGACGGCGAGGACCCGGTTCCGGGGTGAGGCAGCGGCGGCGGCGAAAGACATGGGGAGAATCTAGTTCACGCGGCCACTAGCGCAGTGCATCGGCCACCTCAAGGGCCGCCTCGACCACACGCGGCCCGACCCGCTCGGGTATCGCGTCCGCGAGCATGACGACGCCCACGCTGCCCTCGATACCGGTCACCCCGAGCAGCGGCGCGGCCGCACTGCTCGCCCCCGCCTCCAGGTCGCCCTGACTCAGCACGAAGCCGGGCTGCCCTTCGACACACCGCTGCTCCGGTACGTACGGGTGGACACCCCGCCCCGCCAGGATCGCTCGGCCCGCGGCGCCGCGCTCCAGGGTGTGGCGGAAGCCGGTGCGGTAGGCCACGTGGTAATCGGTCCAGCTGGGCTCGACGACGGCGACGGCGAGCGCTTCGGTGCCGTCGACAAGGGTGAGGTGGGCAGTGGCGCCGATGTCCTCGGCGAGCGAGCGCAGCGCCGGGAGGGCCGCCTCGCGCAGCAGCGGGTGCACCTGGTGGGCGAGCCGGAGCACGCCGAGGCCCACGCGGGCGCGGCCGCCGAGATCACGTCGTACGAGGGCGTGCTGCTCCAGCGTGGCGAGCAGCCGGTAGACGACCGTCCGGTTGACCCCGAGCTTGGCCGCCAGTTCGGTGACGGTGAGCCCGTGGTCGGTGTCGGCGAGCAGCTTGAGGACTCTGAGGCCCCGGTCGAGCGTCTGAGAGGTCTCCGCGGTCACGACGCCCCCTTCTCGTGAGTGGCGGCGTCTCCTCCGCCGGTCCCGCGGCAGAGCGCGGAGATGCCGCCGGTTTGGCGGTGGGTACCGGCTGCGCTCCGAGACTGCGATGACACGGAGCGCGTTGCGTGAGCGGCACGCTATCCACTCGGTACCGCTCAGCGGAAGACACCGTCCACAATCCGGTCAGGTTTTATACGAATGAACGCATACTTCCGGCATGTGACGCCGGTCACCGCATCCTCGTCGCCCACTCCTGGACCTTTTTGATGCGCTCGCCCAGCTGCCCCGCCGTGGCCTCCGCGCTCGGCGGGCCGCCGCACACCCGGCGTAGCTCGTTGTGGATCACACCGTGCGGCTTGCCGCTCTGGTGGTTGTAGGCGGCGACCAGGGTGTTGAGCTGCTTGCGCAGTTCGAGGAGCTGCTTGTGGGTGACGATCGGGCGCCGCTCGGCGGGGAGTTCGATCAGGTCGGCCTCCGCGTCCGGCTTCTTGCGGCTGTGTGCGATCTGCCGGGCCTGCCGCTTCTGCAGCAGCATCTGCACCTGGTCCGGCTCCAACAGCCCGGGGATGCCGAGGTAGTCCTGCTCCTCCTCGCTGCCCGGGTGCGCCTGCATGCCGAACTCGGCGCCGTCGTACAGCACCCGGTCGAAAACCGCGTCGGACTCGAGCGCCTCGAAGGGCAACTGCTCCTGGTCGCCGGTGTCCTCGTCCTGCTCGCGCTCCGCCTCCGCGAGGAGCTTGTCCTCCTCGGCGTAGATGTCCTCGTCGCCGCCGTCCTTCTTCGGCTTGTCGAGCACGTGGTCACGCTCGACCTCCATCTCGTTGGCGAATTCCAGCAGCATCGGGATCGTCGGCACGAACACCGACGCCGTCTCGCCCCGGCGACGCGACCGTACGAAACGGCCCACGGCCTGTGCGAAGAACAGGGGGGTGGAGATGGTCGTCGCGTACACCCCGACCGCGAGGCGGGGGACGTCGACGCCCTCCGACACCATCCGGACCGCGACCATCCACCGGTCGTCGCTCGCCCCGAAGTCCTCGATCCGCTTCGACGAACCCGGGTCGTCCGACAGCACCACGGTCGCCTTGTGCCCGGTGATCTCCTTGATCAGCTTCGCGTACGCCCGCGCCGAGTCCTGGTCCGTCGCGATCACCAGCGCCCCCGCGTCCGGGATCCCCTTCCTGACCTCCGTCAGCCGCTGGTCGGCGGCCCGCAGCACGTTCGGGATCCAGTCGCCGGTGGGCGCGAGCGCGGTGCGCCAGGCCTGGCCGATCGCGTCCTTCGTCATCGGCTCGCCGAGGCGGGCGGCGATCTCGTCGCCCGCCTTGGTGCGCCAGCGCATGTTGCCGCTGTAGGAGAGGAAGATGACCGGGCGCACGACGCCGTCCGCGAGCGCGTTGCCGTAGCCGTACGTGTAGTCGGCGGAGGACCGGCGGATGCCGTCGTTCCCCTCTTCGTACGTCACGAAGGGGATCGGGTTCGTGTCCGACCGGAACGGCGTACCCGTGAGGGCCAGTCGGCGGGTCGCCGGCTCGAACGCCTCCAGGCACGCCTCGCCCCACGACTTGCTGTCGCCCGCGTGATGGATCTCGTCCAGAATCACGAGCGTCTTCCGGCTCTCACACCGGTTCCGGTGCAGCATCGGCCGAACGCCCACACCCGCGTACGTCACCGCCACCCCGTGGTACTCCCGGCTCACCGGCCCCGCGCTGTACTCCGGATCCAGCTTGATCCCTATCCGCGCCGCCGCCTCCGCCCACTGCTTCTTCAGGTGTTCGGTCGGCGCGACCACCGTGATCTGCTGCACGAGGTGGTTGTGCAGCAGATACGACGCCAACGTCAGCGCGAACGTCGTCTTCCCGGCCCCCGGCGTCGCCACGGCCAGGAAGTCGCGCGGCTGCGTCGCGACATAGCGGTCGATCGCGCCCTGCTGCCACGCTCTCAGCTTCCCCGCCGTACCCCACGGGGCACGGCCAGGAAAGGCCGGGGACAAGCTGTGCGAATGGGCGCCGCTGGATGTGGCTGCGGTGGTAGTCACGGTCTCCGGTATGTCGGTCGGGGCCCGCGTTCAGGGCTTCCGCGCGGGGCTTACGTTCGGGGCTTACGTACGAAAACCCGGCCAGCCTACCGGCGCCCCGGCCGCCACTCCGGCAGAACGCCGCCGCGTCCGTCGCATGTGCGACACGGGTCACAATCGCCGGGCGGTGCCCGGCACGGTTGCTCTCCCCCACCCCGCCCCGTCCCGAAACCGGGGGCAAGCCCCCTGGACCCCCGGGTGGAGTGTTCGGCTGCAGGTCCGTGGTCGGTTGTGCCCACCCTCCCCCCAGACTCCGTCTGGGAGGTGCCCCCATCTCGCTTCGCTCGCCACTGCGGAACGGGTGGCCACAACCAGGTAGACGCCGACGGCGGGCAACCACCCACAGGTGGACCCGCATCTGCCCACTCAGCCGCACGGGTGGTCGGGTGGGAAGGGCCTGCCGCAGGCGCAACGGCGCCGCAGCGTCAGGCCGCGGGGCGGAGGCGGGCAGCGACCCAGGTGCCCGTGAGAGCGATCGTGGCGAGGGGGAGGAAGACCGCGGCGAACGCCGCAGCGTGCGCGGCGCCGCCGAGCGCGGCGAAGGCCGTGCCCGTGGCGCTGACGAGGATGACGTTGGAGAGGGCGTCGCTGACTTGGAGCGCGGCGGAGTTGGCACCGGCCTCGGCGGGGGGCGACAGACGGAGGAGGAGGACGCTGAGGGAGGCGATGACGAGGCCGAGGCCGAGGCCGCCGACGACCCAGGCGAGGGCGGCGGTCCAGACGGGGGCGCCGGGGAGGAGGGTGAGCCCGGCGCCGGCGATGGCGAGGGCGGAGAGGATCATGCCGGCCCGGACGAGGCGGTCGCGGTGCGGCTCAAGACGGGGGCGGCTCTGCAGATACGAGCCGAGGCCCCACGTGACGCCGCCCCCGGCCAGCGAAAGCCCGGCGAGGGTCGGGGAGAGGCCGCGCTGGGTGACCAGCATCAGCGGGATGAAACTCTCGGCCCCGATGAACGTACCGGCCGCGACCCCGCGCAGCAGCACCACCGCCGGCAGCCCCCGCCCCGCCCGGAACGTACCGCGCGGCAGCAGCCGCAAGGCCGACGGCACAAGCAGCGCGGCCCCGGCGGCGGCCGGGACCAGCGACACCCAGCGCAGATCCTGGCCCGCGTACTGAAGCAGCGCCGCGCCCAGCGCGATGCCGCCCGCCAGCCGCAACCGGCGCCGGTCCATCGGAGCCCCGGCCCCCGCCACGCCCCCGTCCGTGCCCGCCGCGTCAAGGCGCCGCAGCGCCGGCAGCGCGGTGAGCAGCGGTACGACGACGAGCGCCGGGATCGCCAGGAACACCCAGCGCCAGCCGAGCTGTTCGGTGACCGTCCCCGACACCAGCGGGCCCACGATCGACGGGACGACCCACGCCCCGGAGAAGGCCGCCATGATCGTCGGCCGCAGCCGCTCGGGGTAGGCGCGGCCCACGACCACGTACAGGGCGACGATGAGGAGGCCGCCGCCGATCCCTTGCACGGCCCGGCCCAGCACGAAGGGCCACATGGACTGCGCGGTGCCGGAGATGACCAGGCCCGCCGCGAAGCCGCCGATGCCGGCCGCCAGCGGGGGCAGCGGGCCGTTGCGGTCGCACCACTGGCCGCTGACGACCATGGCGAACAGCGAGGTCGTGAAGAACGCCGAGAACGCGAAGGCGTACAGCGCCAGCCCGTCCAGCTCCCGGGCCGCGATCGGCATGGCCGTCCCGATCGCGGTCGCCTCGAAGGCGATCAGCAGGACGACGGTCACGATGCCGAGGGTGAGGGCCCGATAGGGGCGCCCCCACACGGTCGCGTCGTCCGGCGCAGGTATGGGCGTGCGGGTCTGCTCGGTGTTCGACTGCGGCTCTGCGGTTGTCACCCCGACAGAGTAAGGGGCGTATCCCCGTTTCACCCCTGCCGTTCGGCTGATGCCCTGTCGGTCCTTGGACTTAGGGTCGCCCGGCAGGGAAGACCTACCGCATGCCGACCTTCACCTCGTACGACGGAGCCGAGATCGCGTACCGCACCACCGGCGAGGGCCCCGCCCTCGTCTGCCTGGCCGGAGGCCCGGCCAGGGACGCCGCCTACCTGGGGAACCTGGGCAGCCTGGACGCGACCCGCACCCTGGTGATCCCCGACAGCAGGGGCACCGGCGACACGCCCCCGGCGGAGGACCCCGGGTCGTACGCCTTCACGCGGCTCGCGGAGGACGTGGAGGCCCTGCGCCAGCACCTCGGCCGGGAACGCATCGCCCTGCTGGCGCACGACGCGGCGGCCGCGACCGCCCAGGCGTACGCGGCGGCGCACGGCGACCGGCTCACCCACCTCGTCCTGGTCACGCCCGGCTCGCGGCTGCAGGGCGAACTGCCGGAGGACGCCCGGGAGATCTTCCAGGAGCGGGCCGCTGAGCCGTGGTGGCCGGAGGCGATGGTGGCCCTGCACGACCTGGAGGAGGCCACCGACTTCGACGAGGTCAAGGCGCTGCTGCTGAAGATCGCGCCCATGGCGTACGGCCGCTGGGACGAGCCCCAGCAGGCGCACGCCGCCGCCGAGGCGGACCAGCTGAACCCGGTGCCGCGAGCGGGCTTCTGGCAAGGGATGGATGAGCAGACCCGACTGGGCCTCCTGCGGCGGCTGCGGGCGGTGACCTGCCCGGTGCTGGTAATCACGGGCGACCGGGACGCGGTGAGCGGGATGCACGCGGGAAAGGTGGTGGCCGAGTCCTTTCCCCACGGGCGCTGGCAGCCGCTGCACGGGGTGGGGCACTACCCGTGGGTCGACGAGCCGGAGCTGTTCCGTCCGGTAGCCGAGGAATTTTTGGATGAGTCGTCTGCCGATTAGTGGGCATAAAGTCTGATATGGGGCATGCGAAGAGCTTTGAACTGACGTTCCCGGCGTCGGGTGACACGGTCGTCGTCATCGAGACCGAGCGCAAGGGTGCCGGTGGCTACCCCGTCTACGCCGACGACACCGGCATCGTCCAGGCCGAAATAAGCGACCGCGGCGAAGTCCGCATGCTCGCCAGCGGCGGCCACCAGAGCCACGACTTCCCCTCCCGCGCCGTCGCGCGCTCCTGAGCCGCTCCCGAAGCGCTTCCGGCCACCATCCGGGCCGTTCGTGAACTTCACGTTGCAGCCCAGCCCCGGTCATTGACCGCCCCCGGGCCACCCCGCCTATGGTCTTCGTACGTGGTCACCATGGCGGTGTGCCCGAGTGGTTGAGGGACTCGCCTGCAAAGCGAGTTACGCCGGTTCGATTCCGGTCACCGCCTCCATGCCCCTCACCAGGGGATACGAGTAGGGCGGTCTTCCCCAGGAAGGCCGCCCTACTGCCGTTCGTCTCAGTTTCCGTCTCAGTTGTCCGGTACGAGCGCGCCGGCCGCGCCGTCACCGTCGTCCGGCCGGTCGAGGCGAGGAGCCAGCCCGATCCGCAACCAGCGTACGGACCCCGGTCTCTCACCCCAAGGGCCAGACCTCAAACTCTCTCCACACCGCCCGCGTGTACCTGGGCAGGCTAGCCACAGCCGACATCAACGATCACGCGCGACTGATCCCGCACGACCAAAGCCATTAGGGTGCACGCCATGACGTTGCCCCGTGAGCAAGTGAATAGCCGGGAAGACCTGGCTGCGTATGTTCGAGCGCTGCAGGGTGAGTTCTACAGCCGGGGTTCGAAGTGGGAGAACCGTACGCTCGAAGACTTCCTCAGAGCCTTGGCTGCCTGCATCAAGGATCACAACGGCGGACCGCAGGCTCGCAAGGGAGCTACGCCGGAACCTGCCGATTGGGGCGGCGTCGCCTCTGGTGGCACGTGCGCGCAGGTCCTCATGCGGTGGCCTTGGCGATGATGCCTTCAACCTCTTCTCGACCGAAGGCCCGCAGGGTCGTGGTGCGGACGTTGCCCATCCCACTGAGCTGCAGGAGCGCTGCGGCGGCGGTTTCGTCGTCGGGCGCCTCGACAATGCCCACGATGTCATACGGACCGACAGTCCAATAAATGTTCACGAGCTTCGCCCCGAGCTTCTGTAGCGCTGCGGCGAGAGCGTCAGCCCGCTCCGCGGTGTCCTTGTAGGCGCGAATCCCCTGGTCGGTCCAGCTCAGCAGCGTGACGTAGGTCGGCACGGCCTCTCACCTCCATGAAGAGCGGCGTCCCCAACCCAGCTTAATTTCAGATATGGCAGACCGCATTCGGCGCCAGAATACGCGGCGTGGTCGGCCAATCCGCTACGGCGAGTACGCCGACTCATAGACCCTGGGCTGTGATGCGACGGGATCTCACTCGCCCCATATGGCGAAGCCACCCCTCCCGCGGCGGCTGACATCACCACCTGACATCAACGCTGCCAGACGACCGCGGATCCGGGCAGATGTCGAAGGATCCGATGCCGCCTACGACTGCACGCTCCGGCAGGCGGAGCAGAGCCGCGCTCGAACTCCCAATGCGGTGCTCACGCATGTGCGCCCTCCCGGGCCGTTCTGGGGCCGTGAAAGGGCGCTCAATGGCGACCAACGTCGACAGCAGGTCAGGGCGTTGATCGATTAGGCGGCCGCAGGTCACGGCCGCCGGTGAGCAGTTGTCGGCGTACTGATCGCGCCCGTCGCCTACGGCCCGCCGTCGAAGAAGCCGGACTTCAGGTCCCCGATGACGGCGTCGAGTGGATGCCCACTGACGATGAACGGTCCGCTCCAGGGCGCGCTGAGTGCGAAGAGCAACGCCAGGCTCAGCCCGACCACACTCGCAACACCTACGATCAGCAGTGACGTTCGCAGGCTGCTGCGGAAGACCAGTGCGCCGGAGTTCACGATCAAGGCCAGTCCGCTGACCACAAGCGTGACGACGTAGAGCGCGGGAACGTCGCGCGAGGCGGCCGCAACGCGGGCGCGACGACTACTGGTGACACCGTCCATGGAAACCACCAGCTCCGTGCCTGTCGGGGTTCCCACCTCGGGCCGGGCCGCCTCGGCGCGCACACTCCGCTCCAGCCGTGCGATCGCGCGAGCGGTGGCCGGGTCGTCACCGGACGCCGCTGCTGCAGCCTCCCACTCCCTGGCACGCGTGGTCTGCAAGTAGTCCAGCAGTGCCGCATGAATCGGCTCCGACTGGACTCGCGGACTTGTCGCCGCCCATGCCAGGCGGGAGGCCGCGGCCGCCTCGTCGCTCACCAACCCCTCGGCTGCGCGCAGGTAGCCGGCCTCGCTGGCCAGTGTGAGTGCCGCAAAGATCGCGAAGGCAGCGCCGAGTGTCGGCATCAGGGGCGTGGCGATCTGTGGCACCCGATCCCGTTCCTCGCCCGGTACGAGCGCCCGGACGCCGACCCGCGCCACGGCCGCGACCAGTAAGGCAAGTAAGAGCCCGCCCACAACCAGCACCACCGCCGGCAGCGAGGTCAACCAGTTCACCACATCACCTACAGCGCGTTACCGCGAGCGCCACACGGCGGCGGCACATCGGCCCCCGCGACCTGGAGCTCCTCGTCGATCACTTTTAATGAACGCTCCATGATCACAGGTCGAAGACCTTTGACGCTCGCGACGCCCGGCACGGCATCTCGTTTCGTTGGCCAAACAGCCGTCGGGAAGCCGACGGGCTTCTCGTGGTCACTGAACCGGCACGTCAACGAATGTCCCACCTGTCCGACTGTCCCACCACCCTGCCTGACCTGCGTAAAGGGGTGGGACAGCAGGAATTGGGGCTGTCCCACCTGTCCGACTCGGTACAGATGGGCTGCAACACCCCGGGGTGTTGCAGCCCATCGGCGAAGCCGATCCGGTCTGCTGTGGACGCCTATCGTCGTTAGCCCGCGAGCGGGTTGGGCATCTCCGGCGTAGCCGGACCATGGTCGCAGCCGCCGCAGGCGGCTTCCTTCTGGCTCCTGATCACGCATACACGGGCGCCGACATGCCGCGGTTCAGGACCCCGGCGAGTGAGTGGCGAGTGAGTGTGACCCTTACTCGATCTTGAATCGATGTTTACGCAGGTCAGCAGCTCAATGGCCGCTGTCGTGAGCATGCTCTCCGGAGCCGTGTGCGCGAGTTCGAACCCGCATAAGACATGGATCTGAACCTTTAGGCGCGGTCGGCCAGGTGCGGGAACAGGCGGTGTGCGTTGCGGGTGGTCAGAGCCCCCCAGGTATCGCCGTCGGGCTGCGTTGCGTTGTCGACGGTGGCGATCTGAGCAGCGGTGCCTGCTGCGGGGGTCCAGCAGTAGTCGCTGCCGTACAGGACGATCTCGCTGCCGAAGGCTTTGGCCAGGGCGGGGACCTGGTTGGGGAAGGGAGAGCCAGCCATGTCGAACCACAGGGTGCGGACTTGCTCCTGGACGGTCGGGTCATCGGGGCTGCCACCGAGGAAGACGGTGCGGAACAGCTCCATACGGTCGGCGAGCAGCGGCAGCGTCCCACCGCCGTGCGTGAAGATCCACTGGATGTCGGGGCAGCGGGTCAGGACGCCGGTGAACACCAGGTCGCTGACGGTCCGAGTGGAATCGAAGATGAACTCCAGCATCGGTCGCGGCCGGTCCAGAGAGACGGCTTCGTAGCAGGGCGGGGAGGTGGGGTGCACGAACACGACGGCGCGGCGTCGGTTCATCGCGGCCCACAGCGGCTCGTACCGGTCGTTGCCGAGGTAGAGCCCCTCGCAGTTGGATTCCAGGGCCACGCCGTCGCTGCCCAGGGTGTCGAGTGCGTAGGCGAGTTCGGCGAGGGAGCCTTCGACATCGGGAAGTGGCAATGAGGCGAAGTGCCCGAAGCGGTCTGGCTGATCGCGCTTGAGGCCGGCGCCGAATTCGTTGACCTCGCGGGCCAGGGCTCGTCCCGCCTGGTCATCGCCGAAGTGGGCACCGGGGGAAGACACCGACAGCATCGCGGTGGCGATACCTCCCTGGCCCATGAGCTGCAGATGGCTCTGCACGTCCCACTCCGGCTAGCCCGGCATGCCGTCCGGGAGGACGTACCCGGGATCGGCCCCGTGCTTGGGGTACGGGCGAACCCGAGTGCGTGGTCCGGAGGGGGACCGGCGGTTATTGCAGGGTGACCAGGTCGCCGGTGCGGATGGTGCCCTCGGCCAGCACCTCTAGGTACAGCCCGGCGCAGGGCTGCACGCCGAACCCGGGCGCCTCCACCCGGTTCTCCGCCATCGGGGTGCGGACCGCATGTGGGGCCCGCGGCAGCGGGCCGTGCTCCAGCGTGGGCACCGCGCAGCGCGGCGTGGGAATCAGGCCGCGCAGCCGCGCCCCGCCCACGATCAGCTCCGTGCCCACCCACTCGTTCTCCGCGTAGGCGGGGTACCCGGGCGGCGTGCGGACCACCAGGTTCGGCCGGTAGCGCACCGCCTCCGCACCGATCCGCTCCAGGGTGGCCGTGGTGATCAGATGCAGCGGGCCGTAGTCGTGAAAGGAACTGCCCGGGGTGGCCTGCCCGATTTCCAGAGTGGCGTAGTCGACCTCGGCCTCCACACCCCGGTCCAGCACATCCTCCGGCGCCGGGCGCTCCACCTCGGCGCCCAGCGCCCGCTCACTGACCAGCCGGACCGGCCGCCCCAGCAGCCCGGAGAGCAGTTCGTCGACCCCCTGGTCTTCGGCCGCCACTCTGCCCCCGTCAGGCAGCTCTATGCACACCCGCCCCGGGTCCCCGCCGGCGGCGAACCGCAGCAGCGCCCGCCACAGCCGCGGGTGCTTGGCGGTGGCCACCTTCCCAGTCACCGCGTCGACCAGCGCCAGCCACCGGTCCCCCTCGGCGCCACGCTCATCCACGACCATGCTCTCCACGCTCTCGCCGAGCATCGACTTCACCGGGTAGCGATGCAACGTCTCGACCCGCATCCACACCTCCGAGTTCACAAACCAGCCGGGCCACCACCCGGCGCTTACTTCACCATATGTCGGGATATCTCGAAGGTTCCAGTCCCGCATGGGGAGCCACCGGGGGGACGATCAAGCTGCGTTCTCTGGCTCCTCCTCCCAGTCATCCGCAGCAAAGATGTCATTCATGGCTCCGGCGCCCTCGGTGATGACGGGCCGGAGTTGCTTGCTTAGACCGATTCGGTCGTTGCCGTGCTGCTGCGCCCAACGTCGCGGGCGACCACCTCAAGGGGATGTCGTGATCGGAGCGCAGGGACCAGCTGCCGGACATGATGGTCCACAGCGAGATCCGGTCCGCTCGCAGGGCATGTTGGGCCGTCTCTGGGCCCCCGAGGTCACTCATGGGCAACCAACGGCCGGTGGGCCCAGCGCCTTCCGGCGCCGTCGCGCGAGACCCGCACCAGATGCCTCAGTTTCCGTCTCAGTTGGCCGGTACGAGCGCGCCGGCGGGACCGTCATCGTCATCCGGCCGGTCGCCTTGGGCTTCCAGACCAAGGCGACCGGCTAGACCCGGCATGTCGCTCTTCGGCCACTGAGTCAGTCACAGGTGGTGAGATCGCCGCACGATTGACGACACGAAGGCCGCGGGGCCCTTCCCGCCGTGGCGGGAAGGGCCCCGCGGCCTTCGTGTCGTAGGGGCGCCTACAGGGTCAGCACGATCGCGGCAGCGACACCGCCGAGGCCCAGTGCGACGGCGGCTTCGGCCCAGCCGCCCTTCCCCCAGCGGAAGGGCCGGTCGAGGGCGAGTTTTCCAGGGCCGAGGGCGGCGATGGCCAGGGCGACGGCCGCGATGCCCATGGGGTATTCCAGGCCGCCCTGGGTGGCCCACAGCCCGTGCTGCGCGTGGACCGTGACCATGGCGTTGATCATCACGCCGATCACGGCGGCCGCCGCCAGCGGCGTGAGCAGCCCCAGCGCCAGGCCGAGACCTCCGAGGAGCTCAGACAGGCCCGCGATGAGGGCGTACAGCTTTCCGGGCTGGTATCCCAACGCGGTGAACCCTTGGCCTGTGGCGGTCAGGCCGGGGGCGCCGAACAGCCCGAAAAGTATCTGCCCGCCGTGTCCCGCCATCACCAGGCCGAAGACGAGCCTGACCAGGAGCAGACCCCAGTCGCCGGCGGACGCCGCCGGCCGTGTCCGCGCGTCGGCCGGGGGTTCGGGTGACGCACGCAGTTGTTCAGCGATGATCTTCATAGGGACCTCTCTTCCGCACCGAGAGCCCTGGGCGATGCCGACCAGCGCTCAGGGAAGGGGCAGAGCGGGTTGTAACTGTCACCACGGCGTTCAAGCGCAGCCCAGCTGCGGACCGCGGAGCGGCGACGCACAGCCGGAGTCCGAGGCGATGGCCTGCCTGCCTGCCTGCCTGCCGCCACCGCTCTCGCCCCAGCCCGGCCGGGCCCCCGTTCACGTCTTGGGGTTCGGGACGTCGACTTGTCTCTTTCCATCGTTACTCAGCTTGCCGTTTATGCTGCCTGCCTTTTCCCGGTGGTTTTGCGGTGTCCGCTTTAAGCCAGGTCCAGCGGTCGGCTGCCGCCGGATCCCGGAGTTTGGGGAGCTCGGCTGTGGCCGTCTCGGTTTCCGTCTCGTTGGTCTCAGTCCGGCGGCGTTCAGGGGAGCCCGCAGACACTCCGTGCGGTGATCAGGCGCCCCGTGGCGAACTGAGGTGAACGACCGCGAACAGAGCCGTGACCTGCACGAACAAACCTGCACAGCGAGTTACGCAGGTTCGATTCCGGTCACCGCCTCCAGGGAATTGCGTAAGGACCCGGCACTTGGTGCCGGGTGCTTACACGTGTGCCTGCTTACACCTGCTGGGGCTTGGCCACGGCGTGCTGGGGCCGGATCGGCAGGCGGCTGACGGGGCGGCCGGTGGCGGCGCGGACGGCGGCGGCGACGGCGGCCGGGGAGACGACGACGGGGACGGCGCTGACGGCCTTGGCGCCGAAGGGGGCGACGACGTCGCGCTCTTCGACGAGCTTGACGATGCGGACGTCGGGGGCGTCGAGGGCGGTGGGAAGTGAATAGCCGGTCAGGGTGGGCCGCTTGACGATGCCGCGGGGGGCGCGGAGGTCCTCCATGAGGGCCATGCCGACGCCCTGGGTGACGCCGGCCTCGATGCGGACGGCGAGCTGGCGGGGGTTGAGGACCCGGCCGACGTCCTGGGCGACGGCCATCTCGACGACGCGGACGGAGCCGAGTTCGATGTCGACGTCGACCACGGCCCGTACGGCGCAGAAGGCCAGGCCGACAAAGGCGTCGCCCTGACCGGTGTCGTCGAGCTCGTCGGTGGGGTGCGGGCGGCACTGGGCAGTGGCCCAGAGCTCCTTGCCGGCCAGCTCCTCCTCGACGGTGGTGGAAAGCACGCCGTCGTACGAGGTGATCTTGCCGTCGGCGATGGTGAGCAGCTCGACGGACATGCCGAACTTGGCGGCCAGGGGCTGGAGCAGCTGCGTACGGACCATCTTGGCGGCGCGTTCGACCGCGCCGCCCGACACCCAGGTGTGGCGGCCACGCGCCGAGGCCCCGGCGGGGGGCTGGTCGGTGTCGGAGGGCAGGACGCGGACCTCCTCGACGCCCAGCACCTCCTGGACGATCTGGCGGGCGAGGGTGGTGAAGCCCTGCCCGGTCTCGACGGCGGCGCAGATGACGGTGGCCTGGCCGTCGTGGATGCGCACAGTCGCCGTGGAGACCTCGTCGGTGCCCTCGGCGCCGAGCATGTGCACCATGCCGAGCGCGTAGCCAACGCCCCGGCGGACCGCGCCGGGCTCGCCCGCGCCCTCGGGGCCGCCCGGGAGCAGCCACTGCGACTCGTCGTCGTCCACGGGGAGAGGCGGCAGGTCGGCGTCCCGTACGGCCTTGAGTAGCTCGCCGACCGGTGCCGGGCAGGTGACGCTCTGGCCGGTGGGCAGCAGATCGCCGGTCGCCATGACATTGCGCATGCGGATCTCGGCCGGGTCCAGGCCGAGCTTGGCGGCGAGCTTGTCCATCTGGCCCTCGTAGGCCGCGCAGACCTGCATCGCGCCCTCGCCGCGGACGTGCCCGGAGGGCGGGTTGTTGGTGCGTACGGCCCAGCCCTCGACGAAGACGTGCGGCACGACGTACGGACCGGCGGCGAAGGCCACGGCGGCGGCGAGCGCGTCGGAGGAGGTGTCGGCGTACGCGCCCGCGTCCAGCAGCACCTGGGCCTCGACCTTGACCAGGCGGCCCTCGGCGTCGGCGTGGTGGCGGTAGCGCAGGAGCGTCGGGTGCCGGTGGGAGTGGCTGAGGAACGACTCCTCGCGGGTCGCGACGAACTTCACCGGGCAGCCCGTCTTGAGGGCAAGCAGCCCCAGCGGGATCTGTACGCCCGAGTCCTCCCGGTCGCCCATGGCCCCCGGCACGCCCGTGACGACGACCTTGACCCGGTCCGGCTCCAGGCCGAAGCAGGCGGCGGCCAGATCGCGGTCGGTGTGCGGGTCGGTGGACGCCACGTACAGCTCCACCCCGCCGTCGGGGCGCGGCACGGCCAGCCCTGCCTCGGCGCCGATCGGGGCCGGGTCCTGGCGGCCCACCCGGTACAGGCCCTCCACGACGACCTCGCCGACCGCGTCCGGGTCACCGAAGCGCAGCGGGATGTGCCGGATCAGGTTGCCGTCGGGGTGCAGCGGCTCCGCCGAGAAGGCCCGCTCCGGGTCGGTGACGGGCTCCAGCACCTCGTACTCGACCTGGATGGCGGCGGCTGCCAGACGGGCCGTGTCCGGGTGGTCGGCGGCGATGGCGGCGATCGCCTCGCCATGGTGCCGGACGGTGTCCCCGGCGAAGACCGGCCGGTCGGCGACCCTTCGGCCGTGCGTCGCGTCCCCGGGCACGTCGTCGTGGGTCACCACGGCCCGTACGCCCGGCATGGCGGCGGCCTCGGTCGTGTCGACGGACACGATCCGGGCGTGCGGGTGCGGTGAGCGCAGCACGGCCGCCCACAGCAGGCCTTCGGCCCACAGGTCGGCGGCGTACGGGTACGTGCCCTGGGCTTTCGCCAGCGCGTCGGTGGGCGGCAGGGAGACACCCAGGCCATGCGTCGCCGCGTCCGTCTTCTCGGTGGCGACCGGGGTGCCCACGGCGGGAGTCGCGGTTGCCGCGTCGGGGCCGGTCATGCGGTTTGCCTCTCGGTGCGCTCTCTCGAACCTCGGGATGCGCCAGCCCGCTGCGCCTCAGGCGGACGGCCCACCCCCAACCCGGCGGTGCGCATCACTGGTCACCGCCGGGAACGGCCTGGTGGGGGATGCGGCCCGCGGAGCCATCCGCGCCGTCGGCGTCCGCTTCGCGGGAGGCGACGATGTCGCGGACGGCGCTGAGGACGCCACGGTAGCCGGAGCAGCGGCAGAGGTTGCCGCAGATGGCTTGGCGGGTTTCGAGGTCGGTGGGGTTGTGGTTGCCCTCGAGGAGGTCGTGGACGGTCATGGCGAGCCCGGGGATGCAGAAGCCGCACTGGACGGCGCCGCATTCGGCCAAGGCGCGCTGGACGTCGGAGGGGCGGCCGTCCTCGCCGAGGCCTTCGACCGTACGGACCTCGGAGCCGGCGGCGGTCGCGGCGGGGACGAGGCAGGAGGCGACGAGGCGACCGTCCACCTGGACGGAGCAGGCGCCGCATTCGCCCTCTTCGCAGCCGTCCTTGGCGCCGGCGAGGCCGAGGCGCTCGCGGAGGACGTAGAGCAGGGACTCGCCGAGCCAGGCGTCGGTGACGGGTCGGTCGGCGCCGTTGACGCGGAGGACGTACGAGGCGAGGGGGTGGTCGCTGTGGGCCTCTTCGGGGGCGGGCTCCGGCTCATCGGGGACCTCGGGCTGCCCGACGGGGTATTCGCCGGTCTCCTCGGAGCCGCCGTCCTCGGCCGCGAAGGGCAGCTTCCACTGGCCGCTCTGCTCGGCGGACCGCGCGGCCGGGATGTCGGCGGGCTCCGCCATGGCCACGGCTTCGGCGGGGCTGGTCCGCGGCGCCGGAACGAACGAACCCACCGAGTACTCGCCGGACTCGTCGGCGGAGTCGGCGACCGTCGGGATGGTCCAGGAGGTCGCGGCCGGGTCAAGGGGGTCGGCGCCCGGCTCGGACGTCGGGAGCTGGGCGGCGAAGGAGACGTGCATGGTCTGGTCGGCGTCGTATTCGGCGCCTTGCGGGAGCGGCTGCCACACTCCGTCGGTCATTCCCTCGCCTGTCACTTCGTCGCTCATGCCAGCGCCCTCCCCAGTGCGCGGCGGGCCAGTGCCGCCACCGTACGCCGCAGCTGGATCGCGGCGGGGGGCAGTTCGGGTGCCGGGGTACCGTCCTCGCCCGGGAGGGGGTCGGGGATGCAGGCCCCGGCGACGTACTCGCCGAAGGCTGTGCAGGCCTCGGGGGCGAGGGTGCGCTGGCCGTCCCAGTCGATCAGGGAGGCGACCCACCGCTCGGCCTCCAGCGGCCGCAACGGCACCGGCGCGACCGCGCCAACCGCGCAGCGTACGCCCCTGCGCGCGGGGTCGAGCACGAGAGCGACGGACGCCGTGGCGCGGCCCGGGCCGGTGCGGCCGGTGGCCTTGAGGAAGGTCTGCGGGGCGTGCAGCAACGGGACCCGTACGTACGCCAGCAGCTCGCCGGGGCGCAGCGGGTCCATGCCGGTGAGCAGGTGGCTGACCGGCAGTTCGCGGTTGCCCTGCGGCCCGGCCAGCAGCACGGACGCCTCCAGGGCGGCCAGCACGGGGAGGGCGTCCCCGGTGGGCGCCGCCGTGACGATGTTGCCGCCGAGCGTGCCCGCGTTGCGGATCTGCGGGGGCCCGGCGGCGCGGGCGGCGGCGGCCAGGGCGGGGATCAGCGCGGCGAAGTCGGGGCGGCCCATGCGGGCGTGGGTGAGTCCGGCGCCGAGGAGGGCGGCGCCGTCGGCGTACTGCCAGCCGCGGGTCTCGTTGATGCGGCCCAGGCCGACGAGCCCCGCGGGGCGCAGCAGCCCGGCGTTCACTGACGCCATGAGGTCGGTGCCTCCGGCGACGGGCACGGCGGTGGGCATGGCGGCGAGTGCCGCCACGGCCTCTTCGAGCGAGGACGGCAGCGCGACATTGCGCGCCTGCGCCGTCTGCCGTGCGTACGTGCTCACGCAGCTGCCCCTTCCCCGGCTGTCCGCGATGCGGTAGCCGTACGGTACGTGCTGACAGCCCGGACGTGGCAACTCTGGCACATCTTCGCGGCCGATCAACGCGAGGGTCGCAAAGGAAGGGTCGGCTTCTTGGGCTTACGGGGCGTTCCCGATGGGAAGGATTACCTTTCCATCTCTTCCTGCCCGGTTAGGCTTTTTTACCCTCTTCGCGACTGTTGTGATGTTTAGGCCAACCCACCCTCCCAGTCCCGACCTTGCTCTGGGCAGAGCCTGCGCGGTACCTCACACGATCGGGGGCGGTCCGTCGATCGGGCGTCCGATCACCCCGGGGCGCTGCTGCCAGGGCAGCGGGCCACCCGGCCGGCGGTATTCAACGCCGAGCGCGTCAAGCCGGGCGTAGTGCGCCGCCATTCGCGCGTCGAAGCCGTCGTAGTCCCGGTCGGCGGGCGCCGGCAGCTGTGACCAGGCCACTTCCGCGAAGGCGACGAGCCGCGGGAACGCCAGGTAGTCCACCGCGCGGGCCGAGTCCGCCGTCTCCGTCCAGATGTTGGCCTGTGCGCCAATCACATGAGCGGCCTCATCGGGCGTCAGCTCGTCCGGCACCGGTTCGAAACGGTAGACGTCCTCCAGGGTGCGTACGTGGGCGATCGGGATCGGTTCGTCATCGCGGTCCGACTGCCGCCAGTCGAGATAGACGTGCGTCTCGGGGCACATGACCACGTCGTGGCCGGCCTGGGCGGCGGCGATCCCGCCCGCGTAGCCGCGCCAGGAGGAGACAGCGGCGCCCGGCGCGAGCCCGCCCTCCAGGATCTCGTCCCACCCGATGAGGCGACGGCCGCGCCCGGCCAGCCAGCGGTCGAAGTGCCGGATGATCGAGCTCTGCAGCTCGTCCTCGTCGGCCAGGTCGAGCTCCTTGATGCGGGTCTGAGCAGTGGCCGATGCCTTCCACTGCTCCTTGGGGCACTCGTCGCCTCCGATGTGGAAGAACGGGGAGGGGAAGAGCTCCAGCAGCTCGTCGAGGACGTCCTCGTAGAAGCGGAGGGTGCCGTCAGTGGGGGCCAGTACGTTGGGATTGACGCCCCAACTGGACAGCACGGGGAGGGTGGTGGTGTCGATGACGTCGGTGTTGCCCAGCTCCGGGTATGCGGCGATGGCGGCCTGCGAGTGCCCGGGAATGTCGATCTCAGGGACGACGGTGATATGCCGGTCGGCGGCGTAGGCGACGATCTCGCGGATGTCGTCCTGGGTGTAGTAGCCGCCGTGCGGCCGCTCGTCCCACAGCGGTGACTCGCGCAGGCCGACCTTGGTGCGGGCGCGCCAGGCGCCGACCTCGGTGAGCCGGGGGTAGCGCTTGATCTCCACCCGCCAGCCCTGATCGTCGGTCAGGTGCAGGTGCAGCACATTGAGCTTGTGGGCGGCCAGGAGGTCGAGGTAGCGCAACACCCCGTCTTTCGGCATGAAGTGACGGGCCACGTCGAGCATGACGCCGCGCCAGCCGAAGCGCGGCTCGTCCTCGATCGTGGTCTGCGCTACGGCCCAAGCCGCCCCCGCCACGGGCGCCTTCCGATACGCCGCCGGGCCGAGCAGCTGACGCAGCGTCTGGGCGCCCCAGAAGACCCCCGCCGCGCTTCCGCCGGTGATTCCGATCCCGTGGGCGTCCACGGTGAGCCGGTACGCCTCCGTGGCCAGCGCGCTGTCGAGGGCCAGCACGATGCCGCCCTCCCCCGGCGGCAGTTCGAACCCGGTGGCGGCACCGACCGTCGTCCGCAGCACCCGGGCGACGCCCTCGGTCCCGGGGGCGGCCAGAAGCGCGGTCGTGTCGGTCAGGACGTAGGGCGGCAGGTCCGGGGACGCGTCATGCGAGCGGCTGGGCGCGGGGATCAGGTCCATGGGTCCTATCGTGCCGCGCCAGAGGGCAATTGGTCCAGACCACTACGGCTACATCTGCGGTGCGGCGCGGCGGCGCCGCTCCCGCTGGAGCGCGACCACCGTGAGAGCGAACCCGATGATGACCCACAGGAAGTGCGCGGCGGTCATGGCCGTCCACCACCCCGTCGACGTCGTCCCCAGCAGCGACAGAGCCAATGAGCCCCCCACCAGCGCGCCCGCGGCTCCCAGCTGCAGGGCGGCGAAGCCGCTCGCCGGGATGTCGTGGCGCAGGAAGGCGGAGCCGTACCACCAGCGCAGCGCACGCGCGCCGACCAGCAGCGCGACGAGGGCAGCGCCGGCCACCGAGCCGACGGCCCAGGTGGACCAGGGGTCACCGTCGCCACCGGCGGCGCAGGCGAGGCCAGTGGTGGAGAAGGCGAGAAAGGGCAGGGGGGAAGTGGCCTGCAAGGCCGCCGTACGGACCTTCGCCGGGTCGGCGGCGAGTTCGGCTCGGGCCAGAGCCCGCATGGACAGCAAACGCCCGGAGGCGGTCGAGCCGGATTTACGGGCCTGGACGATCCACAGCGCGCCCCCGAGCAGGGCTCCCCCGGCCAGCACGGCGACAAGGACCCAGCCGTGGACGTACCTGATCAGGATGGCCGCCACCACCAGCGGGATGTAGTGCAGCCACCAGCCGGACGACCCGAACTGCGCCGGGTCCGCGCCGAGTTCCACCGCCCGTCGCGCGGTGCCGGCCAGCTCGCCCCGGCCCTTCCGGGTCCGGGCGAGCGCCCGCCACAGCCCGACGTACGCCTCCGCCTCGTCCGGCGCCAGCGCGACGGCGCGCCGCGCGGCGGCCACGGCGTCGGGTATGCGGTCGAGGATGCGGCAGGCGTCGGCCCGCAGGACCTGCGCCTCCCAGCTGTCCGGCTCCGCGTCCGCGGCGCGCAGCGCCACGGACAGGGCAGCATGGGCGTCGCCGACCATCAGCAGGATGACGCCGGCCAGGACCAGCACGTCGACCTCGCCGGGCTCGGCATGGGCCAGCGCCCAGTCGACGGCCTCGCGGGCCTCGGCGGCACGCCGCTCGTCGGCCAGGGCCTTCGCCCGTACGAGGTACGCGTAGCTGTCCTGTGGCAAGGCGCGGAGTTACTTCTTGCCGCTCTTGTCCTTGTCGCCTCCGCCGCCACCGAGCGGCATCGACTCGAAGATCTCCTTGCACATCGGACACACCGGGTACTTCTTCGGGTCGCGACCCGGTACCCAGACCTTGCCGCACAGCGCGACGACCGGGGATCCGGAGAGCGCGCTCTCCATGATCTTGTCCTTCTGGACATAGTGCGCGAAGCGCTCGTGGTCGCCATCGCCGTTCGACACCTGCGGGGTCGGCTCGACGAGGGTGCCGGTGCCCGCCCCGCGCTCGGGCTCAAGAGTGCTCATGACGGACAAGCCTAATTGAGAGACGGATCGTCGGGATACGTAGCCACCATCGCCAGTTCGCTGCGTTGCCGACGCAATACGGAGCGCCACAGCTGCTCCGGGTCCGGGGCCGAGACATCGCCGGGTTCGGACTCGACGACGTACCAGGCGCCCTCCACGAGCTCGTCTTCCAGCTGACCCGGGCCCCAGCCCGCGTAACCGGCGAAAATCCGCAGGGAGCCGAGCTCGGCGGCGAGCAGTTCCGGCGGCGCTTCGAGGTCGACCAGGCCGATCGCGCCGTGCACGCGCCGCCAGCCCAGGGGTTCGCCGTCCTCGCCGTCCCGGGAGCGGGCCTCGCCAGGTACGACGGCCAGGGCGAGCGCGGAGTCGAGGGAGACCGGCCCGCCCTGGAAGACCACGGGCGGCGCGCCGGCCAGCGTCGCCCATGGCTCCAGGACATCACCGACGCCAACGGGGGTAGGCCGATTGAGGACAACACCGAGCGTCCCCTCCTCGTCGTGGTCGAGAAGGAGCACCACAGCCCGGTCGAAATTCGGGTCCGCGAGCGCGGGCGACGCCACGAGCAGCCGTCCGGTGAGCGAGGACACCTCGGTCATGGTCAACATGATCCCGCATCCGGCGGCTTTAGGGAGGGGCAATGCTCAGGGGTGATACAAGCCGCCACCCTCCGCCGCCGCGCGTGCGCGCAGGGTGCTGTAGCGAAGCTGCGACATGAGCGGTGCCTCACAGCCCTCTCTCGGCCCCTTCCGCGCCCACTACCCTTGCTGCTTGGTGCCTGCGGGGAACCCGCTGCTTTAATCTGCGCTGCCTTACCCGCGCTTCTTGATCTGCCCGTCTCCCAGGAACGAGAGCAATGACCGGCTCAGACGACGTACTGCTTGTCCACGGCGGCACCCCGCTGGAGGGCGAGATCCGTGTCCGCGGTGCGAAGAACCTCGTGCCCAAGGCCATGGTGGCCGCCCTGCTCGGCAGTGAGCCGAGCCGCCTGCGCAATGTCCCCGACATCCGCGACGTACGCGTCGTACGGGGGCTGCTGCAGCTGCACGGGGTCACCGTGCAGGCGGGCGAGGAGTCCGGCGAGCTGGTGCTCGACCCGTCCAAGGTGGAGAGCGCCAACGTCGCTGACATCGACGCGCACGCGGGCTCGTCCCGCATCCCGATCCTGTTCTGCGGCCCGCTGCTGCACCGCCTCGGCCACGCCTTCATCCCGGGCCTGGGCGGCTGCGACATCGGCGGCCGGCCGATCGACTTCCACTTCGACGTGCTGCGCAAGTTCGGCGCCGTCATCGAGAAGCGCCCCGAGGGCCAGTACCTCGAGGCCCCGCAGCGGCTGCGTGGCTGCAAGATCGAGCTGCCCTACCCGTCGGTCGGCGCGACCGAGCAGGTGCTGCTGACGGCCGTACTGGCCGAAGGCGTCACCGAGCTGCGCAACGCCGCCGTCGAGCCCGAGATCGAGGACCTCATCTGCGTACTGCAGAAGATGGGAGCGATCATCACCATGGGCCTGGACCGTACGATCCTGATCACCGGCGTCGACAAGCTCGGCGGCTACAACCACCGCGCCCTCCCCGACCGGCTGGAAGCCGCCTCCTGGGCCTGCGCGGCGCTCGCCACCGAGGGCAACGTCTACGTACGCGGCGCCAGCCAGCGCGAGATGATGACCTTCCTCAACGTCTTCCGCAAGGTCGGCGGCGCCTTCGAGGTCGACGACCAGGGCATCCGCTTCTGGCACCCCGGCGGCCCGCTCAACGCCATCGCGCTGGAGACCGACGTCCACCCCGGCTTCCAGACCGACTGGCAGCAGCCGCTGGTCGTCGCCCTGACGCAGGCCTCCGGGCTCTCCATCATCCACGAGACGGTCTACGAATCCCGGCTGGGCTTCACCTCCGCCCTCAACCAGATGGGCGCCCACATCCAGCTCTACCGCGAATGCCTCGGCGGCACCCCCTGCCGCTTCGGCCAGCGCAACTTCCTCCATTCGGCGGTCGTCTCCGGCCCCACCAAGCTCCAGGGCGCCGACCTCGTCATCCCCGACCTCCGCGGCGGCTTCTCCTACCTCATCGCCGCCCTCGCCGCCCAGGGCACCTCCCGCGTCCACGGCATCGACCTCATCAACCGAGGCTACGAGAACTTCCTGCGGAAACTGTCGGATCTCGGCGCGAAGGTCGAGCTCCCCTCCGCCGCGCAGGGCTGACCCGGCCGACCCCCGCGGGACAGGGGCCGGGCTTGTCCTCTGCTGCACAGGGCCCGCCCGGCCGCCCCCCTGCCGGGGGTACGGGGGTTATCCCCGGAAGACAGCAGCATGCGGAAACCGTCGGATCTCGACGCGAAGGTCGAACTGCCCTCCAGTTCGGCTTGGGGCACCAAAGGGCGGCCACCCCGGACCGGGGTGGCCGCCCTTTACGTGCTGCCTCTTACTTGCCCTTGGCGGCTTCCTTGAGCTTCGAGCCCGCGGAGACCTTGACGCTGTAGCCGGCCGGGATCTGGATCGGGTCACCGGTCTGCGGGTTCCGGGCGGTGCGAGCGGCACGGTGGGTGCGCTCGAAGGTCAGGAAGCCGGGGATGGTGACCTTCTCGTCGCCCTTGGAGACGATCTCACCGACGATCTCGGCGAAAGCGCCAAGAACGGCGTCGGCGTCCTTGCGGGTCACCTCGGCGCGCTCGGACAGAGCAGCAACCAGCTCACTGCGGTTCATCTGAATCTCCTTGCATGGAAACCCCGGGGTGCGTTCACCGCCGGGGAAGACGCATTGAAGACGCTCTCGCGCTTCTTGCGGTGCGGCCCTCACCGCCCGGGTACGCATCCTGCCCCCATTTCTGGGGGAAAAGCCAATCCGGCACCCGGGAGAGTCACAGAAAATGCGAGTGACGCCCGGCACAGCGACATTCCGGGGGTCATCGCTTCTCTACGGACAGTCACACGGTAATGGAGGCGCCCTGGGCCTTGGCGGCGTCCCGCACGGCTCCGGCGACGGCACCGTGGACCTTGTCGTTGAAGACGCTGGGAATGATGTAGTTCGGATTCAGCTCGTCGTCGCCCACGACACCCGCGAGAGCCCGCGCGGCGGCCAGCATCATCTCAGTGTTGACCGTACGGCTCTGCGCGTCCAGCAAGCCACGGAAGACGCCGGGGAAGACCAGCACGTTGTTGATCTGGTTCGGGAAGTCCGAGCGGCCCGTGGCGACCACGGCGGCGGTCTCGCGGGCGACGACCGGCTCGACCTCGGGGTCGGGGTTGGCGAGCGCGAAGACGATCGCGCCGTCGGCCATCGCGGCGACGTCGTCGCCGTTCAGGACGTTGGGGGCGGAGACGCCGATGAAGACGTCGGCGCCGCGCACGGCCTCCTTGAGGGTGCCCGTGATGCCCTCGGGGTTGGTGTTGTCCGCGATCCAGCGCAGCGGCGACTCCGGGGCGGCGTCGACCAGGTCCTTGCGGTCGGCGGCGACGACACCGTGGATGTCGGCGACCACGGCGTGCTTGACGCCCGCGGCGAGCAGCAGCTTCAGGATGGCCGTACCGGCGGCGCCCGCGCCGGACATGACGACCCGTACGTCGCTGATCTGCTTCTCCACGACGCGCAGCGCGTTGGTGAGCGCGGCGAGCACGACGATGGCGGTGCCGTGCTGGTCGTCGTGGAAGACCGGGATGTCGAGGGCCTCGCGCAGCCGCGCCTCGATCTCGAAGCAGCGGGGGGCCGAGATGTCCTCGAGGTTGATGCCCGCGAAGCCGGGGGCGATCGCCTTGACGATCGCCACGATCTCGTCGATGTCCTGGGTGTCCAGGCAGAGCGGCCACGCGTCGATGCCGGCGAAGCGTTTGAAGAGCGCCGCCTTGCCCTCCATGACCGGGAGGGCGGCCTTCGGGCCGATGTTGCCCAGGCCCAGGACGGCCGAGCCGTCGGTCACCACGGCGACGCTGTTGCGCTTGATGGTGAGCCGGCGGGCGTCCTCGGGGTTCGCGGCGATCGCCATGCAGACGCGGGCCACACCCGGCGTGTAGACCATGGAGAGGTCGTCGCGGTTCCGGATCGGATGCTTGGACTGCATCTCGATCTTGCCGCCGATGTGCATCAGGAACGTACGGTCCGAGACCTTGTCGACCTCGACCCCGTCAATGCCGCGCAGCTTCTGCACGATCTCGGCGGCGTGCTCCGTGGAGCTGGCCGCGATCGTCACGTCGATTCGGAGCTTCTCGTGGCCCGACGCGGTCACGTCGAGGCCGTGTACGGCCCCGCCGGAGGATTCCACGGCGTGGGTGAGCTGGCTGACCGCGGATCCGCTCGCGGGCACCTCCAGCCGCACCGTGATCGAGTACGAGACGCTGGGCGCCGTTGCCATGCCGGTCTTCCTCCGCTGTAGCTGGTGTCGCGCCCTGATGCTCCCACCTACCGGCGGGTACACGTAACCCGGGCTTCTTTGCGTACTTAACGTTCGCACGGACCCGGAAACGACGGTGGGGCACCCTCGTGAAAGGGCGCCCCATCGGACGCTGTGACACCGACCCGCCATGCTCGCCTCGCGGCAAGTGGGCGCTCGAAGCGCCTAAGGTTGGGCCCGGGGGCTTGGATCGAGCCGGTGCCTCACCCAGGCTAACAAACGATCCCCGATTGTCATTCCGGACGCGGCAACCAATCCTTCGTCCGGCCCTGATCAGTCCTGGAGCAGGTCCGGGACACCGTCCTCACCGGGCTGGTCGCGGGGCCCGGACAGGACGGTGAGGCGCTGCGTCGCCCGGGTGAGGGCCACGTAGAGGACCCGCAGGCCCGCCGGGGACTCGTCGGCGATCTCGGCCGGGGAGACGACCACGGTGGCGTCGTACTCGAGGCCCTTGGCCTCGAGGCTGCCGAGGGCGACGACCCGCTCGCCCAGCCCGGCCAGCCACTGCCGGGCCTGGGCCCGGCGGCCCATGGCGACGACGACGCCGACGGTGCCGTCGACCTCGCCCAACAGCCGTTCGGCCTCGGCCCGGACCGCCGTGCCCAGGTCGCTGCCCTCGGCTACGGCGAAGTGCGGGACCACGCCGGTCGAGCGGACCGCGCGCGGCGACTCCATGCCGGGCATGGCGAGGGCCAGGACCTTCGCCGCGAGGTCGGCGATCTCGGCGGGGTTGCGGTAGTTGACGGTGAGGGTGAAGCGGCGGCGGGAGCGGGCGCCCAGGGCCTCGTCGCGGGCGGCTGCGGCCTCGTCGGGGTCGGTCCAGGAGGACTGCGCGGGGTCGCCGACGATGGTCCAGGTGGCGGTACGGCCACGGCGGCCGACCATGCGCCACTGCATGGGCGTGAGGTCCTGCGCCTCGTCGACGATGACGTGCGCGTACTCGGTGCGCTCCGCGTCCAGCCGCTCCTGGCGGGAGCGGCGGCCGCCGGCCATCCGGTCGGCGAAGGTCGTGACCTCGTCCAGGCCGGTGAGCTGGTCGAGGGGATCCGCCTCCCGCGTCTTGACCTTGGGCGGCGGGCCGAGCAGGGCCTCCAGCTCGTCCAGCAGCGCGACGTCGTGCACGGACAGCGGCCCGGTGCCGGTCACCACGTCGAGGCGGCGCAGCGAGCGCGCGACGCGCCGTACCTCGGGCGGGGTGAGAACCCGCCGGGCCCACCGTCCGAGCCGCTTCTCCTCGGCGAGCGCCGCAAGCACGCCACGCGGGGTGAGCACGGGCCACCAGGCCTCCAGGAAGTCCGTGAAGACCTCCTCCGTGGCCACGTCCTCGTCGAAGCCCTGCCGCTCCTCGGCGGCCAGCTCGGGGTCGTCGGGCAGTTGCCGCCCGGCCTTGCGCCACAGCGCGTCGAGCAGCAGCCGGCGAGCGCGCGGCCGCAGCAGGTTCACCGGCGCGGTGCCGCCGAGCACGGCGTGCCGGATGGCCGACAGCTCCTGCTCGTCCAGCTCCAGGCGCCGCCCGTACGCCACCACGCGCAGCCGGTCGGGGCAGCGGGGGCCGTCCAGGACGCCGCGTGCGGCCTTGTGCAGCACCTTGAGCATGCGCAGGGAGCCCTTGATGCGGGCGACGGCCGGATCGTCGTACGTATCGGCCTCGGCGCTGTCCACGAGGGAGCCGACGGCGCGGATGGCGACCTGGCCCTCCTCGCCGAGGGAGGGCAGCACGCCCTCCGTATAGGCGACGAGCAGCGGCGTGGGGCTGACGACGAGGATGCCGCCCGCGTAGCGGCGGCGGTCCTGGTAGAGCAGATACGCGGCGCGATGCAGGGCCACGGCGGTCTTGCCGGTGCCGGGGCCGCCGGTGACCTCGGTGACGGAGGCTGCGGGGGCGCGGATGACCACGTCCTGCTCCGCCTGGATACTGGATACGATGTCCCGCATGGTGTGGCTGCGGGCCTGGCCCAGGGCCGCCATCAGCGCGCCGTCCCCCACCACCGGCAGGTCGGTCACCAGCTCCGGGCGCAGCAGGTCGTCCTCGACGCCCAGCACCTTGCGGCCCCGCGAGCGGATGACCCGGCGCCGTACGACCCGCCCCGGCGCGACCGGCGTCGACCGGTAGAACGGTGCGGCGGCCGGCGCGCGCCAGTCGATGACCAGCGGCGAGTAGTCGGCGTCCAGGACGCCGATCCGCCCGATGTGCAGGGTCTCCGCGATCTCGGCCCGCTCCCCGTCCACGACGGCGTCCTCGGCGGGCTCGACGGAGATGTACGCCCCGTCCGGGCCCTTCTTGCCGTCCTTGCCGCGCAGGAGGTCGATCCGGCCGAAGAGGAAGTCCTCGAACTCGGCGTTGAGCCGGTTCAGATGCATCCCCGCCTGGAACACCTGGGCGTCCCGCTCGGCGAGCGCGCCGGGCGTGCCGACCTGGCCCCGTTTGGAGGCGTCGTTCACGAGGAACTCCGCCTCGTGGATCTTCTCCTCCAGCCGGTCGTAGACCCGGTCCAGATGCGTCTGCTCGACCGCGATCTCCTGGTCCCGGACGCCAACCCCGACCCCACCCGGTGCTGCGGTCTGCGCTGCCAACGCGAGACCCCCTTCTTCCTGTGCCTCGTACGCTCCGCGCACGGCGCGGGGCAGCCTGCAACCGTACGCGAATCCCGGCTATTCCGCCCAGCCCGAAGTTCAGGCCTCCCCCATCCTCAACGCCGCGCCCGCACTGCCCGGCCCCAGGGGGCCTCCCAGGCTTCGGCCTCAGGCCTGCACCATGCCGGACCCCGCGACGGATCGGCGGCGGTGGCGGGCGACGCGTGCCCGATCCTGTACGCCGCCCTCGCACTGCTCGGCCCCAGGGGGCCTCCAGGCTTCGGGACGGCTGCGCCGGGCTCTCCCCCGGACTCCGTCTGGGTGGGGGTCCTCCCCCAGCCTGGCGGCTGGGTGGGGGTCCCCCCGGACGGAGTCCGGGGGAGAGTGCTCCCCTCCGCCGTTCCGCCCGGCCGGACCTCAGGCCTGCACCATGGTCCCGGCGACGGATCGGCGGCGGTGGCGGGCGACGCGTTCACGGTTGCCGCAGACTTCGCTGCTGCACCAACGGCGGCGGCGCCCGCGGGAAGTGTCGAGGTAGACCACGGAGCAGCTTTCGCCCTCGCAACGGCGCAGCTGGGCGCGGGCGTTGAGGTCGGTGAGGAGGTCGACGGCGTCGCGGGCCACGGCTGCCAGCAGGCTCTCGGAGAGCGGTTCGGCGGCGAGGGCGAGGGCGAGGAGGCCGTCGGCGGTGCGGGTGACGCGGGGCGCGGGCGGGGGTGCGAGGGCTGCGGCGTTGAGGCGGTCGAGGTCGGCGGGGTCGGCCGGGCGGGACTCCAGCTCGGCGTCCACCAGCCTGCCCAGGAGGGCGCGCAGCTCGCGGAATCCGGTGAGCCAGGCGGCGTCCGCCGGGAGGTGCGTGCCGGGCGGTACGAGTCCGGTGCCGTACAGCCACTCCGTGAGCCGGGCGGGGCTGGTGATCCGGTCGACGGGGCCGTCCGGCGGGCGCCCGGACGCCGTCGCCACGAGGTCCAGGCTGATCCGCCCGGTGTCGTATCGGAGGTCGGCCATGCCGCTGTCACCTCTCCGCCGCGGGGACCTAGCGGTCCGCCCCACCAGGTTGCCCTGCGCCCCGCTCCGCCTCAACACTCCTGCACCGGTCCGGTTCCCTCCCCCACCCTGCCCCTGCCCGATTCCTGGACGCCGGCTCCGCCCGGACCCGCTGGGGCTTTCCCCCAAACCTTCGTTTGGGTGGGGGTCCCCCCGGCCGAGGACTGGGGGGACCCCCAGTCCTCAAACGACTGACGGGCTGAATACGCCCACTGGGCCGCCACCAGGTTGTGGGAGAACGTTCCGCAAGGCGAGCGAAGCGAGGTGGGGGCACCCCCAGACGGACCCGGCCCGGCCCGGCCCGGCGGACGGAGTCCGACGCAGCGACACGAAGCCCGCGAAGCGGCGTGAGAGGCGCAGAAAAGAGGGGCCCCACGTGGTTGACGCTAATTCCGCCTGCGTCGGCGGCGGCGCAGGCACGCCGTCAGGCGATCAGGCGGAGGATGCGTACTTGGCGTCGGCGGAGGGGTCGAGGGCCAGGCGGTAGCCGCGCTTGACGACGGTGTGGATGAGCTTGGGGGCGCCGAGGGCGGTGCGGAGGCGGGTCATGGCGGTTTCGACGGCGTGTTCGTCGCGGCCGGCGCCGGGGAGGACGCGGAGGAGGTCGGCGCGGGGGACGACCCAGCCGGGGCGGCGGGCGAGGGCGCGGAGGAGGGCCATGCCGGCGGGCGGGACGGCGCGGAGGTCGCCGTCGACCAGGACAGCGTGGCCGCGGATCTCGACGCGGTGCCCGGCGATGGGCAACGGGCGTACGCGGCCGGGCAGTTCGGAGGACAGCAGCTGGACGAGGGGCCCGAGGCGGAAGCGTTCGGGCTGGAAGGTCGGCACGTCGTGGGCCTCCAGCGGAAGCGCGGTGACCGGGCCGACGCAGGCGGGCAGGACGTGGTGCCGGAAGGCGTCGAGGACCTCTCCGAGCATGCCGCGCCGCTGGGCGCGGTCGAGCAGCGAGGCCGCGGCCGGAGCACTGGTGAAGCTCACGGCGTCGAGCCCCCGGGCGACGATTGCGTCCAGCATGCGATCGACAGGCGCGATGTCCTCCGGCGGCATCCAGCGGTAGACCGGCACGCCGACGACCTCAGCGCCCGCCTCCCGCAGGGCCTCGATGAAGCCCGGCAGCGGCTCGCCGTGCAGCTGGACCGCGATCCGCCGGCCGTCCACGCCCTCCTCCAGGAGCCGGTCCAGGACCTCGGCCATCGATTCTGACGCTGGTGACCAGGCCTCCTTGAGCCCGGCCGCGCGGATCGAGCCGCGCACCTTCGGCCCCCGGGCGAGCAGTTCGACGCCCCGCAGCCGCTCCAGCAGCGCTTCTCCCAGGCCCCAACCGTCGGCGGCCTCGATCCAGCCCCGGAAGCCGATGGCGGTGGTCGCGATCACCACGTCCGGGCTCTGGTCGAGCAGCCGCTTGGTCGCGGCCAGCAGCTCCGCGTCGTCCGGCAGCGGCACGATCCGCAGGGCCGGGGCGCGCAGCACGGTCGCGCCCCGGCGCTCCAGCAGCGCCGCGAGCTCGTCGGCCCGCCGGGCAGCGGTTACCCCGACCGTGAATCCGGCCAGGGGCAGCACCGCCTGCGGCTGGTCCGGGTTCTGCGCTTGCGCCTGCATGGCTCTGCCCCACTCCGCTGGAGGTCCTCGTGCATTGGCGGCGGGAAGCCGTCCCGGGCTCCCCGCCTCCCGTCACCGGGCGCCGCACCGCCGACGTTCCGCCGCATGCTGCCAACGCGGCATGACGGACGCGGTTCGCCCGGATTTCGCCGGCGTTACGCCGCTACGGCGCCTACACCTCCGCGTAGCTCAGTTGTGCCGTCGGCTCGGCCCGGCCGGTCGTGGCGGGCGCCGTGGCCTTGCCCCGCAGGTATACGGCCCAGGTCAGCGCGAAGCACACCGTGTAGAAGACCAGGAAGGACACGAACGCCGGGGTGCCGGTGCCCTGCGTCAGGAAGGACTGCCGGAAGGCGAAGTTGATCCCGACCCCGCCGAGCGCCCCGACCGCCCCGATCAGCCCCATCGACGCGCCGGACAGCCGCCGCCCGTACGAGGCGGCCTCCTCGCCCGTCAGGCCCTTCGCGAGCGCCTTGGCGGCGTAGATGGCCGGGATCATCTTGTACGTGGAGCCGTTGCCGAGCCCGGTGAGCACGAAGAGCGCGATGAACGCGGTCGTGAACAGGGGCAGCGACTTCTGGGTCGAGGCGATGACGATGACGCCGGTCGCGACCGCCATGGCCAGGAAATTCCACAGCGTGATCCGGCCGCCGCCGAAGCGGTCGGCCAGCCTGCCCCCGACCGGGCGGATCAGGGAGCCCAGCAGCGGGCCGATGAAGGTGATCGACGCCGCCTGGAGCGGGGTGCGGGCGAACTGGTTCTGCAGGACCAGCCCGAAGGCGAAGCTGTAGCCGATGAACGACCCGAAGGTGCCGATGTAGAGGAAGGACATGATCCAGGTGTGCGCGTCCTTCACGGCCTCCTTGGCGGCGCCGGTGTCGTTCTTCACGGGTGCGAGGTTGTCCATGAACAGCGCGGCGAGGGTGGCCGCCACCACGATCAGCGGAATGTAGACCGTCAGCAGGATCCGGGGGTGGGTGGCTCCCGCCGTCCCGATGATCAGCAGACCGACCAGCTGGATGACCGGCACGCCGATGTTGCCGCCACCCGCGTTCAGGCCGAGCGCCCAGCCCTTCTTCCTCAGCGGGAAGAAGGAGTTGATGTTCGTCATGGACGACGCGAAGTTGCCGCCGCCGACCCCGGTCAGCGCCGCGACCAGCATGAAGGTCCCGTACGACGTGCCCGGCTTCATCACCACGGCGACCGCGACCGTCGGCAGCAGCAGCAGCGCGCTGAAGACCGTCCAGTTGCGGCCGCCGAAGCGCGCCACCGCGAAGGTGTACGGGACCCGTACGAGCGAGCCGACCGCGGTCGCGGTGGCCACGAGGAAGAACTTGCCGGCCGGGTCGATGCCGTACTCCGGGCCCATGAACAGGACGAGGACGGACCAGAGCGTCCAGATCGAGAAGCCGATGTGCTCGGACAGGATCGAGAACACCAGATTCCGCGCCGCGGTCCTCTTCCCACCGCCCTCCTCCCAGAACCCCTCGTCCTCCGGGTCCCACTGCTCGATCCAGCGGCCCCCCTTGCGTGCGGTGGTGCTGCTAGCGGCACTCATGACGCCTCGCCTCCAGGCCCTACAGACAGATGTCGGGGTGACGTCCACCGACGGTAGGCACGCTGCGTTTCCGCCCGATGCCGTGAGGTGACCGGTACGCAACCTTGCTCTCACCCCACGGGCGGGGGCGCTGTGAGGCGGCGCGGGGGGCCCTGCACCTGAGCAACCGGCTCACGTCGGCCGGGCGACTGGCCAGGCTGAGCCATCAGCCGTGCGTCGGACTCGGGAAGCCATGCGTTCGGCGGACGGCCCAGCCAGTCGTGGGCGGTGGAGAGGTTCGCTATGGCGGCGTGCAGCGCATCCAGACCCACATGCCGCAGGCCGCGGCGCCAGACGATGGAGACCGGGGACAGCGGGACGGGGTCGGTGAGGGGGCGGAGGGTGAAGCCGGGGGTTTGGATGAAGTCGGTGCTGGCGAGGACGGTCCAGCGGTGTTTGCGGACGAGGCGGATGAATTCGTCGGGGCCTTCGATCTCGGGGAAGGGGGCAGCGACGGCGATGTCGCGGCCGGCGAAGAGCCGTTCGGCGAGGTCGGTCCATTCGGCGGTGGCGGGGTTGCCGGCGGCGGCGTAGAGGGCTTCGCCGGCCAGGGCGTCCACCGGGACCTGCGGCAGGGCGGCGAGGCGGTGGTCGTCGGGGAGGAGGATGGCCATCCGCTCGTACCGTACTGGGCGGTGGTCGAGGGCGGCGAGGACCGCGGGGGCGAGGCCGGCGACGCGGCCGAAGGAGACGTCGAGGCGGCCGGCGAGGATGTCGGCGGCGGCGCCGGTGAGGCCGCTGTGGAAGCGTGCCGTCATCTCGATGTCGGGCGCCGCCTCGCGGGCCTCGGCCAGCACGCGGTGCGCCGTGCCGACCGGGGCACCGATGTCGACGAGCAGCGGCCTCGCGGCGGCCGCGAAGGCGGAGGCCAGCTCGTCCTGGGCGGCCAGTACGCGGCGGGCGTACGGCACCAGCCGCTCGCCGTCGGCGGTGAGTTCGACCCTGCGGGTGCTGCGGAGGAGCAGTTCGGCGCCCAACTCCCGCTCCAGGCGGCGGACATCGCGACTGAGGGCCTGCTGGGCGACGTAGAGCCGGGCGGCGGCCCGGGTGAAGTGCAGTTCCTCGGCGACGGCGAGGAAGGCGCGGAGCAGGCGGGGTTCGATGTCGTACGACGGCGGCATCCGGCCATCCAACAACACAGGTGCGTTAATCGCCTCTGCTTAGGTGTTGGACCGGCGACGGCCCGGGCCACGACCGTAGAGCCATGATCCAGTACCGACGCCTCTTCGACGCCCCCGGCAGCGCGGCCTTCACTGCGGGCAGCGTGCTCGCGCGGCTGCCGATGGCGATGGCCGGAGTGAGCCTGATCGTGATGATCTCCACGGTCCGGGGGTCGTACGCGCTCGCGGGCGCCGTGTCCGCAACCGGCCTGGCGGCGGGCGCTGTCGGGGCGCCGCTGATCGCCCGGTTCGTCGACCGGTACGGACAGGCGCGGGTGGCCGTGCCCGCCACGCTCGTATCGGTGACGGCCGGGCTGCTGCTGGTGCTGCTGGTCCGTGAGGACGCGCCGACGTGGACGCTCTTCGCCGCCTACGCCGGCTCCTCCGCGTCCCCGAACACCGGCGGCATGGCACGGGCCCGCTGGGCGCACCTCTACCGCGACAGGCCTGAATGCCTCCACGTGGCGAACTCTTTCGAGCAGGTCGCCGACGAGGTCTGCTTCATGGTCGGGCCGGTGCTCGCCGCCTTCCTCGGCACCGCCGTCTTCCCGGAGGCCGGCACCCTGGTCACGGAGGTGCTGCTGCTCGCCGGGGTGCTGCTCTTCGTGGCGCAGCGCCGGACCGAGCCGCCGGTCCAGCCCCGGCAGCCAGGGCGATCGGTCCGTATGCCGGGGCTGGCCGGGGTGGTCGGCACTTTCCTGTGCACAGGGATGATCTTCGGCTCGATGGAGGTCACCACGGTCGCCTTCACCGACACGCACGGCCACGCGTCGGCGGCGGGGGTCGCCCTGGCCCTGCAGGCCGCCGGGTCCTGCGTGGCGGGCCTGGTCTACGGGCTGGCCCGGCCGGGTGGGACGGCGGCCGGGCGCTTCGTCGTCGGGGTGGGGGCGATGGCCGTACTGATGGGACTGCCACTGCTTGCCGGGGCGTCCGGAAGCGTGGTGGCCCTGTCGGCGGCGCTCTTCGTGGCGGGCAGTGCGACCGCGCCCACCATGGTCAACGGCATGGCCCTGGTCCAGGAACGGGTGCCGGCCGCGCGACTCAATGAGGGCATGACGCTCGCCGTCACCGGCATCCTGGCCGGCATCGCCGCCGGGGCGGCCCTCGGTGGCACGGTCGCCCAACGCCTCGGCCCCGGCGCGGGTTGGGGGTACTGCATACCCTTCGTGGCCGGCGCGCTGGCGCTGGCCACGGCGCTGACGACCTCGCCGCGCAGGTCAGTCGGCGTAGACGGTGAGGACGGCGCCGTCCACCTCGATCCGGCGGGGGGCGGGTCACTCACACCGGCACAGGGCGGCCAGACATCGCCGGAAGAGCTCCATCTCCTCGCCGTCCAGCACGGCGGCGGCAAGGTCGAGAAGGCCGGCGATGCTGTCGTCGGTGAGCACTTCGGGCAGTTCCCCGGAGAGCAGGACAACGGATTCGCCGGTACGGCCCCGGACGACGGCTGTGGTGGGTCCACCATGCACGAACAGCACAATTCCCCTCGCACCGGAGGGGTCGTGCGGCTCACGCACCTCGGGCGGATTGAGACCGTCGCCGAGGTCAAGGCCATCCTCAAGACCGCCGTCGACAGCGCCGACTACGCACCCGACGTCGCCGTGCACCGCCACTTCGACGGCGGCTGGCGCTGACCAGCCGAAAAAACCGGGCTGAAAAACGAAGAGGGCCCTGCCGGAATCGGCAGGGCCCTCGTCGTACATGGGATGAGTGGAGATGGCGGGAATCGAACCCGCGTCCTGTGGTGCAGAAACAGGGCTTCTCCGAGCGCAGTCCGCTGTGCTTTTCTCGGCCCCGGCAGTCACGCGGACAAGCCGCCGACGGGCCCAGCCACTGTTTGGTTTCCCACTGTGCCCCGTGGCCGGGCTCAGTGGTTTAGTTCCCTAGTTGACGCCAGGAACCGGGTCGGGAACACTCCCGGGCTGACGCTCCTTAGAGCTTTGCCTTAGCTGCTAATTAGGCAGCGAGGGCGAAAGCGGAGTTATCGCTGTTGGAATTGGCGATTATTTTTTGCGACATATGGTTTACGAGATCATTGCCGCTTCCTCGGCTCGCTTCCCCTGCCTCGACATCCCCAGTCGAAACCGATCATCCCCATGTTGTTTTTTCAAGGTGCGACCACCGTCGCGGGCGGCTGCTGTTCCCATCATACGTGGGGAACGTACTCCGGTGCCAACGTATTCCCCCGGGTCAGCGGGCGCGCTCGCGCCGCTTCACCGCGGAGATCGCGCGGTCGGTCTCACGGCGGTCCTGCTTCTCGCGCAGGGTCTGCCGCTTGTCGTACTCCTTCTTACCCCGGGCGAGGGCGATCTCGACCTTCGCCCGGCCCTCCTTGAAGTAGAGGGCCAGCGGCACGATGGTGAGGCCGCTCTCCTGGGTCTTCTGGACCAGCTTCTCGATCTCCGCCCGGTGCAGCAGCATCTTGCGCTTGCGCCGCGCCGAGTGATTGGTCCAGGTCCCCTGGGTGTACTCGGGGATGTGGACGTTGTGCAGCCACGCCTCACCGCCGTCGAGCTGCCCGAAGCCGTCCACCAGGGAGGCGCGACCCTGGCGCAGCGACTTGACCTCGGTGCCGGTCAGCACCAGACCGGCCTCGAAGGTGTCGAGGATGTTGTAGTCATGCCGCGCCTTCTTGTTCTGCGCGATCAGCTTGCGACCCGTCTCTTTAGCCATAGCGGGCCCATTCTCGCACTACGGAGGGGTGCCGAGGCCACTCAATACTTCGCGGGCTTCCGCCTCCGCGTCCTTGCCCGCCGCGACCTCGACATCGGGCTCGACGCCCACCCCGTCGACGCTGCGCCCGGCGGGGAGCTTGTAGTGGCCGACGGTCAGCTCGGCGACCGAGCCGTCGGCCAGCCGGCTGGGCATCTGGACGGATCCCTTGCCGAAGGTGGGGCTGCCGATGACCACCGCGCGCCCCCGGTCCTGCAGGGCGCCGCTGAGCAGCTCGGCGGCGCTCATGGTGCCGCCGTCGACCAGCACGACGAGGGGGGTCTCGGTGTCGCCGCCGTCGTCCGCGTACAGGGCGCGCTGGGTGCCGTGGACGTCGTACGTGGCCACCAGGCCGCCGTCCAGGAAGGCGGAGGCCACCGAGACGGCCTCCGCGACCAGGCCGCCGGAATTGCCGCGCAGGTCGAGCAGGACGCCGTCGGTGGCGCCCTTGAGGGCCTGGCGGACACGCGTGCCGACGCCCTTGGTGAAGGCGTCGATCTTGACGTACGTGATGCGGTGCGGGAGGTGCTGCACGATGACGGTCTCGGTCGGCAGCAGGGCCCGGCGCAGGTCCGCGTCCCACGCGTGGTCACCGCGCAGCAGGCCGAGCCGTACGGGGGTGCCCGCCGCATTGCTGCCGCGCAGCCTCGACACGACCTCCGTCACCGGGCGGCCGGTGACGTCGACGCCGTCGATGGCGGCCAGTTGGTCGTCGGCCTGGATTCCGCCCTTGGCGGCGGGGCTGTTCTTCTGCACGCGGGCGACGTCTATCCGGCCGTTCTCCTCGCGCCGTACCCAGAGGCCGACGCCGACGTACCGGCCGTCGAGGGACTGCTGGAAGCCTTCGTACTCCTGGGCCGTGTAGAAGGCCGACCAGCGGTCGCCGCTGCGGCTGACCAGGGCTTCGGCGGCCTTCGAGCCGACCTTGCCGTCGTCGATGGCGGCAGCGATCTCGTCGGTGTCGGCCACCGAGCCCGCCGCGAAGGGGGTGCTCCGGGCCGGCTTCCGCTGACCGCCCTGCGCCGCGTCGCCCCAGGAGCCGGTCGCGGCCCCGGTCGCGAGCACGGCCCCGAACACCAATGTCAGGGCTGCCCCGCGGCGGATGCGGCGGGGCCTCCCGGACATCGACAGTCTGAGCACGACGGGCAGTCTAGGCCAGAAGCGGGTGCTATACGGCAAGTTGGAAAGTTGACCGTAAAGCACCCTTGACTGCGGCGACAATCAGACCTTGAGGTACTTGCGCAGTGCGATGAACGCGGCGAAGGCCGGGATCAGCACGCCCGCCAGGAAGACCAGCGGCAGCACCGAGATGACATCGCTCCAGCCCAGGAAGTCGATCAGGGTGATCTTCTGGGAGAGGGCGAGGCCGTGGTCGATCAGGAAGTAGCGGCCGATCAGCAGCATGACGCTGGCCAGACCGGCGCCGACGATGCCCGCGAAGGCCGCCTCCATGATGAACGGCATCTGGATGTAGAAGCTGGACGCACCGACCAGCCGCATGATCCCGGTCTCACGGCGACGGCTGAAGGCCGAGATGCGGACCGTGTTGACGATCAGCAGCAGCGCGATGGCGAGCATGAACACCACGACCGCCCAGGCGACATATGTCATGCCGTTAAGGAGGTTGAAGAGGTTGTTCAGCAGCTTGCGCTGGTCCTGGACCTCCTGGACGCCGGCCCGGCCGTTGAAGGCGCTGGCGACGACGTCGAACTTCGTGGGGTCCTTCAGCTTGACCCGGTAGGACTCCTGCATCTGGTCCGGGGTGAGCGAGTCGACCAGCGGGGAGTCCTTGAACTGCTCCTTGTAGTGCTTGTACGCCTCTTCCGCCGACTCGTAGTAGACGTGCTGGACGACGGGGAGCTTGTTCAGGTCCGCCAGGATCTGCTTCTTCTGCACGTCCGTGACGGCGCCCTTGGTGCAGTTGGGGTCGCTCTTCGCGTCGTTCTTGTTGCAGAGGAAGATCGAGACCTGGACCTTGTCGTACCAGTAGCCCTTCATCGAGCTCACCTGCTTGTTGGCGAGCACCGCACTGCCGGCCAGGGCGAGCGAGAGAGCCACGGAGATGATCACCGCGAAGGTCATGGTGAGGTTGCGCCGGAGACCGACGCGGATCTCCGAGAGCACGAACTGGACGCGCATGATGTCCTTTCGGAAGGCTGACGAGTCGTACGGCTGCAGCTGCCGCTAGTGCTGGTAGCCGTAGACGCCGCGCGACTGGTCGCGCACCAGCCGCCCCTTATCGAGTTCGATGACGCGCTTGCGCATCTGGTCGACGATGTTCTCGTCGTGGGTGGCCATCACCACGGTGGTTCCGGTCCGGTTGATCCGGTCCAGGAGCCGCATGATGCCGACCGAGGTCTGCGGGTCCAGGTTTCCGGTCGGCTCGTCCGCGATCAGCAGCATCGGGCGGTTGACGAACGCGCGGGCGATCGCCACTCGCTGCTGCTCACCGCCGGACAGCTCGCCCGGCATCCGGTCCTCCTTGCCGCCGAGGCCGACGAGGTCGAGGACTTCGGGGACCGTCTTGCGGATGGTGCCGCGCGGCTTGCCGATGACTTCGAGCGCGAAGGCCACGTTCTCGGCGACGGTCTTGCTGGGGAGCAGCCGGAAGTCCTGGAAGACGGTGCCCAGTTGGCGGCGCATCTGCGGCACCTTCCAGTTGGACAGCCGGGCCAGGTCCTTGCCGAGCACGTGCACCGCGCCGGTGTCCGTACGCTCCTCGCGCAGGATCAGGCGCAGGAAGGTGGACTTCCCGGAGCCCGAGGAGCCCACCAGGAAGACGAACTCGCCCTTCTCGATCTCCAGCGAGACGTCCCGAAGTGCAGGACGGTTCTGCTTGGGGTAGGTCTTGGTGACATTGTCGAATCGGATCACGTTCGCACTCCGGATACAGGGGAACGGAGGCGACCTTACGCGAATGGCGTTGACAAGCGCAGTCCGCGTCCGGGGTTGGTGGGTTTATTCACCGAGCGTATGGGGACGAATCAGGCATTGGCCTCATATGTCACTGTGCGGAGTCGTGGGGAATCCTGTGGGCCGCGCCGAACGGCCCGGAACCTGGCACAGTGGATGGTGATTCCCGAGGAACCCCCAGGGCTCCTGGCGCGTTGGACGGACAAAGGAGGAGCCGCATGACCTGCGATCATCTGGTGTGCGCCAACTGCGCCGGCCCCGTCAGTGAAGGCCGCTGCGCGGTCTGCCGTGCCGAGCGCGCCCGCCTCCACCAGGACAATCCCTTCGCGTCCCTGACCCCCGCGACCCTGATAGCACTGCTGGTGGCGCTGCTGGCGGTCGTCTGGGCCGTCCACGAGGCCGCGGCGGTCTGAGCCCGCCGACCACAGCCGTACACACGTAAAGGGAGGACCCGGAGCGCCTGAGCGCTCCGGGTCCCTTTTATGCCTTTACTTTATGCCTTTACGCGTTCGGTCAGGCGGCGATGTTGCCACGGCCGGCGACCAGGCGCGGCATCAGGCGGAAGCCGATGCCACCGGCGATCATCGTCGCGGCGCCGACCAGTAGGAAGACGGTCTCACCCGCGCCGGTCTCGGCGAGCTGCGACTTGGTGTCACCCTGGGTGACGACCTGGGACGAGCTGGCGTTGTCGGTGCCGGTGTTGTTCGCGCAGCTCACGCTGTCACCGCTGAGGGTACAGGTGCTGGTGTCGCCGCCGGTGGTGGAACCGGAGGAGGACGAACCGCCCGTCGAGCCGGAGGACGAGGAGCCACCGCTGCTCGAAGAACCGGAGCTGGACGAGCCCGAACTCGAGGAGCCGCTGCCCGACGAGCCGGAGGAGCTGGTGTCACCCGTGGTGGAGGTATCACCGGTCGTGCTGGTGCTACCCGTGCTCGAGGTGTCACCGGTGGTCGACGTGCCACCCGTCGAGGACGTGTCGCCCGTCGTGGAGGTGTCACCGCCAATGCTGATGCCACCGCTGATCGAGGCGTCGCCCGTCGTGCTGGTGTCACCGGTCGTGCTGGTGCTACCCGTGCTCGAGGTGTCACCGGTGGTCGACGTGCCACCCGTCGAGGACGTGTCACCCGTGGTGCTGGTGTCACCGGTCGTGCTGGTGTCACCGGTCGTGCTGGTGTCACCGGTCGTGCTGGTGTCACCGGTCGTGCTGGTGTCACCGGTCGTGCTGGTGTCACCCGTGGTTCCGTCGGTCGTGCCCGAGGTCACGCCGGAGGTCGTACCGTCGGTTTCGCCGCCGAGGTCGACCGCGGCGGAGATGCCGTCGCTGCCGATCCCGACATTGATGCCGACGGCCTGCGCGGCGCCGGCGGCCGTCAGCGAGGCGCCTCCCGCGATCACGACGGCGGCGGCTATGCGAGCCATCCGCAGTCGCGTGTTCTTCTTGCTCATCTGGCAACTACCCCCAGTAGCTGATTAGTCAACGGAGCAGCGTGCACAGGGGAGCTTCCATACGAGGCGCGCGAGTATTCGGACCATGTGACGGTCCGCTCGCCCCCGTTCGCTCACGCCCCCGTTCATACGCGTGCCGCGCCTCAGCCTTCCCACTTTTCACAGTTGCGTCAAGGCCATTGCACACGTAATGCCTGAATTGGCGTGCTATGCCGCCCACTTACTTATGGGGCTGTGACCTAAAGCGGCAACTGCCGCCCGATGGGCGGCAGTTGCCGGAGTGCGATATGCGCCGGAAGACGCCGGTTCAGCCGCGTGCGGCCTGTTCCTGCTGCTTGCGCCAGCGAATGCCCGCTTCGAGGAAGCCGTCGATGTCGCCGTCCAGGACGCCCTGGGGATTGCCGACTTCGTAATCGGTGCGCAGGTCCTTGACCATCTGGTACGGATGCAGGACGTAGGAACGCATCTGGTTACCCCACGAGTTGCCGCCGTCGCCCTTGAGGGCGTCCATCTTGGCCTGCTCCTCCTGGCGGCGGCGCTCGAGGAGCTTGGCCTGCAGGACGTTCATGGCGCTGGCCTTGTTCTGGATCTGCGAGCGCTCGTTCTGGCAGGAGACGACGATCCCGGTGGGGATGTGCGTGATCCGGACCGCCGAGTCGGTGGTGTTGACGCCCTGGCCGCCGGGGCCGGAGGCGCGGTAGACGTCGACGCGCAGCTCCGTCTCGTCGATCTCGACGTGGTCGCTGGTCTCGACGACCGGCAGCACCTCGACACCCGCGAATGAGGTCTGGCGGCGGCCCTGATTGTCGAAGGGCGAGATCCGGACGAGCCGGTGCGTGCCCTGCTCGACGGAGAGCGTGCCGTAGGCGTACGGCGCCTTGACGACGAAGGTGGTCGACTTGATGCCGGCTTCTTCCGCGAACGAGGTCTCGTAGACCTCGGTGCCGTAGTTGTGCCGCTCGGCCCAGCGCAGATACATGCGCTGCAGCTGCTCGGCGAAGTCGGCGGCGTCGACGCCGCCCGCCTCGGCGCGGATGTTGACCAGCGCCTCACGCGCGTCGTACTCGCCGGACAGGAGGGTACGGACCTCCATCTCGTCCAGCGCCTTGCGGACCGAGGCCAGCTCGGTCTCCGCCTCGGCCTGGGCCTCCGGGTCGTCCTCGTCCTCGGCGAGCTCGAACATCACCTCGAGGTCGTCCAGGCGGGAGCGCAGCACCTCGACCTTGCGTAGCTCCGCCTGCAGGTGCGAGAGCTTGCTGGTGATCTTCTGCGCCGCCTCCGGGTCGTCCCACAGCGACGGCGCCGCGGCCTGCTCCTCGAGCACGGCGATGTCGGCCCTCAACTTGTCGAGGTCCAGGACGGCCTCGATCGACCCCATGGTCGATGAGAGGGACTTCAGCTCTTCGGATACATCCACGACTGCCACGCCCCCAGCCTACCGGCTGCCCGCCGGACCCGAGCCTGTCGTGCCGCCCACCGGGCCCGGGGCCGGGGTCACAGCAGGGGCGGCGCCGGCTCCGCGCCGGCGGATTCCGCCGCGCGTTGCAGGGCGCTGGCCAGCAGCGCCAGGTCGGTCGGCCCGTTGCCCAGCTCTCGTACGGGGCGGCGGGTGGGCGGGTCACCCATGCGCTCCCACTCCAGGGGGACGACCGTCGGCCGCAGGGTCGCCGTACGCGGGATGCGGGCGCTGACCCGCCCCGTCTGAAAGGTGGTGACGGCGCCGCCGGGTCGCAGCAGGTAGCCGCGGCCGGGGACGGAGTCGTCGAGGCCGGCGGGGTCGTCGAGGTGGACGAGGAGGGACGCGGATTCCGCCTCCTCCGTGCGGAGGGAGATACGCAGCCGGGCCGCGTCGTCCGCGTCCGTACCGGTCGTGCGCTCGGGGCGGCCGGTGGCGGCGACGAGGTGGACGCCGAGGCGTTCGCCGTCCCGGGCGACGGCTTCCAGCGCGCGGACCACGGAGCCGGCGGCGGGCCGTCCCGTGCTGCCGAGGGCCGGGGCGACGAGGGCGTCGAAATCGTCGACGAGGACCACGAGGCGGGGCAGCGGGGTGGCGATGCGGGTCTGAACCTTCAGCGCGCCCTGGGAGGAGGGCTTGCGGCCGTCGCTCGCCCGGGCGGCGGTGCTCTGGCGGGGGACGACGGCGCGGCGCTGGGCGTGCCACTGGGCGAAGTCGGCGCCGTCGAGGAGGACGTCGCGCCGCTTGAGCTCGGCGCCGAGCGCCTGGGCGAACTCGCGCATGCGCAGCGGGTCGGAGGCGGGCAGATAGGTCGAGACATGGGGCAGGTCGGTACAGACCCGCAGACCTTCGCCGCGCTCGGTGCCGGCGCCGTCGACCAGGACCAGGGCGAGGCGGTCCGGCCGTTCGCCGGCGGCCAGGGCGGCGGCGAGGGAGCGGAGCAGCTCGGTCTTGCCGGAGCCGGGCGCGCCGCCGGCCATGAGGTGTGGGCCCTCGGAGACCAGATCGATGACGACGCGGCCCTCGGGCCCCGCCCCCAGGACCGCCGTCGCGGCGCCGCCGGCGAGCCCCGCCTCGCCCCAGCGGGCGGCGACCTTGGCCGGGGTGGCGAGGGCGAGGTCCAGCTCGTCCAGCAGC
>NZ_RJVR01000162.1 GCF_003999195.1 Streptomyces soli
CGAACTGGCGCTGTTTTTGGTTGTCGTTGGTGGTCGAAGAGCGGACGCACTGCCGACGGCTTGAAGCAGTTGTTCTTCGCGCGGCCGCGCTGGGTGACTCAACTATCGCCGGGCTGACGCTCAGCCGTTCGTCTCGCGCACCGGTTCATTCCGCGGCACGTCACCGGGCACTACCCGAGCTCATACGGGGCTTCGTCGGCGGCCCTCCGTGATCAAGAGAGTTCGAGTGATTCCCCACCAAGACGTAAACGAATAGCCCCAGCGCCGTGACAGGCCCGGGCTATTCGCGTTCCCTGTTCAGACGGCGCGCCTTGGCCAGCTCGGCGGCTGCGCCGGAACCGTCGGCGGCCTGCTCAAGATGCTCGGCCACCGCTGACTGCGCTGTGCCCGCGCCGGGGCCACTTCGACGGGCCCCCATCCCCGCCCATGTGTGCGTGACGACGCGTAGCTGCCGCGAGGACCTGCGCACGGCGCCGCGGCCTGTGATCCAAGCGCGTCGACGAACGCGACCAGGCGCCCGGATACCGCCGCGCAGAGGCTGGTGAGGATTGCGCAGGCGTCGGCGGCGGAAGTACCGACCAGCGCGGGGCTTACCGGTACTCGTTGATAGCACCGCCGGAGATCGGGTAGACGTGCTGGCTGCTACGCAGCCGCGCCGCTGTGTCCGACCGCCGGTGCCTTCCCGACCGTGTCCACTCCGGCAGCAGCGATGACCGCCTCGGCCTCCGCTGCCGCAGCGGAACACCGCCGACGATATACGCCTGGCATGCAAGCGCCCGGCGCGGTACATCTCAGCGACGGCACACGGTTCGTCTGGGGGCGGCCCACCGTCTCCGCGACGATGGGCTTCCACCCCCTGCGGCGTCGCGGGGTCAAGCCAAGCCTCACCCCTTCCCTGTGTTACGGGGTAGGCGCAACCAGTGTCTCGCCAGGCAGCGGCGGCACGAGCGGGGACGGCGCCCGCAGTTGCGACGCCTGCTCGTAGGCGTAGGCGTACCCGAGCAGCTGGCCATCGCTATAGGGCTTGCCCATGAACGAGATCGTCATCGGCAGTCCCTGCGAGCCAATGCCCATCGGCACGACGATGCCGGGGAAGCCGACCGAGCTGTAGCCGGCGAAGATCGCCGGCTGCGGGCGGTTGGACGGCACATACGTGGGGTCAGGGATGCTGAACGCCGGATTGCTGATCGGAGCCGCGAAGCTGCTCCAGTACGGGAAGACCATCGCGTCGATTTTGTACTTCTCGAACATCGCGAGCTTCAGCCGAGTCGCCTCCGGGAGGACGTTCTCGACCAGGTTCTTGTACGCGGGCATGTCGACCGAGGTCGTCAGCGAGCTCTTGAGCAGGTCGAGGACGCTCTGCTCTACCGGCAGCGGCGATTTGTTGACCACGGTCTCGTAGATGTGGACGAACTCCGCCACGGTCTTCGGGACCTTCGGGCCGAGCGTTGCCAGGTACTTTTCCCAGTCGGCCTTGAACCGGTAGTCGGCGATCTTCCTGATGTTCGTGGGGCCGTTGCTGACGTAGAAGTCCAGGAACGCGGGATCGAGGTGGATGTCGATGATCTTGGCGCCGCGGCGCCGCATGGTGTCGAGCGCCTTCTCCGCGAGCGCGTCGATCTCCGGGTCCCCTCCGAAGAAGTCGCGCACGGCGCCGAGCCGGACGCCCTTGAGCGAATTCTTGTCGAGGTACTTGGTGTAGTCGAGCCGGCCTTGCGCCGCCTTCTTCCGCAACGGCTGAGGGTAGTTCTTGTAGACCTCGACACTGAGCGGGTCGGCCTTGTCCTCCCCGGCGACCGCGGTGAGCATCAGTGCCGTATCGGTCACTGTGCGCGCCATCGGGCCCGCGGTGTCGAAGAGGAGGTTCTTCGGCGCGACGCCGTCACGGCTGATGAGCCCCGTGGTGGGCCGCAGTCCCACGATGCCGGTCCAGGAGGCGGGCCCCCGAACGGACGTGCTGGTGTCGGTGCCGATTGCCAGCACGGCGAAGTTGGCGGCCAGCGCCGCGCCCGGGCCTGCGCTCGATCCGCCCGTGTTGCGCTTGAGGTGGTACGGGTTGGTGACCTGCCCGTCGATCGTGTTGTAGCTGCCACCCGCGAATTCGCCCATCGACGCCTTGCCGAGGATGAGTGCGCCCTGGCGGCGCAGCGCGGCGGCGATGAACGCGTCGTCCGGCGGGATCGAGTCCTTGAGGATGACCGAGCCGTTGCTCGTAGGCAGGTCGAAGGTGTCGACGTTGTCCTTCAGCAAGACGGGGATGCCGTGCAGCGGGCCCCGCGGCCCGCTCCGCTGCCGCTCCCGGTCGAGCTCCGCCGCCATACGCAGCGCGTCCGGGTTGATCGTCGTGATCGAGTTCAGCCGGATGCCGGCATCCTCGTAAGCAGCGATCCGCGCGAGGTAAAGCTGGGTGAGCTTCACGCACGTCAGCGCACCTGAGTCGAACGCCGCCGCGATGTCAGCGACGGTCGCCTCCTCAAGTACGAAGCTCTCCTCCCGGTGCCGCAGCCCGGACATACCGGCCGATCCTTTCGCGACGGCTGGAGCGCCCGTCCCACCCACGATGCCCAGTGCGCCGACCGCACCCACAGCACCTATGAAGCCACGCCTGTTCAATGTACTCACGTTCACCGATCCTCTTGTCCGCGTCGCCCCTGCCGGACATCAGCGCCCCGCACGCGATGATCTTGCTTGCCGGGACACCGTAAGGGCATTGTGTTACGGCCCCATTAAGTAACTATTTAGGGGCATGCGCGAGTTGCGGTGATGCGGAGTGAAGTGACCACCGTCGACCGGTAAGTTGGTCTTCAGTCCTCCGCGCAGGTGGCGCGGACGCCGGAGTTGGAGCGGCAGGCCGCATCAGACTGAAGACGCTGCGCCGGGTTAGTGGGCGAAGATCGTCGACCTGGTCCACTATCTCTACGTCGTCGTTCCAGTGCTCAACACAACTTGAACGACAGCATGGCCGCCGACGCCGAAAGACCCCGCGTCGAGGTGCGTTTCGGCGTCGGCCGGCCGCTGGCGCCTTCTCGGCTGTGACCACTTCGGCAGCAGCGCGATGGCCGCCTCGGCCTCTGGGGACCGAGGCTGCTGTATCGCGTCAAGCCGCTTGAACGAGATCTTCGCGACGGTGCAGCCATCAAGTGCGTCCTCATCTCGGGTAAACGGCTGGTGGGTGCGGCCCGGTATCCGCCCGTCCCTCCGCTGTCCCCAGGATCGGCCGCCCTCCTCCCGTGCCTGTTATCCCCGCCATGCCCGTCGCGCTGACCGCTTCCGAGAGCCGTCGGCTGAAGAAGATGGCCTACGGCCACAAGACCCCGTATCAGGCCCGGGAGCGGGCAGCGATCCTGCTGCTGGCGGCTTGGGGGGAGCTCCAACGCCCGGATCGCCTTGGAGACGCGGATGCACGTGGACACGGTGCGAACCTGGCGAGGCCGGTTCGCCGCCGGCGGCCTGCCTGCCCTGGCCGACCGCAAACGCCCGGGGCGGCCACCGCGGTTCACCCCGGTGCAGGTAAGCGCAAGGGGCTCCCCACCGACCCCAACCACGCCGCGGAATGGTTCCACTTCGCCGGCCCCGGCGTCATCCGCAAGTACCTCAACGCCAACCCCGGCTACTTCCCGGCCCCGGTTACACCGTGCAGGGCTCCACCGGCCGGCAGATCCCCCGCCTTCCGCCGCGGTGACCTGCGGGACTTCGACCCCAACCGCACCGGCGACAACACCGGCACCGCCGGCCGCCCGGCCGGCCCCCAGCACCGCGACCGCAACCCCACCGAACAGCGCATCACACCGCCCTCGCCGAACAGCGCGACAGCGCCGACGCGTCCGCCGTTGCTGGAGACATCCCCGAAAACGGGGAATGATCGCGTCGGAAGCTGCGCCCCCGGTCCTGGCAGGGCCCGCTCGGTCGTTCCTTGACAGCCCCGACAGGGGGGCAAAGACTTTTCGAGGAGGTTGACGGCGGATCCTCCGTCCGGACGTGGGTCGAGAAGTCAGAGGTGGGCCCATGACTGACAGTGTTCCCTCGCCCATGCGCGCCAGCGCCAGGAGAGAAGCCAGGTTGCCCTGGGCGGTCCTGGGACCGGCGCTGGTGGCGGCGATCGGTGGCTTCCTCTTCGGATACGACACAGGGGTGATCTCGGCCGCCCTGCTCTACCTGACTCCCGCCTTCCACCTCTCCGACCAGCTCCAGCAGGTGGTCGTCGCATCGCTCCTGCTCGGCGCGATCGTGGGGGTACTCATCGCCGGTCCGCTCGTGGACCGGGCCGGGCGGCGGCGCATGCTGGTGGGGACCGCGGCGGTGTTCGGCGCCGCCGCACTGGTTTCGGCGTTCGCCCCGAACCCGGGCACCTTGATCGGCGCCCGCTTCTTCCTCGGCGTAGCCATCGGGGCGGCGTCGCTCGTGGTTCCGACCTACATCGCGGAGATGGCACCCAAATCGGTCCGGGGACGGCTCGTCTCGCTCCAGCAGCTCATGATCACGGTCGGGATCTTCGTTTCGTATCTGGTCGGCTACGCCTTCTCGGCCAGCGGCGGATGGCGCTGGATGCTGGGCCTGGCCGCCGTACCGGCGGTGGTGATGTTCTTCGGCCTCCTGAGCCTGGCCGAGAGCCCACGCTGGCTGCTGGCACGCGGGCGTGATGCCGATGCACGGCAGATCATGATTCGCTCGCGGTCGGCCGAGGAGGCCGACGAGGAGATCGCCCAGATCAAGGCCCTGGCCGCCGCAGAGAACCGACTGACCTCCCGGGACCTGTTCGCTCCCACGCTGCGGCCGGCGATCCTGCTCGGGACTGCTGTGGCGGCAACCAACCAACTGGTGGGCGTGAACGCGGTCATCTACTACACGCCGACCCTCCTCCAGCGGACGGGATTCGGCTCCAGCGCGGCGATCCTGTCCACGGTGGGCATCGGCCTGGTGAACATGATCGTGACGGTCGTCGCGCTCTCGCTGGTCGACCGGCTGGGCCGACGGCCACTGCTCTTGGGCGGCACCGTCGTGGTGGTGCTCGACCTGGTCTTTCTCGGCGCGCTGTACCTGCTGCCCAGCCAGCGCGGCGTGGTCGGCGTGCTGACGGTCCTGGCGCTGTACGTCTACATCGCCGCCTTCGCCGCGAGTCTCGGCCTCGGCATCTGGCTGATAAATAGTGAGATCTTCCCGACCAGCGTGCGGGGGAAGGCAGCAGGGTTCGGAACGGTGACGCATTGGGGTCTCGACTTCATCATCTCGCTCACCGTGCTCACCACGATCAACCTCCTGACCGCCACCGGCCTCTTCTGGCTGTACGCGGTCTTCGGCGTTGTGGGATTCGCCTACCTCCAGGCGCATGCCGGAAACCAAGGGCCGCAGCCTGGAGGACATCGAGAGCTCTCTGCGCGCCCGGGCCGAACACCGGCCGAAGCCTCCACCGGCAACCCGGCACCGACCCGCCTAGCGGCAACGCCGGGCCCTCAGCGGCCCGGGGCACGAGCACAGGAGGGAAATCCTTCCGTGATCGTCGTCTGCGGGGAGACGCTGCTGGACCTCACGCCCGCCATGTGCGAGGGCGTGGCGGGCTACGTCCCACGCCCGGGCGGCTCGCCCTTCAACGTCGCGGTCGAGGCGGCGCGCCTCGGGATCCCGGTCGCCTTCCTCGGCCGCCTCTCCCTGGACTTCTGGAACTTCCACCGCAGGTGGCTGATGCGGTGGCGTAAGACTGTAGGCGGCACGTCCGGTGATCTCCCAGTCGGTCGGCGAACCGGCCGCCGTGCGCAGGTCTCTCAGCGCATCGGCCAAGTCCGCCACGGTGGTGACGGACGCCAATTCCTGCCGCCGCTGCCGTTGATACTGGAGATCCCGCAGATCCCGGAGTACCCGAGCGGGACGTTCCATCACACGGTCCCAGGTCTGAACAGGCGCCGGATCGAGCCCTGCTGTAGGTCGATCGCATCGAGGAACACCTCGAGCCGGTCACGGTCCGCGGGCAGCGTCTGCCGGTTGATGATGCGGGCCGCGGTGGAGTGCCCGACCCGGCCCGCTCTCGCGCGTTTCTCCATCAGCCACACCGGGGGTGCGCCTGCCCCCTCGGCTACACCCTCGAGCGCGGCAACACCGGCACCGGCACCGGCACCGGATGGACCAACCCGGCCACCCGCACGGTGCGGGTGAGCGACACCCTCGACAACGCCCACGCCGCCAAGACACTCACCCACGAAGTCGCCCACGTCCAATGCGAGCACGTCGCCGACATGGACGAGTACCGGCAGCACCGGGGCCGGATGGAGACCGAGGCCGTCGCCTACGTCATGGCCGGGGTGTTCGGCCTGGACTCCGCCGCCTACTCCGTCCCGTACGTGGCCGGCTGGGCAGGCAAGACCCCCGAAGACGTCGCCGACACCATCAAGGCCACCGGAAACCGAGTCATGACCGCCATCAAGGCCATCCTCGCCGCCGTCACCCCCACCAACCACACCGACGACGCCACGGACCACCAGCCCGACCAGTGACCGCCCCACCGGGGGCCCGGCCACCCGGGCCCCCGACCCCTCCCCGCCAAGGAGAGCCCCCATGGCCGCCCGGTGACGATCAACGGCAAGGAGTTCGCCTCCCCCGTCGACCTGGTGATGGAGGCGAACGCTATCGGCGGTCGGCACGGCATGGGCATGTCGGACCAGATCGAGAACCGGATCATCGAGGCCAAGAGCCGCGGCATCTACGAGGCGCCCGGCATGGCCCTGCTGCACGCGGCGTACGAACGGCTGGTCAACGCGATCCACAACGAGGACACACTGGCGCACTACCACAACGAGGGACGGCGGCTTGGCCGGCTGATGTACGAGGGCCGCTGGCTGGACCCGCAGGCGCTGATGGTGCGCGAGTCGCTGCAGCGCTGGGTCGGTACGGCGGTCATCGGCGAGGTGACGCTGCGGCTGCGGCATGGTGAGGACTACTCGATCCTGGACACCTCCGGCCCGGCGTTCAGCTACCACCCGGACAAGCTGTCGATGGAGCGCACCGAGGACTCGGCGTTCGGTCCGGTGGACCGGATCGGCCAGCTCACCATGCGCAACCTCGACATCGCCGACTCGCGCGCCAAGCTCGAGCAGTACGCCGGCCTCGGCATGGTCGGCACCACCCATCCTGCGCTGATCGGTGCCGCCCAGGCGGCGTCGACCGGACTGATCGGCGCGATGCCGCAGGGTGGCGCCGAGGTCATCGCCTCACGCGGCGAGGTCTCCGGCGACGACGAGATGCTCGACCGCGCCGCGATGGAGTCCGGCACCGACTGACCGGCTCGTTGAGGTGGGTATTGTGGCCCGACGAGTTGGAGTGCCGGCCCGCAGCACTGCCGGCGGATGAACTGCGCCCGCGCACCGGATCGCCGGCGGCATTGGAGCAGTAGGAGCGCCTGGCGGCGCGCGGCATCGCGGTCGTCGACGGTGAGGTGACCGGTCTGGATGTGGTGGAGGACAGGCTGGCCGGCGTTTGGCTGGCGTCGGGGCGGCAGGCGCTGGTGGTGGCGCCGCGGTTCGTGCGATCGCCACCCGCACACCCCCGTCTCACGAAAGCCTGGGCCGACACCGACTATCGCACCAAAGCCATCGACCGCGGCGCCGGCCTCGGCATCGACGTCCATGTGGTACGACGCGACCCCCGGGGAGATACCACCCGGGTTTTCGTCTTCGCTGGCACGACAACCCATCCTGACGCGATCTGCCACACCGCCCACGTCGGACACCGCTGGATCGACAACAAGTCGCCCGGATCTTTCCCTGGCGTCGTACTGACGGCTCCGCGGGCCGGGGCTCTGCGGTGACGCGAGGCCCCGGCTGCGGTCGCGTTCGCCACTCTCACTCTCCGGCGCTGGTGAAGGCGGCGTCGAACGACCTGGCCGGCGGCTCGAAGGCGAGGCGACGCAGGTATGCCAGCGATTCGGGAGCGCCCTGCAGGCGGTCCATGCCCGCGTCCTCCCATTCCACCGATACAGGTCCGTCGTAGCGGATCGCATTGAGCATGCGGAACACGTCCTCCCAGGGCACATCGCCGTGGCCGACGGAGACGAAGTCCCATCCGCGGTGAGGGTCACCCCAGGGCAGGTGGGAGCCCAGGCGACCGTTGCGGCCGTCGAGGCGCTTGCGCGCCTCCTTGCAGTCGACGTGGTAGATCCGGTCCTGGAAGGTGTCCAGGAACGCTACTGGGTCGAGGTCCTGCCAGACGAAGTGGCTGGGGTCGAAGTTGAGTCCGAATGCCGGGCGGTTGCCGACGGCGTCCAGGGCTCTCCGGGCCGTCCAGAAGTCGTAGGCGATCTCGCTGGGGTGCACTTCCAGGGCGAAGCGCACTCCCATGTCGTCGAAGACGTCCAGTACCGGGTTCCAGCGCTCCGCGAAGTCGGAGAAACCGCGTTCGACCATAGAGGGGGGTACCGGCGGGAACATCGCGACGGTGTGCCAGATGGAGGATCCGGTGAAGCCGACCACCGTGTTCACACCGAACGCGGCGGCGGCGCGCGCTGTGTCGGCCATCTCGGCTGCGGCCCTGCGCCGGACGCCTTCGGGTTCGCCGTCGTCCCAGATGCGGGCCGGAAGGATGGCGCGGTGTCGCTCGTCGATGGGGTGGTCACAGACCGCCTGGCCGACGAGGTGGTTGGAGACGGCCCAGCAGCGCAGGCCGTATTTCTCCAGCAGGGCGTGCCGCCCCTCAAGGTACCCGTCCTCCTTTATAGCCCGGTCGACCTCGAAGTGGTCGCCCCAGCAGGCGAGCTCCAGACCGTCGAATCCCCAGTCACGGGCGAGTGCGCAGACTTCCTCCAGGGGCAGGTCGGCCCACTGCCCGGTGAACAGGGTGAAGGGTCGAGTCATGGCGGTTCTCCTCAGTCGTACGGATGTGACGGGCCGGGCGGTCCATGGGGGCGCGCCCTGGCAGAGGCATCATGCGATCCGGGGCCGGTCGGCTGAACGCGAGGCCGTGCGACCGCGGGAAGGGGCTGTGGCGAGTCCTGCGAGCTCCAGCAGCAGCCCCTTGACCTCGGTGGCGGCGATGCTCTGACGCCGTGCGGAGACATCCGAGCACAGCAGAACGGGGCCGTCCTCGGCGGCACTCGGCAGGCGGCCGTGCGAGCCGCGCACCGCCTGAGCCCCCTCCTGCATACCCACGACGTCCATTAGGTACCGCAGACCCACCTTCTTGCGTGCCAGGGCCAATACCGCCCGGCGTTTAGCGGCACCAGGCGCCGCCGGATCCAGGAACAGCTCTGCCGGGTCGTAGCCGGGTTTGCGGTGAATGTCGACCAGCCGGGCGAAATCCGGTGCACGGGCGTCGTCGAGCCAGTAGTAGTACGTGAACCACGCGTCCGGCGCGGCGACCAATACCAGGTCGCCTGCCCGCGGGTGGTCCAGACCGCATGCGGCCTTCCCCTGCTTATCGAGCACCTGGTCGACGCCCGGAAGAGCCTCGCACAGTCGCCGCACTGTGGGCAGGTCGGCAGGATCGGCCACGTACACGTGAGCCACCTGATGGTCGGCAACTGCGAACGCGCGGGACGTCCAAGGGTCCAGGTACTCCATGCCGGCCTGGGTGTGCACCCGCAGCAGGCCCTCTGCGCGCAGCCTCCGGTTGACGTCCACGGGGCGGTCCACCTGGGTGATGCCGTACTCCGACAGCGCGACCACGGTGGCGCCCCGCGCCTGCGCGGCATCCAGCAGTGGTGCGAGCACAGCGTCGAGCTGGCGGGCAGCGTCAGCGGCCCGGGGATGGGACGGGCCGTACCGCTGAAGGTCGTAGTCCAGGTGGGGGACGTACACCAGCGTCAGGTCGGGGCTGTGGTCGGTCATCACCTGCTGGGCCGCCCGGCAGATCCACCGGGAGGAGGCGATCCCTGCCCCCGGACCCCAGTAGTTGAACAGGGGGAAGGTGCCGAGCCGCTCGGTGAGGCGGTCGTGCAACGCGGGAGGGTCGGTGTAGCAGTCGGGATCCTTGCGCCCGTCGGCGTGGTATACGGGCCGCGGGGTGACCGTCCAGTCAACGTCTGCGCCCATCGCATACCACCAGCACACGTTGGCGACCGTGTACCCGGGCCGTGCCCGGCGAGCGGCCTCCCAGAGCTTCTCGCCGCCGACCAGGGCGTTGTGCTGGCGCCAGAACAGCACTTCGCCGAGGTCGTGGAAGTACCAGCCGTTGCCGACCACCCCATGACCGGAGGGGAGTTCGCCGGTGAGGAACGTTGACTGCACCGAGCAGGTGACCGCGGGCAGCACCGTACCCAGCGGGGCCTGGAAGCCCCGCTCGCCGAGCGAGCGGAGTCGCGGCATGTGCTCAAGCAGTCTGGGCGTCAGCCCGACCACGTCCAGGACCACCAGGGGGGCGTTCACGCCGTCACCTCCGTGGTGGGCGTATTCCGGGGGACTGGGACCGCGCCCCGAACCTGCAGCTCGTGCCGGGCAAAGGCCAGCTCGGCGGCGATGCCCTCGGCGAGCGCAGCCTCGGTGCGGGGCCGCCTCGCTGGTGGTAGCACCCCCCAGGTGTAGGTCTCCACCTCGAAGTGGTCGCACTGCGCGTCCGGACCGCCGATCAGCAAGTCCAGTGCCGACCGCAGCACAGGCACGGTCGCCGCGAGCGGCGGCTCGGGGTCCGCGTGCAGCGGCACGTGGTAGTGCACCCGCCAGGGCCCGGGAAGATCCCGGCGCAGGGCCTCGTCCAGATCGTCCGCGGCATGTGACGCGTCCGCGGGGTGGTCCGCGTCGGCGCACCCGGGCCTGCGCACCTGGTGCAGGAACCGCGGTTCCGCGTAGGGCGCGAGCACCTCCCGGGCTGCGACCGGGTCCGCGACCTCAAGCGCGGCCGACAGCTGCACCTTCACCACCGGTAGTCCGGCCGCCCGCAGCCGCCCCAGTGCGCGGGCCGGCTCCTCCCACGCGCAGGCCAGGTGCGCCAGATCCAGGCACACCCCCAGCCGTCCCGCGCCGGCGTCGGCGAGTAGATCGGCCGCCTGGGCGGTGGTCTCCACCGCGCATCCGGGCTCCGGCTCGAACCCCACCCGGACAGTCCGTCCGGTGCGCGACTCGATCTCGGCGAGACCAGCCGCCAACTGTTCCAGCGCCTGGCTGCAAGCGGACCGCCGGCCGCCGTCCCAACGCGTTCGCCAGGCGAGCGGCAGGGTGGAGACCGAGCCGTACGCGGCGTCGTCGGGCATCAACTCGGCCAGGATATGGGCGAGAGAGAGGGTGTACGCGAGACGCTCCGGCTCGGCCCAGTCAGGGCGGTAAACCGCGTGCTTGACCCGGGGCGCGTGGAACGACCGGTAGGGAAAGCCGTTGAGCGTCACCACCTCCAATCCGCGGGAGTCCAGCTCGCCACGCAGCCGGTGCCGCGCCGCACGGTCCCCGGCCAGGGCAGTGGCGACCGGCGCCGCGAGCCAGAGCCCCACCCCGAGCAGGTCGGTGTCCAGGTGGCGGCGGACGGCAGCCGCGTACCGGTCCAGCTGACCGACGATGCCGTCGAGATCCTCGGCGGGATGCACATTGGTGCAGTAGCCGAGATGGAGGGTACGCCCCAGCGCGTTCTGCAGCCGCATCAGATGCCTCCCCGCCGCACGGAGTTGCCCGCGAAGTCGGCGCCCGGCTCCTCGATGCCGTCGAGCGCCAGCCGACCGGACTGTGCGAAGAACGCGACGGGGTTGTGCCAGAGCACCTGGTCGATGTCGGCTTCGCTGAATCCCGCGGCGAGCATGGCCTGCCCGGTGACCAGGGTGAGCAGCGGGTCCGAATTCCCCCAGTCTGCAGCCGAGTTGACCAGCATCCGCTCGGTGCCGTACCGGCGCAGCAGAGCGACCGTGCGCTCCGGCGTCATCTTGGTGTCGGGATAGACGGAGAAGCCCACCCAGCAGCCCGCGTCCACTGCCAGCTCCACCGTCACCTCATTGAGGTGGTCCACCAGGACCCGGCCAGGATCTATGCCCGACTCGGCGACCACCGCCAGGGTGCGGCGGGTCCCGCCGGCCTTGTCCCGGTGCGGAGTGTGCACCAGCGCGGGCAGGCTGTGCGCTATGGCGAGAGCGAGCTGTGCGGCGAAGGCCTCGTCCTCCTCCCGAGTCATCGAGTCGTAGCCGATCTCGCCGACCGCGACCACGCCGTCCTTCTCCAGATAGCGGGGGAGGACATCCAGGACCCCACGGCAGCGGGGGTCATTGGCCTCCTTAGGGTTGAGAGCCAGCGTGCAGTGGTGACGGATTCCGTAGAGCGAGGCGCGGTAGGGCTCCCAGCCCAGCAGCGCGTCGAAGTAGTCGGTGAACGAGCCGACATTGGTGCGTGGCTGGCCCAGCCAGAAGGCGGGCTCCACCACGGCTTGCACCCCGGCGGCGGACATCCGCCGGTAGTCGTCGGTGGTGCGCGAGGTCATGTGGATGTGCGGGTCGAAGATGCGCATCAGGCTCCGCCTTCCTCGGTGCCGAGGCCCTGCAGGAGGGCCGCGGCGTCGGCTGGGACATCCCGTCCGGCGGCACGCCGCTCCAGCGCGTACCCCTCGAGCAGTTCCATGAGTTGCGTGTCGGCTCGCTCCCGCAGTGCGTGCACGGCGTCCAGCGGCACGCCCGTGAAGACGCACTTGAGGACCGCCTGCCGCCACAGGGCGGCGTCCAGCCGTCGGGCGTACGGCCCGACGGCGGCGGCGAGTAGCCGCGGGTCGTTGGTCCGGATGGCGTCGTGCAGCAGGGGCACGGCGCGGTCGCCGACGGGAAGCAGCGGGAGCGCCCGCAGGACCGCCCGCTTCTCGGCGGCGTCTCCGTACACGTAGACCTCCTCCACGTGCGCGATCAGTGTCTCCTCCGGCAGCTCCAGTGCGCTCAGCAAGATGGTGCGCGCGGCCTCGTCCGCCGTCCAGCCGGGCGCGGCTGCCAGCTGCTGCCGCCCGCAGTGGCGGGCGGCAGCAGCGAAGAGCCCGGTGAGGGCTTCCGATCGTCTCCAAATGGTGTCCGCGGCCTCGTCCAGCCACGGCTCGCACGGCAGGCCCGCGAAGGCGGCCCGCAGATCGAGGGCGCGCTGCCCGGCGTCCGGCTCGGGCCAGGCCTTCTCGATGGGTGCGGTCATGTTTCTCCTCTCCTCACGGCCCTGGTGTGCTGATCGCGGCCGACGAGGGGGTTCTGCTCGTCCGCCGCGCGCAGGAAGGCAAGGGAGGCGGCGGCCACCGTCGGCGCGGCGTGCGAGTGGCGGGGCAGCTCGACCGCGACCATTCCCCGGTACCCCCCGTCGGAGAGCGCAGCCAGCACCGGAGGGAAGTGGATCTCACCCGAGCCGAACTCCAGGTGCTCGTGGACGCCCCGCCGCATGTCGTCGATCTGCACGTTCACCAGGTAGGGGGCTGCGGCTGCCACGCACTGCGGCAGCGGATCGGGCTCTAGGCACTGGCAGTGGCCGATGTCGAGGGTCAGCCCGAAGCACTCGGGTTCTCCCAGCCGGCCGCGGAGCGCGTGCCAGTGCTCCACGGTCTCCACCAGCATTCCCGGTTCCGGCTCCAATCCGAGGCGCACGCTGGCCCGGTCGGCAGCGTCGACCACCACGGCGCAGCTGGTGACGAGCCTGCTCCAGGCGGTGCCCGGGTCGACGGTCGGCGGCCGGCAGCCCGCCCAAAAGGAGACGGCCTCCGCCCCTAGGTCCGCGCCGACGGCGACCGCTCGGCGCAGGTACTCCAGTCGCAGCGACGGGTCGTCGTCGAGCAGTGTGGGAGCGTGCTTGCGGCGGTGGTCCAGCAAGTATCGTGCTCCTGTCTCCACCACGACGCCCAGGCTGAGGCTCCGCAGCCGGTCGGCGATCTGGGCGGTGCGTCGGGCGAGCCCGGGGGCGAACGGGTCCAGGTGGTGGTGGTCGAGGGTCAGGGCCACGCCGTCGTAGCCGAGTTCCGCGATCAGCTCCAGGGCGTCGTCCAGGCGGTGGTTGGTGAAGCCGTTGGTCCCGTAGCCGAATCTCAGGCGGGCCGACCCGGGGACGGACACCGCGTCCGCGCCCGCGGGGGCACGGCGATGGGCGTCGGCCTGTGCGTTGTAGGGGAGCGTGCCATCGGTGCGGGTCACGTCGGGGACACCTTCCGGCCCAGGATCCGGCCCGCCACGGCGCCCGCGGCTACCGCGAGCGCCGTCCCCCGCTGTCCTCTCCTGGCGATCAGGGCGCCTTGGAGGGCCGGAAGCGCGGTGATACCGGCCGCTACTGCCCCGCGGACGCCCGCGGCGGTGGGCGCCTTCACGGCCCGGGCCTGCGCCCCGCCGTAGTCGGCGGCGTACCAGCAGGCCAGAGCGACCGAGGCGGCGGCAGGAGCGCTGCCACAGCCCGCCGACCCGACGAGTGCACCGGCCACCACTGCGGTGGCCGCGAGCGTGGACGCCGGCAGCCCCCTGGGCGCGCCGCGTACCTCGCCGCGGGAGAGCGCGGTGACGGTCCACGTGTGGGCCGCGACGGTCAGTGCCTCCGGAAGGGCTCGGCGGCACGATCCGGGGCTGGCCCCCAACAGCACGTCCAGTCCGCGGCAGGCGGCCATCACCCCCGGGCCGGCCGGGCCGCCCTTGGCCCGCAGGTCGTACGTCCACACCGCTGCGGCCAGCGCGGTCGCGACGACGAGGGCCCGGCGGCCGCCCACGAGCCCCGCCACCGACACCCCCGCGGCGGTGAGCCCCGCGGCGAGGGCCAGGGCCGCGCCGGGGGAAACCCTGCCGCTGGGGATCGGGCGCTCGGGGCGCTCCTGGGCGTCCAGATTTCGGTCCGCCCAGTCGTTGGCCGCCATACCTGCCCAGTACAGAGCGGTGGAGGCGAGGGCCAGGCCGGCGCTGCGGGGGCTTAGCACCCCGGCAGCGGCGGCGCCCGCCATCGCATCACCTGGTACGGAGAGCGCGGCGGGGGCGCGGATCAGCTCCGCGAGGTCGCGTGGCCCGGTCACCGGCCTTCCTCCGCCGCGCGCAACCGGTCGGCCAGGGACTCCAAGGCGTGCCACTGGGCCGCCAGCCCGTGGGGCACGTCCCCTCGGGGATCGAGCGGGTCTTTGAAGAAGAAGGCCAGTTCGGGCAGGGGCCCGCGGAGGCCGCTGCGATGTGCGGCGGCGGTGATCCGGGCGAGGTCCAGGACGAGGGGGGCGGCCAGCGCGGAGTCGCAGCCGTGCCAGGTGAACTCCATCCGCATCCGGGTGCCGAGGAAGCCGGAGAAGGTCACCAGATCCCAGGCTGCCTTGAAGTCGCCCAGGTCTTCGACGTACTCGATGCGGCAGTCGCCCTGCGGCCGGTAGCCGAGGGTCTCGCTGAGTACCCGCTGTTTGCTCGCGGCCTTGGCCGCATTGGCGGCCGGGTCGGCGAGGTTCGCACCGTCGCCGCCGCCCAGCAGGTTGACCCCTGACCAGCTGCGTACTGTCAGGTTGCGCATCGCGAACATGGGTGCCAGCACCGACTTGAGCAGCGTCTCACCGGTCTTCCCGTCGTGACCGGCGTACGGAAGGCCCTGATACTCCGCCAGCTGGATCAGGGCGGGCAGCCGAGTGCCTGTGGAGGGTGTGAAGTCCACGTACGGGCAGCCTGCGGACAGGGCGGCGTAGGCGTACAGGGCGCTGGGCGGCAGCACCGGCTCGGCGCCGCGCAGGGCTGCGCGCAGCGCGTCGAGATCCGCGTGCGCCGGGTGGGGGGTGGCGGCCGGCTCGGTGCTGGCCACGTTGACCACGACTGTGCGCTCGAGTCCGCGGCGCCGGGCGAAGTCCGCGAGATCGGCCTGGATCGCCGCTGCCGCCGCTGCCTGGTCCGGCGCCTGCGGGGCAGGGCGCACCTCGCTCTCCACGGCCGTGAGTTCGCCCTCCAGCGCCGCCACCAGTCGGGCGGGGACCACTCCGGCGTCGGCGAGCGCCTCGGCCTTCTTCAGCAGCGGAAATGCGGCGGTGTCATAGCCTCCTACGACCAGGTCGTCCCAGCCGGGCAGGCCGGTCCCGGCGAAGGCCGGCAGCTCGGTGACGCACCCGGCGGGGGCCGTCAGCCCGGCGCGCAGCGCCAGCATGCCGAGGACGGAGGTGACCGCGACCGAGCCGCGGGCGCCGATGAGCCAGAGACCTGTTGGCATGAGCCCCTCCTGTTGCGAGTTCAATGGCTGCGCCGGCGGGGTACGGGTCGCGCACGGCACAGGCGGTGCTGGTCGGTGCGTGTCGAGGCCTGCGTCTTTTGACGAGTGCGGGAAACGTGGCGGTGTCATTGGGCGCTGCTGCCCTCGGGGGAGTCGTCCGGAGTCAGCACGCCCGTACGGCCGTTAGCGGACAGGTAGACGTGCTGATGGCCGTAGCCGGCCGCGATGTTGATCACGTCGAGCTCGGTGGCGGCGGTCTCCCAGGTGCTCACGCCGGTATCGCGTTCTGCCCCCGCGCGCTGCACCAGTTGGGCCTTGACCTGCGCAGGCGCGGTCAGGGCGAGCGCGTAGGTGGCGACGGCACCGTCCAGGGCCTGGACGGCGCCGCTGAACCCGGCCCGGGAGACGTTGTAGCCCGTGTCGCCGGACGGTGGGTGGGTGAATGCGGCCACCGCCGAGCGAGTCAGGCGCTGCCAGCGCGCGACCGCGTCCACACTGGCGCCTCGGGGCCGTTGGCCGGAGGCGAGGGGCATGGCCCCGTCCATCTCGCTCAGCATTGTCTCGAGCTTCGTGGAGAGGCCGCGCGTCTGGTCGGTGAGTGCCTTGACCTGCTGCTTGTTGCGTGCGGCATCGGCGGCGGCGATGCGTGCGGCCTCGCGGTGAACGGCGCTGTCCTTGGATGGCAGATGGATGGTGAACGCGGCCACCATGACGAGGGCCCCGATGCTCAGCGCAGCACCGTGGGTCAGCAGGCCGCGGCGGGCGGCGCGCCGACGGGTGGCCCCACCGTCAGCGGCGTTGGCCCTGCTGCCGGCCAGGCGCTTGTTGGAGCCGGTGGGCTGCGATGTCGTGGTGATCGGCATGCGGGTCGCCTTCCTTGCTGTCTCGTGCAGTTCGGTGTGGCGCGGGGCCGCAGCGTGTCCCCTCTGCCCGCCGGGCCGTCACCGACGGCCCGGCGGGCAGAGGGATCTTGGGTGCGCGGTTACCCGAGGGTGAAGGAGTCCAGGCTGAAGAGATCACCGCTGCCGCCGGTGAAGACGAAGTACAGCTGGTGCGTGCCGCCCGGATCGGTCACCGGTGCGGTCACCGTGGTGTAGCCACCGGCTGTGTTGCCGACCGAGGCTGAACCGAGCAATGGGCCGTTCGGCGCGTCCGCGTGCACCTCGATCGTGCCGCCCGGGCCGGCGGAAGCCGCCCTGAAGCCAATCGTGGTCACGCCCTGCAGGTCGTACGGATCGAACTCGATCCAGTCGCCGTTGTTGATCGAAATGACCGCTCGCGCACCATCGGCGTTGGAGTCGGAGCTGATCTGGACGCCCGACTGCGTCCGGTAGAACTCGGCCTGCTTGGCCTTGGATTGCAGGACGATCTGCGTCGCGCCGGTGAGGTCCGGCACTCCCGCCGTCGGCGAGGTGTCGGTGTAGCTGGCGGTGAAGATGCCGTAGAAGTTGTCCGCGTCGGTGTGCCCGGCGGTGGTCATGGTGAAAGTTCCACTGCAGCCGGTCGCCTGGGCCAGGTTGTGGGAGTGCTGGTCGTGGCCGAGGGAGTAGCCGACCTGCACCTTCGAGCAGTCGACGGGAGTACCGTCCGGGTCGGTCACGTTGACCCGCCAGTTCAGTTGGTCCCCGTCCTTGAAAGTCAGCCCGTTGGGCGGGGCGCTGAACTGTACGACCGGCGCGGTGTTACCGACCGTGACCAGGACGGCGGAGACGCCCGTCCTGCCGCTCGGGTCAGTCACGGTGAGCCGGGCGTGGTACTGGCCGTTGGTGGTGTAGGTGTAGGCCGGGTTTGGGCTGGTGGAGTCGACGGTGCCGTCACCGTTGAAGTCCCAGGCGTAGGTGAGCTGGTCGTTCTCCGGGTCGGTGGAACCGGAGCCGTTGAAGTGGACGGTCAGCGGGCCCTTGCCCGAGGTGGCGTCCGTGGTGATGTTGGCGGTCGGCGCCTTGTTACCGGGCGCATATTCGATCTTGTAGAGTCCGGCGTCCAGGGAGCCGCCGAACCAGGCGCTGCCGTAGTCCAGTACGTACAGGGAGCCGTCCGGCCCGAACTCGGCGTCGATCGGCTCGACAAGGTGGGCCCAGTCGCTTCCGGTGGTCAATGTGTTGATCGCCTGGATGCGGCCCTTCGTGTCGGACTGGATCGGCTTGATCCAGTGCTTGCTGAACTCATAGGCGAAGAACTGGCCGTCGTAGCTCTGAGGGAATTTGACCTGCGAGTTCAGTGTCGGGTCGTAGTGGTACACCGGGCCGGCCATGGGCGCGCCCTGCCCGCCGAGCTGCGGGAAGGCCGGGTTGCCGGCGTAGTGGTTCCAGATCCAGGCCGGTTGCGCAGGCGGCAGGTTCACCAGGCCGGTGTTGTTGGGCGAGTTGTTCACCGGGTGGGCGCAGTCGAAGGGCTGCCCGGACTGACCGGTGGCGAAGTCGTACTGGATGTAGGGCGTGTTGTTGCCTATGCAGTACGGCCAGCCGAAGTTGCCGGGCTTGGCGATCCGGTTGTACTCGATGGTGTTCTCCGGACCGCGCAGCGGATTCGCGGTGCCGGCGTCCGGTCCGTAGTCGGCCAGGTAGATCACGCCGGTGTTCTTGTCGATGCTGAACCGGAACGGGTTGCGGAAGCCCATCGCGTAGATCTCGGGGCGGGTCTTCGCGGTGCCCTTCCGGAACAGGTTCCCGGACGGGACCGTGTAGGTGCCGTCGCGTGTGACCTTGATCCGCAGCAGTTTGCCGCGCAGGTCATTGGTGTTGGCCGCGGCGCGTTGCTCGTCGTAGGCGGGGTTGCGGCCCGGTCGCGAGTCGATGGGGCTGTAGCCGTCGGAGGCGAACGGGTTGGTGTCGCCGCCTGTGGCCAGCAGCAGGTTGCCATGGGCGTCGAAGTGCATGTCGCCCGCGACGTGGCAGCACTGGCCGCGGTCAGTGGGGCCGACCTGCATGACCTTCTGCTCGCTCGACAGGTCGAACCGGCCGTTGATGAAGGTGAACCTGGAGAGCTGGTTGTAGCCCTTGTAGGGGGCGAAGTCGGCGGCCGTGCCCGAGTCCGGGGCGTTGGTGGTGGGTGTGTTGAGCTTCGGTGCGTAGTACGCGTAGACCCAGTGGTTGTGCGCGAAGTCCGGGTCGAGGGCGATGGTCTGCAGGCCGTCCTCGTCGTGAGTGTAGACCGGTAGTTTCGCCACAACGTTCGTGAGGCCGTCGAGGGTCGTGTAGTAGATGGTGCCGTCACGGGAGTCGTGCAGTACGCCGCCGTCGGGCAGCACGGCGAGCCCCATGGGCTCGCCGACCTGGTCGGGACCCTTGGCCAGGGTCACCTGCTGGAAGTCGGCTGTGGCCGCTGCGGATCTGCCGACGGCCGGTCCGGCCTGCGCCTGCGTCTGGGCGGCAGCGGGTCCCGCTACCGCGATGCCCACGCTGAGCACGGTGCTCAACGTGGCGGTGAGTAGCCGGGTCAATGGCTTTCGCACGTGCAATCAACCTCTCTCAGGACGGTTCGCCGGAAGACGGGCCGGTTCGGCACGTCTGGCATGAAAGGCCTCAGGGCCGGGCTGCCTGTGTACGGGCTGTCTTGTCGTGCTGTGCTGAGGGCTTATCTCAGTGCGGCCCTGACGGCAGGTCGGCGTCGGCCGGCCTCGTACCCCGGGCACCGGAGGAGGCCCGAGCGGGGGGCCGGGGCGAGAAGGGCTTGGGGCGGGCCTGGCAACGGCCCGTCTGGTCGCCCCTCAGAGACGTGCCGAACGGGGTCAGCCGGTGGTCGGGTGGTTCGGCCCGCACGGGAAGGAGGCCGTGCCGGCCGCCATCTTGATGCCGCCGAGCAGTTGCTTCAGGAAGAGCGGCTCCGTGTAGCTGGCAATGGTGTGGCCCATGCCGGTGTACCAGGCGCGCCCTCCGTCATACCGCTGGCACCAGGTGATCGGATGATCCCCCATGGCGTCGGGGCCCACGTTGTACGAGGACTCGTCCATCGCTGCGAGCACCCGCACGCCGGCCGCCCGCGGATCGGTCCGGTAGTTGTACCACTCGTCGAAGCGGTTCCACTGCCGCGGAAGGCCCTGTTCGGACGGGGCCCGCGGGCCGGTCACGTCGACCGTCGCGTTCTGCTGCGCTGGGTGGCTCTTGAAGTAGGCGCCGACCAGGCCGCCGTACCACGCCCAGTCGTAGCCGGAGTCGGCGGCCGCGTGGATGCCCACATAGCCGCCGCCGTGCTCGATGTAGCGCTGGAACGCGGCCTTCTCCGCGGGCTGGTCGAGGGGGTCACCTGTCGAGGACAGGAAGACGACCGCCCGGTACTTCTTGAGGTTGGCGTCCGTGAATTGGGCGGAGTCCTCCGTCGCGTCCACTGTGAAGTGGTGCTCTTGCCCCAACTGCTCGATGGCGGCGATACCTGCCGGAATCGAGTCGTGCCGGTAGCCGGTGGTCTTGGAGAAGACCAGCACTCTGAAGGTGTCGGACCGGTGGGTCACCTGGCCGGCCTGCGCGTTGGTGGCGGCCGCCAGCGGCACCGTCAATGCCAGCGCCGCCGCCGAGGCCGCGATGCGTTTACTGAGCATGAATGAACCTCCGTCGTCGTTCAGGGATTCGACCGGCCCGGTTCGCGGGCCATCGCGCAGCCGGATGTGCTCGCTGCGGGGGACGAATGAGAGGCGCTCGTGACCATTGGCCCGGCAGGCTCGGCCTGCCCGGGCCGCGGCTCATGGAAACGGGCGGATACCGCGTGACAACTGCGGGTGATGAGGCGTCATGAGCGTTGCGCGGCAGGCGGGGGCTGTCAAGGGACTATCGCTGACTTCGCGCGAATAACTCCGCGTTCCGCTGATTATTTTGCTGGATCACAAAAAAGTTAGAGGGGTTCCAGCCGAAGATCTGGACAGCGCCACGTTCAGCTCCTACTGTTTCGGCGCGACGAGGCATTTGCCCCGTCGGTAGAGGTGCTGCGGGATCCCGCCCCGGCGAAGGCCCGCACACTGTCTCTCCCGTTCGTGCGCAATCCCGGTCGCTGCTCCGAACCGAGTGCGGCCGGTCTCCCCGCCGGGCCGCCCTCGCGACGGCCCCCGCCATGCGTGCTCAGGCGAGCACCTCATCCCTACCGCGGAAGGCCACGCCGCGGCCGTACCACCGACCGTCTCTCCCGACGAAGGAGTGTTCATGGGTCAGTCGCACAGAGACTTCAACCGCAGGGGCTTTCTGCAGGCGGCCGCAGGCGCCACCGTCGCCGTCGGCGCGGTCTCCCTGGCAGGCGCGATGCCCGCAGCCGCTGCCGGTCCCGCCACGGAAGGCGAACGGGGCGGACGATCCCGTCTGACCATCCCCAAGGACGCCATCGGTATCCAGCTCTACAGCGTCCGCGACAAGGTCGCACACCTCGGCTTCCGCCTCGTCTTCGAGGAACTGTCGCGGATGGGGTATCAGGAGGTCGAGTTCGCCGGGTACACCCAGGACACCTCCATCCTCGGCCGTCAGATAACCATTCCGGAGATCCGGCAGCTGCTCAACGACAACGGACTGCGTGCCATCGGCAGCCACGTCGGCATCGGCAACCTGCGCAACGGCCTGCAGCAGGAGCTGGACAACGCCCAGATCCTCGGCATGCCGCACATCGGCACCCCCAACGCGCCCTCCGACACCGGCACTGTCGCGGCCTACCGTGCCGCCGCGCAGGAGTTCAACGCCTGGGGCGAGGCCGCCGCGGCACGCGGCCTGAAGTTGTATCAGCACAATCACTTCTCCGAGTTCGCCTTCGCCTCCGACCAGCCCGAGGTACGCCTGTACGACGTGTTTCTCAACGGCACCGACCCCCGCTACGTCTTCCTGGAGATGGACGTCTACTGGGCGTACGTCGGCCAGTACCGCTGGCCGGGTTTTGACCCCGCCGCCTACGTGCGTCGAAACCCATACCGCTACCCCCTGTTCCACATGAAGGATGGCGAAACGGACCCGGCCAACGCCAATGGCTACGACATCGTCGAGTTCGGCGCCGGCGACCTGCCCTATCATCGCTTCGTCCACGCGATCGGGTCCCGCGGCAGCCACCGCGGCATCTGGGAGCAGGACACGGCTCCCGGCACGCAACCCGACCCTCCTGGCTCCCTCGGTGCGGCGGAGCGCAGCTACTCCGCGCTCGCGGACCTGCTTTCCTGATCTTGTGCCACCCCCCTGCCCTGCGGGGCACGGGGGTGGCGCACCACGACTTAGTTCTGCTCATCCGCAAGGCAACTTCTAATCGTTTGTGCAGAACTTGTGGACAAGCTCGGTTCTGAGTCCCTAACGTTCCGTCACACAACCGTCTCAACCCGCTGAAGGAGGTGAGCACATGAGCGTCCAGTACCGCCTGCTCCGCCTGCTGCGCGACCTGGGCCCGCAGTCCCGCGCCGAACTGGCCGGCCGGCTCGAGGTGCCACGCCCGCGGCTGCTGGCCGAGCTCGACCGCTTGGTGGAGGCGGGGCGGGTCCTGGAAGCAGGGCCGGCCGCTTCCCGCGGCGGGCGCCGCTCCACCCTCGTCGAACTGCATCCGGGCGTGCGCTTCGCCGCCGTGGACCTGGGCGCAAGTTCCGTCGACATCGAGATCACAGACGGGCGCCTGGAGCCGGTGGCTTCGTATGCCGAGCCCTGCGACATCCGCTCCGGCCCGAACATCGTCCTGGCCCGGGTCACCGAGATCCTGGGCAAGATGCGCGGCCAGGGCCACTTCACGCAACTGGATGCCATCGGCATCGGCCTCCCCGGTCCGGTGAGCTTCCGTGACGGCGTCCCGGTGTCGCCCCCGATCATGCCCGGCTGGGACCGCTACCCGGTCCGCGACGTGCTGGCCCGCGAGCACGGCTGCCCCGTCGTGGTCGACAACGACGTCAACGTAATGGCCCTGGGTGAGCAGCACAGCGGTGTCGCCCACACCGTCGACGACCTGCTGTTCGTCAAGATCGGCAGCGGCATCGGCTGCGGCGTGCAGGTCCACGGGCGCATCTACCGCGGCGCAGAGGGATGCGCGGGGGACATCGGCCACATCCAGGTAGAGACCGACGGCCCCGTCTGCTCGTGCGGCAACGTCGGCTGCTTGGAGGCATTCTTCGGCGGCGTGGCGCTGGCGCGCGACGCCATGTCAGCCGCCTCCTCCGGGCAGTCACCGATGCTCGCCGAACGCCTCGCCGCGGCGGGGGTACTCACCGCCCGCGACGTCGCCGACGGTGCGGCCGCCGGCGACGTCGCCTGCATCAACCTCATCCGGGCCGGAGGACGGCGGGTCGGCCAGGTCCTCGCCGGGCTGGTGAGCTTCATGAACCCCTCGATGATCGTCATCGGCGGCGGCCTCGCCGGTCTCGGGCACATCCTGCTCGCCGAGATCCGCAGCGTCGTCTACCAGCGATCGACGCCCCTGGCCACCGGCAACCTGCCGATCGTGATGTCCGAACTGGGCCCACGTGCCGGCGTCGCCGGTGCCGCCGTACTGGCCAGCGAACTCGCCTACCGAGGACCCTCATGACCGACTCCGCGGACACACCCGTCGACGGCCCCCCGCTGCTCACGCTCACCGAAGTGGTCAAGACCTTCCCAGGCGTACGCGCTCTGGACGGCGTCGAGCTGACGGTGCGGCAAGGAGAGGTGCACTGCCTACTCGGACAAAACGGTGCCGGCAAGTCCACTCTGATCAAGGTGCTCTCCGGGGCGCACCGCCCCGACGCCGGACAGATCACCTGGCAGGGACGCTCGGTGTCCTTCGCCGACCCGCAGGCCGCCATGCGGGCGGGCATCGCCACCATCTACCAGGAGCTGGATCTCGTACCCGACATGACGGTCGCCGAGAACATCCTGCTCGGGCACGAGCCGCGTACCGCCGGGTTCGTCCGCAGGGGCGCTATGAGGGCCGCGGCACACACCGCCCTCACCCGGCTGGGCCACGGCGAGATCCCCCTGGGCCGTCCCGTCGGCAGGCTGCCGGCCGCCGCCCAGCAGATCGTGAGCATGGCGCGGGCCCTCTCGCGCGAGGCCCGAATGCTCATCATGGACGAGCCGAGCGCCGTACTGGCCCACGACGAGGTCAGCAATCTCTTCCGGATCATCCGCGAACTGCGGGACCAGGGCATCGCGGTCGTGTACATCTCCCACCGCCTGGAAGAGATCCGGCAGATCTGCGACCGCGTCACCGTGCTCCAGGACGGCCGCACCACGGCCGCGGACCTACCCGCCACCACACCGACGGCGGAACTCGTCGGCCGGATGACCGGCCGCACCCTGGAGCACGTCTTCCCGCCACGTCCGCCCCGGGCGCCGTCCGGCGAGTTGCTGCGAGTGGAGGGCCTCACCCGGCACGGCGAGTTCTCGGACGCCTCCTTCACCGTAGGCCCAGGGGAGATCGTCGGCATCGCCGGACTGGTCGGCTCAGGCCGATCCGAACTACTGGAAACCGTCTTCGGAGCCCGCCGCCCTGATGCCGGGCACGTCCTGGTGGACGGCCGCCGGCTGAAGCCCGGCAGCGTGGCGGCTGCCGTCAGAGCGGGCCTGGGACTCGCACCGGAGGAGCGCAAAAGCCAGGCGTTGCTCCTCGGCGAACCCGTCCAGAACAACATCGGGCTGGCGAGCCTGAGCCGCCACGCCACCGCGGGCTTCGTCCGCCGCGGTGCCGAGCGGGCGGCGGCCACCGAAGTCGCCGACCGGCTCGAGCTGCGGCCCCAGGACGTCGGGCGCCGCGCGCGCACGCTCTCCGGCGGCAACCAGCAGAAGGTCGTGGTAGGCCGCTGGCTGCTGGGCGGCACGCGTCTGCTGCTGCTCGACGAACCGACCCGCGGTGTCGACGTAGGAGCCCGCGCCGAGCTCTACCAGGTCGTCCGGTCACTCGCGGAGGACGGAGTGGGCGTTTTGCTGGTCTCCAGCGAGGTGCCCGAAGTGCTGGGCCTGGCAGACCGCGTCCTGGTGATGCGCGAGGGCCGGATCGTGCACGAGGCCCGCGCCGAGGAGATCGACGAACACACAGTCCTCGACCTCGTGATGGCGGGATCGCTTCTGGAAGGGGCGGCTCAATGACCGACCTGGCCTCGGCCGCGGCGCCGAAGATGAAGACGAGCTGGTGGCGGGATGACGCAAGCGAGCCGGTGCGGCGTAACCTCGGGCTCACCGGGGTGCTCGTCGCGCTGGTGGTGATCGGGCTCGTCAGCGCCCCGGACACCTTTGCCACCAGCGGCAACGTGCTCAACATCCTGACGCAGGCCTCCGCCATCGGCGTGATCGCCATCGGCATGACCTTCGTCATCATCGGCGGCGGCATCGACCTTTCGGTCGGCGCCCTGACCGCACTGTCCGCCGTATGGTGCACCACCGTCGCTACCCAGGGCTTCGGCGGTGGCGGCATGCTCTTCACGGCCCTGGTGGTCGGCACGGTCGCCGGCACGATCAACGGCGTACTCATCGCGTACGGCCGCCTGGTGCCCTTCATCGCCACCCTGGCCATGATGGTCGGCGCCCGAGGTCTGGCCACCAAGATTTCCAACAAGCAGACGCAGCCGGTCAATGTCGAGTCGATCAACCGCCTTGCAGAGAACAAGCTGCTCGGCATCCCGGTGCTGGTGCTCATCTTCGCCGGGGTCACCGCCGTCGGTTGGGTAGTGCTCAACCGCACCACCTTCGGCCGCCGTACGGTCGCCGTCGGCGGCAACGCCGAGGCGGCCCGGCTCGCAGGCATCAACGTCCGCCGCCAGACTGTCCTGCTCTACGCGCTGTCCGGGCTGTGCTGCGGTCTTGCCGCGCTGATGGTTGTCGCCCAGGCGAACGCCGGCTCCTCATCCCAGGGCGACCTGTACGAACTGGACGCCATCGCCGCTGCCATCATCGGCGGCACGACCCTCACCGGCGGCCGTGGCACCGTGATCGGCTCCCTGCTCGGGGTGGTGGTCTTCACCACCATCACCAATCTCTTCATCCTCAACAACCTCCCCACCGAGGTCCAGAACATCGTCAAGGGCGCCATCATCGTCGGCGCCGTGCTCGTCCAGCAGTTCCAACCGCGGGACTTGTTCCGCAAGCGCTGACAGCGGGGGCGCGGCCCCGGAGCCGCGCCCCCGCACATCCCCCGGAGGCGGCGTCGGGAAGACGACCGCACCGGAAACCCCCTACTTTCGCGGAGGACACATGTCTGCTCTGTCCCGTCGCAACCTCTTCTTCGGCGGCGCAGCCGCCGGCGTCGGCGCGCTGATGACCGGCTGTACCTCCAACAACCAAGCAGCCGTGCCGGCAACGGCCCCCGCTCAGCAGAGCAGCGGCAAGCCCGGAAAGCCCATCACCATCGGTTTCTCGGCTCCCGCTGCCGACCACGGCTGGCTGGCCGCCATCACCGCGGACGCGCAGGCAAGAGCCAAACAGTACCCCGAGGTCACCCTCAAGACCGTCGAGGCCGGTCAGGACGCCACCGCCCAGCGGGCCGCACTGCAAACCCTGATCCAGGAGAAGCCCGACGTGATCGTCGTGCTGCCGTTCGACGGGGCACAGCTCACGGCCACCGGCCGCGCGGCGATGCAGGCGGGCATCCCGGTGATCAACCTCGACCGCCAGTTCTCCGACGAACTCGCCTTCCGTGTCCTCATCAGGGGCGACAACTACGGCATGGGCGTGGCCGCCGGCCACTTCATCGGTGAGCGCCTGAAGACCGCGGGCACCTCGGCCCCAGTTATCGCGGAGATCGCCGGGATCGACAATCTACCGCTCACCCAGGACCGCAGCCGAGGCTTCAAGGAAGCCCTCAGCTCCTACGGCTTCAAGGTCTCACACCGGGTGGCCGCCGAGTTCACCATCGACTCAGGCCAGAAGGTCACCGCCAACCTGCTGCAGGCAGCGCCCAAGCTGGACGCGGTGTGGAACCACGACGACGACCAGGGCGTCGGCGTCCTCGCCGCCATCAACCAGGCCGGCCGCAAGGAGTTCCTCATGGTCGGCGGGGCGGGGTCGCGCAAGGCCATGGAGCAGATCCGCGCCGACAACACCGTGCTGAAGGCCACCGTCACCTACAGCCCGACCATGTCCGGATCCGCCGTCTCGCTGGCTCGGCTCATCGCCAACGGCCGCGGCATCGGCGATCTCGTCGAACTGACCGTCCCGAAGGAGATCCGCCTCGCCTCGGAGACCGTCACGAAGGACAACGTGGCGGACTACATCGGCCTCGGGTTCTGACCCACGCCGTGTCCTCGTCCAGCGTCTGCAGCCGACGCAACTGTCCCGCGCTGGACACCCGGGCCATCGGTGAGCCCAGGCTGCCGACAAACCCCCGGCCCCTGACGCACAAGGAGAAACCCTTGCCCAATGGACGACTTCGGATCGGCATGGTCGGTCACGCCTTCATGGGGGCAGCGCACTCGCAGGCGTGGCGCACCGTCAACCACGCCTTCGACCTGTCGGCCCAGGTGGAGATGACCGCCGTATGCGGCCGCGACCCGGAGCGCGCCGCGGCTGCGGCGGAGCGGCTCGGTTGGGCCGACCACCTCACCGACTGGCGTGAACTCATCGCCCGCGACGACATTGACGTCGTCGACATCTGCACACCGGGCGACAGCCATGCCGAGATTGCTATCGCTGCGTTGGAGGCGGGCAAGCACGTCCTGTGCGAGAAGCCACTGGCTAACTCCGTCGCCGAGGCCAGGGCCATGGTGGCGGCCGCGGAAAGGGCCCGGGAGGCGGGCATCCGGTCGGCCTGCGGCTTCAACTACCGCCGGGTTCCGGCCGTCGCCCTGCTGCACAGCCTCATCGCCAGCGGCCGGCTGGGGGAGATTCGGCACGTGCGCGCGGTCTACCTGCAGGACTGGCTCACCGATCCGGACTTCCCGCTGACCTGGCGGCTACGGCGGGAGTACGCCGGGTCGGGCGCGCTGGGCGACATTGGCGCCCACATCATCGACCTCGCCCTCTACCTGACGGGCAGTCAGTTCAGCGGTGTCTGCGGGCTGACCGAGACCTTCGTCCGGAGCCGGCCGTTGCCGCACGCCGAACCCGGCGGGCTGACGGCCCGAGGCAGCCTCGCCGGGGAGCACGGAGAGGTGACCGTCGACGACGCGACCCTCTTCCTCGGCAGGTTGGACAACGGAGCCGTGGCCTCCTTCGAGGCCACCCGCTTCGCCACCGGACGCAAGAACGCACTGCGCCTGGAGCTCAACGGTTCCCTGGGCTCGGCGGCGTTCGACCTGGAGCGCCTAAACGAACTGGAGTTCTTCGACGCCACTCAGCCTGGGGCCGAACAGGGTTTCCGTCGTATCCTGGTCACCGAAGCAGACCATCCCTACATCGCCGCGTGGTGGCCGCCCGGCCACATCCTCGGCTACGAGCACAGCTTCACTCACCAGGCCCGCGACCTGGTGGCCGCCATCGCTGCCGGAAAGGATCCCCAGCCCTCGTTCGTCGAGGCGCTGCAGGTCCAGCTGGTCCTTGACGCCGTGGAGCGCAGCGCCCGCGCATCGACGGCCTGGACGCAGGTGCCGGGCGCCGAGACCCCGGCGGCCGAGAATACGCCCGAGCAGGTCTGACCTGTGAGTCCGCAGGGCGCCGATCTCACCAGGTCAGTCCCCCTGGTCCCTGTCGGGTACGCCTCGCGGGCGTGAAAACATGGCTGCGGTGCCTGCCCGCCGACCCCACGGTCACCGCGGCGGCGAGCACCCGACGTGGGGTCCCCAGGATCAGCAAGCTGGTCGCCTGTCGGCGGCGTGCGCGTGCGCGGTCGACGGCGGCGAGCAGGAAGGCGGCGAGGGACACCAGGGCGCCGAAGACGATGTTGTTCACGATGATGCTGCGGATGATCGGGTATTGCGCGGTGATGCTGTCGTTCTGAGTCGGTGTCGACACGCTCGCAAGCGGATCGGCGGACTCGACCACCGTCGTGAAGCGATCCACGTCGGCCGAGTTGACCAAGGCCGTGAGCAAGCCCTTCGCCATACCGTCTTGGTAATTTCCCGGCGGATTTGTCGTAAGGAACATCGTTCCGCTCAGCATGGTCTGCCCCAGGACGGGAACGAGCAACGGCCCGTCGGTGTGTCGAGAGTCCGGGGGCCCGTTCGAGGCGTGTGTAGCGGCGTCCACGACCGTGTAGGTCCGGCCGTCCACACACTGCTCCTTGACCGCATCGGCCGCGGATGTCCCCTCCGCGCGCAGTAGCGTGACCAGGTCCGAGCAGCTTGCGATCAACGCATCGGAGGGAGTCCCGGGTGCCGGTAGCGGCTGGAGCGCATACGCCTGAGCGCCGGCCGTAAGCGCGGCGCGCGCTCCGTCTGAGCGCAACGAACTCACGGTGAGAAACGTCTGCCGGGTGACGACGGGCTCGACACCCTTCATGTAGGTCAGGATTCCCACGCCGAAGACACCGGTGACGAGGACGAGCAGAATCCCGACCGCGGACATAACCTCGATCGAGGCGTCGTGCATCAGCCGTCGGCCGGCCAGCATGACGCCGGGACGCTCCGACCCCTGGATGCGTCGGGCAACCCGCCGCAGCAACGGGGCGGTGACCCACAGCACACCGGCGACGGCCAGGACCAGGCCCGCGCCGCCGAGGAGCAGCACGGTTGGGGAATTGAGCAGAAGACCCGTATCGGCATTTCCGAACACCCATATCGTGCCCAGGATCATCGTCCCGACAGCGAAAGGAACAAAGGGCAGCGGCCCGCGATTCCCTCCCGCGGGGGCGTGTCGGGTCGCTACCACCTCGCGTAGTTGACGGCGGGTGCCCCAGCTAGCCGCACCGCCGACGGCGAGCGGGAGAACGACCAGCGCCGAAATGGCCAGCCCGGGCGTGATCGGGGTGTCGGACCCGAACCAGGTGAAGCCGAATACTCCCGCTTGGGCAAGCCAGGGAACGAGCGCGGCGCCTGACGCCAGCCCTGCCAGGGCACCAGCGAAGGCGTGCGCGCCGGCCTCGATCCGTGCGGCCCGGGCGAGCACGCCAGCGGGCACCCCGATCAGATTGAGGACCGCCGCCCGCCGCCGCCGCTCGTTCGCCGAGAGCCGGGCGACGACGAACCCGAAGAACAGCAGCGGAAGCCCCACCAGAGCAAGCACCGTCGAGACAAGCCCCCGCTGGGGTATCAGAGGCTGCTCGAACTGCCCGCCGTAACCATTCCAGCGGTTTGCGCTGAGTCCGCCAGCCAACTCAGTATCCGGCAGTCCCGCGACCGCGACTATCTCATCAGGCGAGGCCAGTCCGGCCTCAGCCACCGTGCCCGCGCCCCGGCCCGGGAACCGGCGGGCGAACTCCGGATCCGTTGCCATCAGGTGGGCCAGCGCCGGCGACACGAACACCTCCCCGGGCCGCGGGAACCGCGCCACACCCGGCGGCCTGGCGGGTGCCTCTCCCGGCACGCCGGCCACCATCACCGCCGTCACACGATGCCCGTCGTAGTTATCGACGCGCGTCTCGAAGCGGAACGTGACCGTGGCACCCATGTCGTGGGCAGGCTGGAGCAGTTGCTCGCGGGAGGTGCGGGAACCCTGGCCGGCGATCACCGCCCACATCAACGTCAGCACCAAAGCCGCGACCATCGCTCCGGCCATCGTGCTCCACGCCCGCCGCGCTGCCGCCCCGCGCGGGCGCAGCGCCCAGCGCAGGCCCAACCAGCGCGCCGCCCGGTGCAGGCCCGGCTCCCTCGTCAGATCGCACCGCCGGAGGGCGCGTTTTGGAAGCAGCGCCCGTCGGCGACGTGGATGCGCCGGCCGAGCTGGTCCGCGATCGCCTCGTCGTGGGTCACGACGATCAGCGCGGCGTCGGCCTCCGCGCAGACGCCAAGCAGTTCGCTCAGCGTCGTCCGGCCCGTCGCCCTGTCCAGCGACCCGGTCGGCTCGTCCGCCAGCACGACTGCCGGCCCGTGCACCAGCGCACGAGCCACCGCGCACCGCTGCGCTTGCCCACCAGAGACCTGTGCCGGCAGCCGGTCCGCCAGCTCACCGATCCCCAGCCGTCCCATCAGCGCCTCTGCGCGCTGTCGGCACTGCCGTGCCGAATGCCCCAGCAATCGCACAGGCAGCTCCACGTTCTCTCGAAGCGTCAACTCCGCCACCAGTTCGGCGAACTGGAACACGAATCCGAACCGCTCCAGACGCACCCGCGCCCGTTCGGCATCGCTGCGCCCGCTCAAGCCCTGTCCGTCCAGGCGGACCTCGCCCTCGGTCGGTACGACGATCCCGGCCAGGCAGTACAACAGCGTTGTCTTGCCCGACCCGCTCGGCCCGACGATCGCCACCTGCTCCCCGGCCTGAACCTCCAGCGACGCCCCGTCCAACGCCGCCGCGCCTGCGGACCCGGCCGCATACCGGTAGACGAGATCGTGCGCCTGCAACAGCATCGAGTGCCTCCGAAACCTGAGTACTGCTCCAAGATGAGATGGAGCCCGCCGAGGCGCCAACGAAGAGGCGTCCCGGCGGGCTCCATTGGTACCACCAACGGGGTGCCTTCACGGCCGGTAGTACCAGGCCGAGCTGGCGCAGTTGTCCGGGTAGGCAGTGATCACCGTGACCTACCTGGAGACCAGCCCGGTCACCTCCTACCGCCGGCGCTGCGCAGCCTCCACAAGGCCTGCGCGCCGCTCCGCAGCGCAGGTGCCGGCGCTTAGTGGTCCGTTCCGGAAATCCTTCGGGGGTTGATCAAGCCGCCAGTGCGGCGGAGGATTCTTCCTGGTGATCGGCGGTGTGCCGGTCGAGTCT
>NZ_RJVR01000319.1 GCF_003999195.1 Streptomyces soli
ACCGGCCCGGCGGCGCGCAGGGTGGGCCGCCGGGCGGCCAGCAGGGCGGCGCCCGGATGGAGATGCCGTCCGGCGGCGGCCAGCCCCAGGCGGGCGGCGGGGGCATGGGAGGCGGCGGCATGCGCGGCGGCACCGTCAGCACCCAGCTGGTGCAGTACCTGATCAAGCACCAGGACGGCGCCACCTGGATTCTGGCGGTCTCCACCGACCAGACCGCCTCCGAGCTGATCCTCCAGTCCCGCAAGCCCGTCGCCTCCATGGGCGGCTGGTCCGGCACCGACGCCGCCATGACCCTCGACAAACTCCAGACACTCGTCAAGGCCGGCAAGCTGCACTACGTCGAGACCGGCGGCCGCGGCAACTCCCAGCTGACGACGTGGATCCAGCAGCACGGAACGCTGGTGAAGCCGTCCGCCTACGGCGACTCCTCGAGCTCGACCGCGAGCACGAGCACGAGCACGAGCAGCTCCACGGTCTACCGCCTGGACCCGTCCGACGTGTAGCCCGCCGAGCCAGACCGGAAGGGGGCGGCCCGCCGACGGGCCGCCCCCTTCCTCTGCGCAGGCGCGTCTCATAATGCGGAACGATCTGTCTCGCCATACGAGCACGCGGCATAGTTGGCCCTGCCACCGACCGAGCAGGAGGTGCTCGCCATGCCACGCCGCTGGCTGATGCTGGCCCTGGGCACGGGGGCGCAGACCGCCGCCTGTGCCTTCGTCTACGGAATCCCGTACCTGGCAGCCGAGTTGAGGAGCACGGAGCACCTCACCCTGACCCAGGTCGGCGTGCTCGTGGCCTGCCCGACACTCGGCCTGGTGCTGGCTCTGGTGGGGTGGGGTGCGGCCGCCGACCGCTACGGCGAGCGCGTCGTCATCGCGAGCGGCCTCGGCCTGGCGACGGCCCTGCTGGCCGCCGCCTACACCGCCGACGGCATGGTCGTCCTCGGCATCCTCCTCGCGCTGGCGGGCGCGGCAGGGGCCTCCGTCTACTCGGCCAGCGGCCGCCTCGTCATGGGCTGGTTCTCCGCCAAGGAGCGCGGCCTCGCGATGGGCATCCGGCAGACCTCGACGCCGCTGGGCATGGGCCTGGCCGCGCTGTCCATGCCGCCGCTGGCGGCCGCGTACGGCGTGGGCGGCGCGATGGCGTTCCTGTCCGGGCTGTGCGGCGTGATCGCGCTGCTCATCGCCCTTTACGCGGCCGATCCTCCGCGGGCGGCGACCAGCGGCGAGGCCAACCCCGACACCGGCAACCCCTATCGGGGCTCGGCCACGCTGTGGCGGATCCACGGCGCGGGGGCGCTGCTCGTCGTACCGCAATTCACGGCCGGGGCCTTCGCGCTGGTCATGCTTGTGGACGTACGCGGCTGGTCCGCCGTCCACGCCGGGCAACTGATCGCCGGGGCCCAGGTGTTGGGCGCCCTCTCCCGGGTCGCCGCCGGCCGCTGGTCGGACCGGGTCGGCAGCCGCCTGCGGCCCATGCGCCAACTCGCCCTCACCACGGCCGCCGTGGTCGCCGCCTGCTCGCTGACCGCCGCCTTCCCTTCGCCGCTCACCGACCTGGCCCTCGTCGTCGCCGTCGGCATCACCGCCAGCACCAACGGCCTCTCCTTCACCGCCACCGCCGAGCGCGCCGGCCCCGCCTGGTCCGGCCGCGCCCTCGGCGTCCACAACACGGGCCAAAACCTCGCCGCCGCCCTCGCCCCACCCCTCATCGGCGCCCTCATCACCGCCACCGGCTACTGGCCCGCCTTCGCCGCCGCCGCCGGCCTCGCATGCGCGGCGGCAGCGATCGTTCCCGTCACCGCCTGAGGCCTCGGCCCCGTGCCTGGTTGCGGTCACGTCGTCGCCTGCGGGCGGGTGGCCGGGGGGACCCCATCTCGCTTCGCTCGCCCTGCGGAACGTTCTCCCACAACCCGGTGGGAACGGCGCCGGGTGGCAAATCCAGCCGTTCCGGCGTTTGAGGACCTGGGGGGTCTGGGGCTGGCCCCCAGCGGGTCCAAGGGGCGGAGCACCGGTTTCGGGAAGGGACGGGGTGGGGGAACAACCTCCGCCACCCCGCCCGGTCGTAAGCTCAACGCATGACGGACGCCGCCGCACAGACCACCGCCACCCCCCGCCGGATCGACGTCGTGGACGAGGTGACGCCCGCCCAGGCGCAAGCGGTGCTCGCGCTCATCGAGGACGCCGCAGCCGTGGACGGCCAGTCGGCGGTGTCGGAGCAAGGGCGGCTGAATCTGCGGGGCGGCGCACGGCCGGGCGTACGGCATTTCCTGGTGACCGCGGACGCCGGCCTGGTCGGCTACGCGCAGTTGGAGGACACCGACCCCGTGGAGGCGCCGGCCGCCGAGCTGCTGGTGCACCCAGCGCACCGGGCGAAGGGGCACGGCCGGGCGCTGGGCCGCGCGCTGCTGGACGCGTCCGGCCGTCGGCTGCGGGTCTGGGCGCACGGCGGCCACCCCGCCGCCCGCCACCTCGCCGGGCTGCTCGGGCTGGCCCTCTTCCGCGAGCTGCGGCAGATGCGGCGCCCCCTGGAGGGCGAGAGCGCGCCGCCGCTCCACGAGCCGGTGCTCCCGGAAGGCATCACCGTACGGACCTTCGTGCCCGGCCAGGACGACGCCGCCTGGCTGGCGGTCAACGCCGCCGCCTTCGCCCACCACCCCGAGCAGGGCTCCCTCACCCAGCGCGACCTCGACGACCGCAAGGCGGAGCCGTGGTTCGACCCGGCCGGGTTCTTCCTCGCCTTCCGCGGCGACCGGCTCGCCGGCTTCCACTGGACCAAGGTCCACGCCGCCGACCAGCTCGGCGAGGTCTATGTCGTCGGCATCCACCCCGACGAGCAGGGCAGCGGCCTCGGCAAGGCCCTCACCGCGATCGGCCTGCGCCACCTCGCGTACGACCGCAAGGTGCCCACGGCCATGCTCTACGTCGACGCCGACAACGTCCCCGCCGTCACGGTCTACGAGCGCCTCGGCTTCAGCCTGTACGAGGTCGACCTCATGTACCGCACAGAAATGTGAGCCGCACGTGGATGTGAGCCGCATACAGCTGTGAGCCGCATACAGCTGTGAGCCGCAGCGCGATCTGAGCCCCTGCGCGATCTGAGCCCCTGCGGCCGCGTCCCGCTTTCCTTGTCGCCACCTGCCCGTTACCGGCGATTCAATATCGCTTGCAAACATCACTGAATGCAGCCCGCCAACCACACGACGACCCTCCAACCGCCCGACCTGCCGGAACGGCAGCGCGCACGGGAGAATGGGAGACGGAATGCCGTGCTGGATCCGGAGGAGGGCTCGCACCCATGGCCTCGATGAACTTCCCCGCAGAAGCCGCCGCCCCCAGCGACGCGGGTGACAGCGCCGTGGCCGCGTACCGCCCCCGCGCCGTGCCGGACCTGACCCCGGACCTGCCCGACGTGCCCAAGCTGGAGGTCGCCGACGGCGACGACACCGGTGAGCTGCCGCAGGGCCGCTTCCTGGACCGGGAGCAGAGCTGGCTGGCCTTCAACGAGCGGGTGCTGGAGCTCGCCGAGGACCCGAGCACGCCGCTCCTCGAGCGGGCTAACTTCCTCGCGATCTTCGCGAGCAACCTGGACGAGTTCTTCATGGTCCGCGTCGCCGGCCTGAAGCGCCGCATCGCGACCGGCGTCGCGACCCGCTCGGCGTCCGGCCTGCAGCCGCGCGAGGTGCTGTCGAACATCCTGAGCCGCTCGCGCGAGCTCATGGCCCGCCATGCCGCCTGCTTCCAGAACGACGTGGCCCCGCAGCTCGCCGAAGAGGGCATTCACATCATCCGGTGGGCCGAGCTCACCGAGAAGGAGCAAGCCCGGCTCTTCACGCTCTTCCGGAACCAGATCTTCCCGGTCCTGACCCCGCTGGCCGTGGACCCGGCCCACCCCTTCCCGTACATATCGGGCCTGTCCCTGAACCTCGCCGTGACCGTACGCAACCCGGTCTCGGGCCACGACCACTTCGCCCGCGTGAAGGTCCCGCCGATCCTCCAGCGCTTCCTGGAGGCGAGCCCGCAGCGGTACGTCCCCCTGGAGGACGTCATCGCGGCGCATCTGGAGGAGCTGTTCCCGGGTATGGAGGTCATGGACCACCACATGTTCCGGGTCACCCGCAACGAGGATCTGGAAGTCGAGGAGGACGACACCGAGAACCTTCTCCAGGCCCTGGAGAAGGAGCTCATGCGGCGCCGCTTCGGCCCGCCCGTCCGCCTCGAGGTCGAGGAGTCGATCTCGCCGAAGGCCCTGGACACCCTCGTCCACGAGCTGAAGATCGAGGACGCCGAGGTCTACCCGCTGCCCGGCCCGCTGGACCTGACCGGGCTGTTCGCGGTGGCCTCGCAGGACCGGCCCGAGCTGAAGTACCCCAAGTTCGTCGCCGGCACCCACCGCGACCTGGCCGAGGTGGAATCCGCGCACGCCCCGGACATCTTCGCAGCGCTGCGCGAGCGCGACGTGCTGCTCCACCACCCGTACGACAGCTTCTCGACCTCCGTGCAGTCCTTCCTGGACCAGGCCGCCAGCGACCCGGACGTCCTCGCGATCAAGCAGACCCTGTACCGCACCTCCGGCGACTCGCCGATCGTGGACGCGCTCATCGACGCCGCCGAGGCCGGCAAGCAGGTGCTGGTCCTGGTCGAGCTCAAGGCGCGCTTCGACGAGCAGGCCAACATCAAGTGGGCCCGCAAGCTGGAGGAGGCCGGCTGCCATGTCGTGTACGGCCTGGTCGGTCTGAAGACGCACTGCAAGCTGTCGCTGGTGGTACGCCAGGAGGGCGAGACCCTCCGCCGCTACAGCCACGTCGGCACCGGCAACTACCACCCCAAGACCGCCCGCCTCTACGAGGACCTGGGCCTGCTCACCGCCGACCCGCAGGTCGGCGCGGACCTGTCCCACCTCTTCAACCGGCTGTCGGGCTACTCGCGCCGGGAGACGTACAACCGGCTGCTGGTCGCCCCGCGCAGTCTGCGGGACGGCCTGATCAGCCGGATCATAAAGGAGATCGACCACCACCGGGCGGGCCGGCCGGCCTACATCCGGGTCAAGGTCAACTCCATCGTCGACGAGGCGATCGTCGACGCGCTCTACCGCGCCTCGCAGGCCGGCGTGCCCGTGGACATCTGGGTCCGCGGCATCTGCGCGGTGCGGCCGGGCGTGCCCGGCCTGTCGGAGAACATCCGGGTACGCAGCGTCCTCGGGCGCTTCCTGGAGCACTCCCGGGTCTTCGTCTTCGGCAACGGCGGCGAGCCCGAGGTCTGGTTCGGCAGCGCCGACATGATGCACCGCAACCTCGACCGCCGCATCGAGGCGATGGTCCGGGTCGCCGACCCCGCCCACCGTACGACCCTGAATCGCCTGCTGGAGCTCGGTACTTCCGACTCCACCTCGTCCTGGCACCTCGGCCCGGACGGGAACTGGACGCGGCACAGCGTCGACGCCGACGGGCGCCCGCTGCGCAACATCCAGGAGATGCTCATCGACGCGCGGAGGCGCCGGCGTGGCCCAGCGACACCCTGACATGGCGTTGGCCGAGGTGGAGGAGCGCGCGGCGCTTCCCGCCGGGGACGTTCTCGCGGCGTATCTGCGGGAGCAGGCCACCACCTTCCTGCGCGCCCTCACCCAGAGCACACAGGGTGAGGGCGACACCGACCCCGACGCACCGGACGCCGGGCACCAGCTGCGCCGCTCCGCCCGGCGCATCGGCTCCGCGCTGCACACGTACGGGTCGCTGACCGACCCGGCGTGGGCCGACCCGCTCCGGGCGGAGCTGGGGTGGCTCTCCTCGACGCTGGCCCGGGAGCACCAGTACAGCGGTCGCCTGGCGCGGCTGCTGACCGCCCTGCACCGGCTCTCCGCCGAAGAGGAAATGATCGAGGACGAGGCCGCCGCTCTCGTACCGGCCCAGACGCCGGGAGGCGGCGGCCCGCTGGCCGTCGGCGCCGCCCGCGCCGGGGCGCTGCTGGAGCGGCAGCTGAGCCTGGCCCGGACCCGGGCGCACTCGGCGGCGCTGCAGGCGATGGGCTCGTCGCGGTTCCACGCAGTGGCCGACGCGGTCGCGGTGCTGGCCTCCGAGGTGCCGCTGGCGGCCGCCGCCGGGGCCCCGGCGGGTGAGCTGCTGCCGGCGCTGACCGGCCACGCCCACGCCCGGCTGGCCGAGGCGGTGGGCTCCCTGCCGCTGCCCCGGGCCGGGCACCCGTACAACGGCGACGCGCTGCGGTCCTCGCTCGCCGCCGAGCTGTCCGCAGAGCGTCAGGACGCCCCCTGGCACCGGGTACGGATCCTGCTGCGGCTGAGCCGCTACGCCCGCGAGGTGTTCCCGCAGGCCGACGGGGAACCCGAATCCCGGCCCGCCGCGCTCGCCCGCGTACTCGAGCAGCACCGCGAGGCAGCCGAGGCCGCCGCCGCCGTGACCTCCGCCGCCCGCACCCCGCGGATAGCACCGGCCACGGCCTACGCGCTGGGCGTCCTGCACGCCGACCAGCGCCAGGAGGTCGAGCAGGCGCGGTTCGCCTTCGTACACCTGTGGCAGCGCACCCCGGTTTCCTGACGCCGACCGGAAAGACTCAGACCGGAAAGGGCAACGGCATGGACACCACGACCACCCCCGTCCTCGCCGCCGGAGCGGTCCTGTGGCGCCGGTCCCCCGTCGACGGCGGGATCGAACTCGCCCTGATCCACCGCCCCCGCTACGACGACTGGTCCTTCCCCAAGGGCAAGCTGAAGCGGGGCGAGCAGCCGGCCACCGCCGCGATCCGCGAAGTCAAGGAGGAGACCGGCCAGGACTGCGTCCTCGGGACGCCCCTTCCGTCCTCCTTCTACGTGGCCTCCGGCCGCCCCAAGCACGTCCGCTACTGGGCCGCCGAGGCCACCGGCGGGCAGTTCGCCCCGAATCGTGAGGTCGACCGGATGATCTGGCTGCCGGTGATCGCGGCGCGACACCGGCTGACCCATGAACGGGATCGTCCACTCATCGATGCCTTCATCCGGCATTCTGGACAAAACGCCCAATAGCAAGAATCGACGGGCGGGGCTACCGCACTGAGATGCGAGGTTCACCCGCCGTTCACCCTGCCCCTTCGGTCGCTTCACTTGATTTGCCTAATTTCGGCCTTACCGGTGAGCAGTACGCCGCCGGGTGAATGCAGAACAACTCAAACCTCTGCTTCGCCGTCCCGGCGGGCTTCAGGAAGGAAACACCGAAGGTGAAGCTTCAGCGTAAGAACGGCGTGCGTGCCCTGACTGTAGGCGCGGTCGCGATCTCCGGCGCCCTGCTCCTCACGGCGTGCGGCTCCGACAACAACACCGCGTCCTCCAACGCGAGCAGCTCGTCCTCCTCCTCGGCCGGCAGCATCAAGTGTGACGGCAATGGCCAGCTCCTGGCCTCCGGCTCCACCGCGCAGCAGAACGCCATGGCGCTGTGGGTCAAGAACTACCAGGCTGCGTGCTCCGGTACGTCGATCAACTACAAGGGCGTCGGCTCGGGCGCGGGCATCCAGGAATTCCTGCAGGGCAGCACCGCCTTCGCCGGTTCCGACTCGCCGCTCAAGCCGGAAGAGGTCACCGCCTCCAAGAAGATCTGCTCCGGCGGCGGCCAGGCCATCGACCTGCCGATGGTCGGCGGCCCGATCGCGGTCGAGTACAACCTGCCCGGCGTGGACAGCCTGGTCCTGGACGCCCCCACCCTGGCCCAGATCTTCAATGGCAAGATCACCAAGTGGAACGACGCCGCGATCAAGAAGCTCAACCCGAGCGCGACGCTCCCCTCCACCACGATCCAGGCCTTCCACCGCTCCGACGAGTCCGGCACCACGGACAACTTCACCAAGTACCTGATCGCCGCCGCCGGCAAGGACTTCCCCTACACCGGCGGCAAGGCCTGGCAGGCCAAGGGCGGCCAGTCCGCCCAGGGTTCCGCCGCCGTCACCGCGCAGATCAAGCAGACCCAGGGCGCCATCGGCTACGCCGAGTTGTCGTTCGCGACCGCCAGCAGCGTGCCCACGGTGAAGATCGACACGGGTGCTTCCTCCCCGGTCGATGCCTCCACCGACTCCGCCACCAAGGCCATCGCGGCCGCCAAGGTCGTCGGAACGGGCAACGACCTCTCTCTTAAGATCGACTACAACACCAAGGTCGACGGCGCCTACCCGATCACCCTGGTCACGTACGAAATCGCGTGCGACAAGGGCAACAAGTCGGCGACCCTCGCCGCGACGAAGTCCTTCCTGACCTACGCGGCCAGCGACGCCGGCCAGGGCGTTCTCGCCGCCCAGGGCTACGCACCGCTGCCGGCCGAGGTCGTGACCAAGGTCCGCTCCACCATCTCCTCCCTCTCCTGACCCAGTCGGCCGGGGCCCGCGGCATGACCGCAGGCCCCGGCCCTACTTTCCGGTGCACCGCCGCCGGGGGAGCGATCCCCCAACCAGACCGGAGAAACGAATGGACATAACCGCAAACACACCAGCACCCCCGCCACCGGCCACCAGGACCACGGGCGGGGGCACAGTCACGCGTCCGGGAGACAGGATCTTCTCGGGCCTCTCCCGCGGATCCGGCATCCTGCTACTCGTGATCATGGGCGCCATCGCGGCCTTCCTCACGATCCGCGCCGTGAACGCCATCTCGAAGGACCAGGGGAACTTCTTCACCACCTTTGAGTGGAACGCCACCGCGAATCCGCCGGTTTTCGGCATCGCGGTCCTCGCTTACGGCACCATCGTCAGCTCAATCATCGCGATGATCATCGCGGTCCCCATCGCTGTCGGCATCGCGCTGTTCATTTCGCACTACGCGCCGCGCCGCCTCGCCAGCCCGTTCGCGTACGTCATCGACCTGCTCGCGGCGGTCCCCAGCATCGTCTACGGCCTGTGGGGCGCGCTCTTCCTCGTACCGCACCTGCAGGGCCTGAACCTCTGGCTGGACCACTACCTCGGCTGGACCGTCATCTTCGACCAGTCCAACCCCGGCACCGCCGCACGCTCGCTGTTCACCGTGGGCATCCTGCTGGCGATCATGATTCTGCCGATCATCACCAACGTCAGTCGCGAAGTTTTCCGCCAGGTCCCCAGGGCGAACGAGGAAGCCGCCCTCGCGCTTGGCGCCACCCGCTGGGAAGTCATCCGCCTGTCGGTCCTGCCTTTCGCCCGCTCCGGCATCATCAGCGCCTCCATGCTGGGCCTGGGCCGCGCGCTCGGCGAGACGATGGCGGTCGCTACCGTACTGTCCGCCTCCCCGGTCCTGTCCGCCCGGATCCTCGACCCGGTCGGCGGCACCTTCGCGCAGAACATCGCCGCCAAGTTCAACGAGGCCAACGACTTCGGCCGCGACGCCCTCATCGCCTCCGGCCTGGTGCTCTTCGTGATCACCCTGCTCGTCAATGGCGCGGCCCGGCTGATCATCGCCCGCCGCAAGGAGTATTCGGGGGCCAACGCATGAGCAACGCGATCACCGACGAGCGGCCCCCCTCCGGTGCGCACGTCCCACCGCAACATCTGTCCCACCGCCGGATGCCCCGGTGGTCCCCGGCCGCCATCGCCGTGGGCGCTGTCGCCCTGGGCATCGGCATCGGCCTCGCGGCCGGCCTGTCGAGCCGCTTCCAGTGGTGCCTGATCGCCCTCGTCCTCTTCATCGGTGGCACGTACGGGATGACCGCCCAGGTCGAGGGCCGCCGACAGGCCAAGGACCGGGTGGCCACCAGCCTCGTCTGGGCTTGTTTCGTGGTAGCCCTCGTCCCGCTCGTCTCCCTGATCGTGACCACGATCAGCAAGGGCATCAAGATCCTCGACGGCAACTTCCTGTCCCACTCGATGAGCGGCGTGCTCGCCAATCAGCCGGGCGGCGGCGTTTACCACGCGATCATCGGCACGCTGGAGCAGGTCGGCCTGGCCTGTCTCATGGCTGTGCCAATCGGCCTGTTCACCGCGATCTACCTGGTGGAATACGGGCGCGGAAAGCTGGCCAAGACAGTCACCTTCTTCGTGGACGTCATGACCGGCATCCCCTCGATCGTCTCCGGTCTGTTCATCCTGGCCTTCTGGATCCTCATCCTGGGATTCAGCTACTCCGGCTTCGCGGGCTCGCTCGCCCTGGCAATCCTGATGATCCCGATCGTGGTCCGCTCGACCGAGGAAATGCTCAAGCTCGTCTCGAACGAGCTCCGCGAATCGTCCCTTGCGCTCGGCGTGCCGAAGTGGCGCACCATCCTCAAGGTCGTTCTTCCCACTTCCCTCGGCGGCATCCTGACCGGTGTCATGCTGGCGGTAGCCCGGATCGCGGGCGAGACCGCACCGATCCTGCTGCTCGTCTTCGGTAATCAGCTGATCAACAACGACCCGTTCAACGGTCCGCAGTCGTCGCTGCCGTACTACGTCTTCGAGCAGTACGTACTCGGCACCGATGCCTCCTACGACCGGGCTTGGGCGGGGGCACTCGTCCTCATCGCCTTCGTCATGATCCTGAACGTGGTGGCCCGCGGCATCGCCCGCTGGAAGGCCCCGAAGACCGGTCGCTGACGCGGCCAACCCCAGCGACCTACGGATTGAGAGCACTACCCATGGCCAAGCGAATCGACGTAAGCGGACTTTCCGCCTACTACAGCGGCTTCAAGGCGATCGACGACATCTCGATGAACATCGAGCCCCGTACGGTCACCGCGTTCATCGGCCCCTCCGGCTGCGGCAAGTCCACCTTCCTGCGCACCCTCAACCGCATGCACGAGGTCACCCCCGGCGGCCGGGTCGAGGGCAAGGTGATGCTGGACGACGAGAACCTGTACGGCTCCGGCGTCGACCCCGTCACCGTGCGCCGCACCGTCGGCATGGTCTTCCAGCGCCCCAACCCCTTCCCCACCATGTCGGTCTACGACAACGTGGCGGCGGGCCTGAAGCTCAACGGCGTCAAGAAGAAGCGTGATCTCGACACGATCGTCGAGAAGTCCCTCAAGGGCGCCAACCTCTGGAACGAGGTCAAGGACCGCCTCAACAAGCCGGGCTCCGGCCTCTCCGGCGGCCAGCAGCAGCGCCTGTGCATCGCGCGGGCGATCGCCGTCGAGCCGCAGGTCCTCCTCATGGACGAGCCGTGCTCCGCGCTCGACCCGATCTCCACCCTCGCCATCGAGGACCTGATCGGCGAGCTGAAGGAGAAGTTCACGATCGTCATCGTCACACACAACATGCAGCAGGCCGCGCGCGTCTCCGACCGCACCGCCTTCTTCAACCTCTCGGCCGTCGGTCAGCCCGGCAAGCTCATCGAGATCGACGACACCGAGCGCATATTCTCCAACCCGTCCGTCCAGGCGACCGAGGACTACATCTCCGGCCGCTTCGGCTGAGCACGTCCTGCGGTGCTGCATGGCGGTGCCACCGCAAGGCGAAGGGCCCGCCCCCTGTGAGGGGGGCGGGCCCATTTCGTACGTAAGGCGGCGTAAGGAGGCGTACGGGAAGCCCGGCGTCAGCCGAAGATCAGGTGCGTGATCCAGTACACCACCGCGGCGACGCAGCCGGCGGCCGGCATGGTGATGAACCAGCCCATGACGATGTTCTTGGCGACGCCCCAGCGGACCGCGTTCACACGCTTGGTCGCGCCGACGCCCATAATGGCCGAGGTGATCACGTGCGTGGTCGAGATGGGCGCCTTGAAGACGTACGACGTCACGTAGAGGATCGACGAGGCCGTGGCCTCCGCCGCGAAGCCCTGCGGCGGGTCCAGCTCGATGATCTTCCGGCCGAGCGTGCGCATGATGCGCCAGCCACCTGCGTACGTACCGAGCGACAGCATCGACGCGCAGGCGAACTTCACCCAGATCGGAATGCCGTCGCCCTGCTGGACATCGCCGATGGCGAGGGCCATCACCACGATGCCCATGGTCTTCTGCGCGTCCTGCAGACCGTGACCGAGCGCCATCGCCGCCGCGGAGACGGTCTGGGCGATACGGAAGCCGCGCTTGGCCTTGTGCGGATTGGAGTGGCGGAAGATCCACATCACGGCGACCATCACCAGATAGCCGACGACCAGGCCGACCACCGGGGACACGATCATCGGGATGACGATCTTCTCCAGCACCCCGCTCCAGATGACCCCGCTGGCGCCGGCCAGCGCCGCGCCGACCATGCCACCGAAGAGCGCGTGGCTGGAAGACGACGGCAGACCGAAATACCAGGTGGTCAGATTCCAGACAATCGCCCCGATGAGCGCGGCGAACAGGATGATCACGCCCTGCTTGCCGGTCGGGGTCTCGATGATGCCCCTGCTGACCGTCTGGGCGACACCGCCGCCCGCGAAGGCACCGATCAGGTTCATCACTGCCGCCATCACCAGCGCGGCACGCGGGGTGAGGGCGCGGGTGGACACCGAGGTCGCGATGGCGTTCGCGGAGTCGTGGAAGCCATTGGTGTACGTGAAGAAGAGCGCGACGCCGATGACGACGACGAGTGCGAAGGTGTCCACGCCGGTCAGGACTCCTTGACGGCGATGGTCTCTACCGTGTTCGCCACGTGCTCGAAAGCGTCCGCCGCCTCTTCGAGCACATCCACGATCTGCTTGAGCTTGAGCACGTCCATGGCGTCGTACTTGCCGTTGAACAGCTGGGCGAGCAGCTTGCGGTGGATCTGGTCCGCCTGGTTCTCCAGCCGGTTGACCTCGATCCAGTACTCGGTGAGATCGGTCATCGTCCGCAGGTTGGGCATCGCCTCGGCGGTCAGCTCGGCCGCCCGCGCCAGCACCTCGATCTGCTGCTCGACGCCCTTGGGAAGCTCCTCGACCTGGTAGAGAACGACCAGGTCGACAGCCTCCTCCATGAAATCCATGATGTCGTCGAGCTGCGACGCGAGAGAGTAGATGTCCTCACGGTCGAACGGTGTGATGAAGGAGGAGTTCAGCTGGTGGAAGATCGCGTGTGTGGCATCGTCCCCGGCGTGTTCCGCCGCGCGCATCCTCTCGGCGATCTCGGTCCGCGTGGCCGAATCGGCTCCGAGCAGTTCCATGAGGAGCTTCGATCCTGTGACGATGTTGTCCGCGGATGCGGCAAACATGTCGTAGAAGCTCGTCTCCCTGGGGGTCAGACGAAAGCGCACGTGAAGTCCTCGGATACATCGGTTTTCCGTCGCATTGATGCTAAGCGCATCATCCGGCCACATCTAACCGGCGCCCTACAGTGTCGCTCATGGCCCGATGCGCCCCCCACAGGGGCCACCTCGCACAATGAGCCGAATTCGGTACGATATACCCTGCAGGGGTATACCGGGGCAGGAGGGACAGGCAAATGACCGCCACCGAGGTCGGCGCCGACCACCACGGCTCCCATGGGTACAGCAAGCAGAAGGACCAGCACCTGAAGCGGCTGCGCCGCATCGAGGGGCAGGTCCGCGGTCTCCAGCGCATGGTCGAGGAGGACGTCTACTGCATTGACATCCTTACCCAGGTATCGGCCGGCACAAAGGCACTGCAGGCCTTCGCTCTGCAACTCCTGGAGGAACACCTGCGACACTGCGTCGCCGACGCCGCCGCGCGCGGCGGTCCCGAAGCGGACGACAAGGTGGCGGAGGCCACAGCCGCGATAGCCCGGCTGCTCCGCAGCTAGCGCCCCGCGACGCCCGGCCTGCTACGACGCCGAGAAACCCGACGGCATGTGCTCGACCCGCAGCACCTCGTCGATCCGGGCGGAGCTCAAGCGCTCCTCATCGGCGGCCGAAGCCGCGATCATCAGCTCACCGCACAGTTCGATCTCCGCGAGGGCCACGCAGTCCTGCTCAAGGACCGCCTGAGATCCGGGCGACAACCGCACGTGCACCACCTCCTCCCCGTCCCAGCGTAGGGACGGACACGTAGTCGGTGCATGACACGGACGGGCCATTTGGGGTGGCCTACTTCGCTGACGCAGAAACGATCTTTCCGCTGTAAATGTCACCCTCCGCGGGCAGCACCACCCGCACCGGCGACCCGAAAGCGTAGAACCACGTGGTCGAGACCACCTCGGCGCCATTGGTGAAGGTGAACCGCTGCCGCAGCAAGCGCAGCCGTCCCTCCCCGTCCACATACGCGTCGAAGGGCACCGTGGTCACGGAGAACCCTTTCGCCGCCGCGCTCAGCGGCTTCCGCGAGTCCGGCGAAGCCCCCTTCGCCGCCCGCGCGATGTCGGCGACCCCCTGGCAGTGCCACACCGGCACACCGCCGACGGTCTCTCCGCCGACGTACGTCACGCTTCGCGCGCCGCGCAGCAGCTCGGCGGCGGCCAATGGCTCGGTGGCCCCGCCGGTGACCAGATTCCCGTCGGCGAGGCGGGTCGTGTCCACCCGCACCCACTTGCCGGCGGGCACACCCTCGCCGCGATTCTTCATGTAGAGCGCGCCGGGGGTCAGCAGCTCGGTGATCGGCTTGTGCTCCGGGGCGCCGGCCGCGTCCGGCGGTAGCACCACCTTCAGGCTGCCGCGATGCCGGGCGAAGTCGAAGCCCCCGGTGCCGTTGACCGAGACCTTCGTACCGCCGCTGGCCATCTCCATCGACGTACGGATTCTTGAGCTGCCCGCGCGGATCAGCACGTCGGCCGCCTGCCGCACGGCCTCCGCCGGGGTCGAGGCGGAGGGGTCGTGATCCTGCTCGGCGGCCTCACCGCTGCCGGAACAACCGGTCAGCGCCGCCGCGTACAGCCCGAGACCCACAGCTGCGGCAGTAGCGCGCGTCCGCTGCCCCATGTCCGCCAACCCCCTGCAACGTCCCGCACCATGGCCCTCGTTCGGCATAACGACGGCTCGGGCCCGTCGTCACGGTCTCCCCGGTACCGTTGCTTGCGTGCTCAACCAGCCCCCCACGGCCCACCGCACGACCACCGTCGAAAGGGACCAGTTCGCCCACGCCACCTGCGTCTGCGGCTGGCGGGGCCCAGCGCGCCGCGCCCGCGACCGGGCCCGCCGCGACGCCGCGGACCACGAGGGGCGCTGACCTCAGGGGCGCAGGCGCTCAGGGGATCAGCCGCTCAGGCCGCCAGGTCCTTGTCGTACGACGTCGGCTCCGGATACGGCTGGCCCTTCGGCTGGCGCGCCGGCCGCGCCGAGCGGACCAGCCAGCCCGCCCGGGCCGACCCGGCGACCGCCGTGGTCAGGGGCGTGAGCAGCGCCATCGCCGGCGGAGCCAACAGCAGCGCCACCGCCGTGCCCAGCGCGAATCCGCCCACGACGTCCGTCGGGTAGTGCACGCCCATGTAGACGCGGCAGAAGCCCTCCGCCAGGGCCACCCCGATCGCGACGAGCCCGGCCTTGCGACTGACCAGAAACAGCCCCACCGCGACAGCCATGGCCAGCGTCGCGTGGTCGCTCACGAACGAGAAGTCCGTCTTGCCCTTGACCAGGACATCCAGCCCGTCGTGGTCCACGAAGGGCCGCGGCCGCTCCACAAAGCCCCGCAGCGGGATGTTGAGCAGCAGAGCGATCCCTGCCGCCAACCCTGACCACAGCACCCCCGCCACCGCCGCCGGTGCCTCCGGGCCGCGCCGGGCCATCCGCCACCAGCACCAGCCCGCGAGCAGCACCAACAGCAGGATCAGCCCGTACTCGCCGACGAACTCCATGCCCCGGTCGAACCACCCGGGGGCGTCCTTGGCCAGGCCGTTGATGTCACGGAGCAGTCCGACATCCGGGTTCGAGCCGTCAAGCGCGAGCTCTGCCATCGGTGATGCCCCTCACTGGTCCGTCCTGCCGCCGCGCCGCAACCCCCGCCGCATCCTGCATATACATACGTTCGGGGCCATTCTCCCCGTACAACGGTGCACACGGTACGTAGCGTTCCGGTCTCCACCGGATGATCACCAGTAAGTTATCGAAGGGAGACCCGCGTCACGAATTCGTTGCCGTAGACGCCGTCGGCAGGGCCGCCGCGCCGTCCTGTGTCACCCGGGTCGCACCGATGTAGTCCGCAGAGTCGATATGGTCGAAGCGGATGACCGCGCCGGTGTGCGGCGCGTTGATCATGTACCCGCCACCCACGTAGATCCCCACGTGATGAATGGTCGTCGGATCGTTCAGGTCGTACGCGAAGAACACAAGGTCCCCCGGCGCCAGCTGATCCCGTGACGGATGCGGCCCGGCGTTCCACTGGTCCTTCGCCACGCGCGGCAGCTCGATCCCCACCGAGCGGTACGCGGCCTGCGTCAGCCCCGAGCAGTCGAACCGCCCGCTCTGCGCGGCCGTACCGGTGCCGCCCCACAAGTAGGGGGTGCCGAGCTTCTTCTGCGCGTAGTAGATGGCCCCCGCCGCCTGTTGCGAGGCCGCGACCGTGCCGGTCGGCGCCGCGAAGCTCATCGCCAGGGTCGTGATGGCCTTGACGTAGTTCTTGGTCTCGGCGATGTCCGGGACCCCGCCCGCCTGGATCACCCGGTATGCGCCCGCGTTGTACGCCGCCAGCATGTTCTCGGTCGGATCGCCGGGCACGTCCTTCACATACTTCGCCAGCTCGCAGTCGTACGAGGCCGCCGACGGGATCGCGTCCGCCGGGTCCCACACGTCCTTGACCCCGTCGCCGTTGCCGTCTATGCCGTGCGTCGCCCAGGTGCCGGGGATGAACTGCGCTATGCCCTGCGCGTCGGCCGGGCTCTGGGCCTTCGCGTTCCAGCCGCTCTCCTGGTAGAGCTGCGCCGCCAGCAGCGCCGGGTTGATGGCCGGGCAGAGGTTCCCCCACTGCTGCACGATGCTGGAGTACGCCGCCGGCACCGCGCCCTTGGCCAGGGTCACCGCGCCGTTGCCGGTCAGGCTCGCGGCGGCCGAATACGTACCCACGACGAGCAGTGCGAGAAACGAGAAGAAGACCCCGCCGACGACGCCTGCGGCGAGCCATGCCTTGCGCGCGGCCTTCATCCCCTGACCCCCCGGTCGTCGATCGGCTTCTCCGTGTCCAGGCACGGGTGGTGACGGTGAGTCGGCCCCGAAGAAGCATCACCGCTCATCGGCGCCCCCAATCGTTGCCCTGCGCTCACCAGCGTGATACACAGAGTAGTCATCTATGCCCCATCGAACACCGGCTCGCACGCCAATCCGACCAGTCTGACGGCTGCGGCCGGGATCACACGGGGGAATCGGCTGAGAAAGTCGTTGAGTCGACATCCGACAGCGGAATCCTCCGCCAAGATAGACCTTGGCTCCTTGCGCCCCGGCGAGGAGACCAACTGATCTAGCGTGGTGGTGAGTTCTCATGATCCTGGCAGCCGCAAAGGGCGACATCAACACCATCATCGGTGGCATCGCCCCGGACTGGGGTCCCTTCGGCTCCCTCGGGAACGAAGCACGCGTGATGATCGAGGTGGTCATGGCAGTAGCGATCCTGCTCTGCCTGGCCATCGCGATCTGGGGCGCGGCAAAGCAGCGGATCGGCGCGACGGCGCTCCGCGACACATTCAGTGCCGAGCAGGGCAAGGGGTTGATCATCGCCGGACTGACCGGCGTGTTCATCATCGGTTCCCTCGGCACGCTGTTCACCATCGTCTACGGGATGGCGGTCTAGCCGGCCCCCACCAGGAGTCCCACCTTCTTCCTTATCATCCCTGTCGTCCAGTTATGTCCCCAAGGGGCCCGTCCCGGCCCCGTTTCCCCACCCGAGGCTGCGTGCTGATGCCCACTCACCCGAGCAGCGATGCCGGACCCCCCAGGGGCTCCGCCCTGCCCTCCTCGCGTGCGGGGGCGAGCACACCATGAGCCTCGGCCACGACGACCCCGACGGCTACGACAGCTACGACGGGCCGCCCACCACCCGCACCCGGCTCCCCGAGGGCCAGGCCGGCCCCGGTGGCACCGGCGCGCGCCGGACACCCCGCTCCAGCCGCAACCTCGTCACGGTCGTCGGCGTCGTCGTCCTGCTCATCGCCGCCATCGCCTTCGCCAACCGCGGCAACGGCAACGGATCCGCCGGCACCTCCGGCTCCAACGGCAGGGGCAACAACGGCACCCAGTCCCAGCCCACCGCAGCCACCGGCCAGAAACCGGTGTCCGGCACCGGCCCCGGCTCGGCCGAGGGCGTCGCCTCCGGCTTCGCGCAGACCTCGCAGGGCGCACAGTCCGCCGCGGCGAACTACGCGGTGGCCCTCGGCGGCGACGGCATGTTCAGCACCGACCGCCGCCACACCATCGTCGCCGCGATCCACGACCCGGCGGTGGTGAACGCGATGCAAAGCAAGCTCGACAAGGCGTACACCGCCGGCCTGTTCACGAGCCTCGGCCTCAACGCGGACGGCTCCACCCCCAGCGGCTACACCTTCGTCTCCCGCACCATCCCCGTCGGCACCAAGACCACCGGCATCACGGACACCACCGCGACCGTCGAGGTGTGGTGCACCGGCCTCGCCGGACTGGCCGGCACCGGCTCCACCAAGCCCGTCAGCCAGAGCTGGTTCACCGTCACCGAGAAGCTGAAGTGGGTCGGCGGCGACTGGAAGATCGAATCGTCCAGCCAGACCCACGGCCCCGCGCCGGTCAGCGGCGACGACCAGGCCGCCGGCGCCGACGAGATCGCGAACGCCGTCCAGGGGTATGGAGGGTTCACGTATGCCAGGTAACCACCGCCGCGCGCTGTCAGTGGCCGCCGTCCTCGCCGGGGCTCAGGCCGCCGTGATTCTGACGGCCTCCCAGGTCTTCGCCGCCCCCTCCGCCACGCCCTCGCCGAGCGCCACCAAAGAGGACTGCAGCTTTCTTATCGGCTCCGCCAAGGACAAGTGCGAGAGCGGCAACAGCGGCACCGGCAGCGGCGGCTCCGTCGCCAACCCCCTCGACCCCCTCACCTCCCTGGCCCAGGGCTGTGCCAAAGCCGCCTCCGCGGTCATCGGGAAGCTGTCCGAGGCGGTCACCCACACCACCGAGGTCGACTTCACCAACACGGCGTTCCTGCGCCAGTACGCCGTCGTCTTCGCCGCCTCAACGATCCTGACCCTCGTCCTGTGGCTGCTGGCCGTCGCCAAGCGGGCCGTACGCGGCGTCCCCCTCACCGAGGCGCTCACCGAGGCCGTCGGCTTCCTCTGGCTGACCGTCATCGCCTCGGCCTTCACGCCGCTCGTCCTCTACACCCTCGTGTCGGCGACCGACGCCGTCACCAACGTCATCGCGTCCGGGACGAACTCCAACTCGAACGTCTTCTTCGGCTCGTTCCAGGATGCGCTGACCAAGAACAGCGACATCGGCGGCGGCCCGATCATGCTGATCATCGTCTCCCTGGTCTCCGTCCTCGCCGCAGGCGTCCTGTATCTCGAACTGGTGATCCGGGCCGCCCTGCTCTACGTCGGCGCGCTGCTCGGCACCGCCGTCTACGCGGGCATGGTCGACAAGAACATGTGGCACCACGTCCGCCGCTGGGCGGGCATCATGATCGCGGTGATCATGGTCAAGCCGGTCATCGTGATCGTGCTCGGCCTCGCCAGCGCGCTGACGACGACCGACAACGGCCCCACCGCCTTCGGAGCCGTCGTGTCCGGCCTGTCGATCATCCTGCTCGCGATCTTCGCCAGCGCCATGATCTACCGCTTCGTGCCCGGCTTCGGCGACGACGTCCAGAGCCTGCGCAGCAACCGCAAGGCCAGCGGCGAAAGCCAGGCCGCCGCCGTCATCTCGACCCCCGCCGCGCTCGTGAAGCAGGGCATCAAGACCCACAGCTCGCGCGGCGGCCCCCAGGAACAGGCCGCATCCGGCGGCGGGTCCTCCCAGCCCGCGAACGGCGTGGCCGGCGGCGTCGCCGCCCACAGCACCCGGGGCGGCAGCTCCGGCGCCGCCGCCACCCCCGCCCCGCGCACGACGCCGGACCGCGGCAACCACGGCACCAGCAGTAGCAGCAAGTCCGGAGGTGACAGCCGGTGACGTCCCAGCCCTACGCCGCCCAGCAACCACGTCGCACGTATCTGATCGGCAAAGCCCGGCCGAACGCGATCGTCGGCAAGAACCGCGAGACCGGCGAGATCACCCTCATCATCGCCGGGGCCTTCATCGGCATGATGTGCGGCCTCCTCATCCCGATACTCCCTCTGCGGATCCTGGGCCTGACCGGCCCGCCGATCCTGGCGTTCGCCGCCGTCTACATGCCGTACCGCCGCCGCACCTTCTATCGCTGGTTCGAGATCAACCGCACCTACCGCCGCACCCTGCGCAACGCCGCCACCTACCGCTCCTCCGCCGCCGAGGCCGGCATCCGCCTCGACGGCCGCGAGGTCGAGGTCGGGCCGCCACCCGGCATCGGCCGCATCACCTGGCTGTCCGCACCCTTCGGCCCGGACGAGATCGCCGTCCTCCTCCACGTCGACCGGCGCACCCTCACCGCCGCCATCGAGATCGAGGGCCCCGGCGTCGGCCTGCGCGACAGCGAGGACCAGGAAGCCCTGGTCGAACGCTTCGGCACGCTCCTCAAGCACGTGGCCAACGGCGACGGCTTCGTCACCCGCCTCCAGATGCTCGCCCGCACCCTCCCCGCCGACCCCGACGCCCACGCCAAGGACGTCGCCGTACGAGGCGACGAGAGCGCCGAGAAGTGGATCAAGGACTCCTACGACCAGCTCCAGTCGATGGTGTCCACCTCCAGCGAGCAGCACCGCGCCTACCTCGTCGCCTGCATGCACTACAGCCGCGAACTCGCCGCCGAGGGCAACGCCATCGCCCGCGCCACCGGCATCCGGGGCAAGAACGTCGACAAGGACGCCGGCATCGCAGCCGTCATGGCCCGCGAACTCACCGACATCTGCGCCCGCTTGGCAGAGGCCGACATCCGCGTACGCCAGCCCCTCGGCCAGGCCCGCCTCTCCTCCCTGGTCCACTCCATGTACGACCCGGACCACCCCATCGACCACATCCAGGCCATGACCCGCCGCAACGCCTGGCCCGCCGAACTCGACGCCACCGAGCCGACCTTCCTCCAGGCCAAGACCCGCGAGTCCTCGACCCGCGCCCCCTGGTGCCACTCCACCGCCTGGGTGAAGGAATGGCCGATGACCCCCGTCGGCGTCAACTTCCTCGCCCCCCTCCTCGTCCACACCCCGGACGTCATCCGCACCGTCGCCGTCTGCATGGACCTCGAACCCACCGACGTCGCCATCGAGCGCATGCTCACCGAGAAGACCAACGACGATGCCGACGCCAGCCGCGCCGCCAAGATGAACCGCGTCATCGACCCCCGCGACGTCGCCCACCACGGCCGCATCGACCAACGCGGCGAAGACCTCGCCTCCGGCGCCGCCGGCGTCAACCTCGTCGGCTACATCACCGTCTCCTCCCGCAGCCCGGAAGCCCTGGCCCGCGACAAGCGCACCATCCGCGCCTCCGCCGGCAAGTCCTACCTCAAGCTGGAGTGGTGCGACCGCGAGCACCACCGCGCCTTCGTCAACACGCTCCCCTTCGCGACAGGAATCCGCCGGTGAGCCGGGCAGACTCAGCCCGTCCGGCGCTGCCCCTCCCTTTTGCGGCCCTCGCGGGCGCTTCGCTGCCCGCCGCGCCAGCGGCTGATGTCACAGCGAGCCGCTGCGCCGGCCTCCGGCCGTCGAGCCCCGGGTCCCCCACCCACTCCCGGGGGACCGGGGGCAGAGCCCCCGGCGGGGTCCGGGGCAGCGCCCCGGTTTCGGGAAGGGGCGGTGTGGTGGGGGCACTCCCCCTCGCTTCGCTGGGGGCACCCCCACCCAGCCGCCAGGCTGGGGGAGATCAACCTGCGCCGCGCCACCGCACCGACGCGCCCCCGACGCCCCCTCCCCACGGCCCTGCCGCCGCCCGGCACCATAAGTCCCACCAGAGCCCGCGCCCCCGGCGCGACGCTCACTGACGGCCGAGGAGGCTCCCCCTATGGCCATGCTGGATCCCCTGGCGGCACTCACCGACGCCTTCACCAGCTTCCTCTTCGGCAAGGTCGAGTCCACCCGGCTCCCCGTCCGTACCTCCACGGGCCAGGCCCAGGCCGTCTACCTCCCCACCGCCGCCCCCGGCCTCGGCGACTCCGGCGTGATCATCGGCCGCGAGGTCTACTCCGGCAAGGGCTACATCTACGACCCCTTCCAGCTCTACGGCCAGCAACTCCCCGCCCCCCACTGGCTGGTCCTCGGCGAGTCCGGCAACGGCAAGTCCGCCCTCGAGAAGACCTACGTCCTGCGCCAGCTCCGCTTCCGCGACCGCCAGGTCGTCGTCCTCGACGCCCAGGGCGAGGACGGCGCCGGCGAGTGGAACCTCATCGCCAAGGCCCTCGGAATACAGCCCATCCGCCTCGACCCGACGGCCGCCCTCGACGGCGGCATCAAGCTCAATCCCCTCGACCCGGCCATCACCCTCACCGGCCAGCTCGCCCTGCTCCGTACGATCATCGAAGTCGCCATGGGACGCGGCCTGGACGAGCGTGCCGGCTTCGCCCTCAAGGTCGCCCACGCGTACGTCATCGAGACCATCACCGACCGCCAGCCCATCCTCACCGACATCGTCGAGCGCCTCCGCCACCCGATGGAGGACGCCGCCGAGTCGATGAACGTCGACCTTGACGACGTACGCGCCTGGGGCCTGGACGTCGCCCTCGTCCTCGACCGGCTCGTCGACGGCGACCTGCGCGGCATGTTCGACGGCCCGACAACCGTCGGCATCGACCTCGACGCGCCGCTGATCGTCTTCGACCTCTCGCACATCGACCGCAACTCGATCGCCATGCCGATCCTCATGGCCATCGTCGGCGTCTGGCTGGAACACACCTGGATCCGCCCCGACCGGAAGAAACGCATCTTCCTGGTCGAGGAGGCCTGGCACATCATCAACTCCCCCTTCGTCGCCCAACTCTTCCAGCGACTGCTGAAGTTCGGCCGACGCCTCGGCCTCTCCTTCGTCGCCGTCGTCCACCACCTCTCCGACGTCGTGGACGGCGCGGCAGCGAAGGAAGCGGCGGCCATCCTCAAAATGGCCTCGACCAGGACGATCTACGCCCAGAAGGCCGACGAGGCACGCGCCACCGGCCGGGTCCTCGGCCTCCCCAGGTGGGCGGTGGAGATCATCCCCACCCTCACCCCCGGCATCGCCGTCTGGGATGTCAACGGCAACGTCCAGGTCGTCAAACATCTCATCACCGAGACCGAGCGCCCCCTCGTCTACACCGACCGCGCCATGACCCAGTCCTCGGCTGAAGCCGACGCGGAACGCGACGAAGCCCTCCCGGTCTCCCTCGACAAACAGTTGGCCGACGACGCGGTGGCGTGATGACGAATCAGAGACAGCGGCAACAGCGGAGCGAAGGCGGCATCCCCGACGGCCTCATCCTGGGCGTCATCGGCTTCCTCCTCGGTATGACCGTCCTCCTCTGGACCGCCACCGGCATAGCCGGCCTCCTCTCCCACGGCGCCTGGCCCGCCGAGGTCCACTTCACCCGTACGCCCCAGGCCATGCGGTACCTCATCAGCCACCCCCACGACATCGCCGCCGCCTGGCCCCAGTCCCCGCCCGACGCACTGCCCGGCTGGGGCCTCTTCTGGGGCATCTTCCTCGGACAGCTGATGGTGCTGTTCGTGCTGACCGTCTTCGTCATCGGCGTAGTCGCCCGCACGCGCCTGAGACGGGGGCGCAACCCCGAGCCCGCTCCGGACAACCCAGCCCGTCCGGCGTTTGAGGACCGGGGGTCCCCCCAGCGAAGCGAGGGGGCGGGTCCAGGGGTTGGGCGCTCCCCCAGCCTTCGGCCGGTGGGGGCACCTCCCAGCCGCCAGGCTGGGGGAGGACCCCCACCCAGCCGCCAGGTTGGGGGAAAGCCCCTGGTTTCCAGCACCACGGCGGAGCCGAGCCCACCCACCGCGCTGACCCCGGCCCCCGCACCGGCACTAGCCCCCGTACCGGACCCCACCGCCCACGAACTCACCCGCACCTACGCCGCCTTCGCAGCCCAACGCAGCGACAAAGCCAAACGCCTCATCCAGCCCGCCATCCTCAACGCCGCCGGCCCCGCCATCATCACCACCGCCGACCCCGACACCTTCCACCAGACCGTCGGCAACCGCACCAAGCTCGGCCCCGTCCACATCTACGACCCGGCCCACCTCGTCGACACCCCCGGCCGCCTCCGATGGGCCCCGCACACCGGCTGCGAGGTCGTCCCCACCGCCCTCACCACCGCCCGCGCCCTGCTGTTCCCCTGCCGCCCGCACGCCGCCGCCGACGCCGCGATGTTCGACGCCGCCGAGACCCTGCTGCGCTGCTGGCTGCACGCCGCCGCCATCGACGGCCTGCCGTTCCGTCAGGTGCACCGCTGGGCAGGCGGCAACGGCGGCCAGGACGCCGTACGCATCCTCCGTACGCACCCCAAGGCCGCCACCGGCTGGAGCGGGGAGCTGGAATCCGTACTGCACGCCCACACAGACCGCCGGGACGCTGCCCAGGCCCTGATCCACCGGACCCTCGAGTCCCTCAACTCCGTCCACATCCGCGACGCCTGCAATCCGGGCCGGGCCGACGCCCTCGACCTGGAATCGTTCGTACGCGAGCGGGGAACGATGTACCTGGTGGGCGAGCCCAACGAGGACCCACGGGCCCGCCCGGGTGCGATGCCATTGCTCACCGCACTCGTCTCCAGCGTGGTCGAGCACGGCCGGCGCATGGCCGCACGGTCACCCGCCGGTCGGCTCGACCCACCACTCACCCTCGTGCTGGACGACATCGCAGCCCTCGCCCCGCTGCCCACCCTCCCCGAGCTCCTCGCCACCGGTACCGCCCTCGGCCTGCCCACCCTCGCCGTCCTCCGCTCCCCCGAACAGGCCCGCGCTCACTGGCGTACCCCCCTCTGGCACCGCGCCGACGCCCGCCTCGTCCTCGGCCCCGCCGCCCCCGGTCTGCTCGACGAGGTCCCGGACGCCACTTGCCTCTGACCCGCACGTCAAGGGTTAGCGTCCCGCCATGCCAACTCCAGCAGCCACCATTTCCCGCGAAGTCCGCCTTTCCGCCCTCCCGCAGGCCCGAACACTTCACCGTCGTCGAAACCCCACTCCCCGTCCCGGCAGACGGCGAAGCCCTCATCCGTACCCGCTGGTTCCAGGTCTTCCCCGCCATTCGTACGGTCATCGGCGGCGGTCTGGAAGGCACCACCCCCTTCCCCGCCATCCACCCCGGCGACACGCTCTTCGGCGCCGCCGTCGGCGAAGTCGTCACCGCCCCCGAGGGCAGCGCCCTGCGTCCGGGGGAGTTGGTCTTCCACTCGCAGGGCTGGCGCGAGTACGCGGCTGTGCCCGCCGCCGAATGCACCCTTCTCGGCCACACCCTCCCCGACCCGGCCGAGCACCTGTCCATGGGCTGGACCCCGTACGGCGCCCTGACCCGCGCCGCCCATGTCAGCCCCGGTGACACGGTCTTCGTCACCAGCGGCGCCGATCCGTCGGCTCCCTCGCCGGCCAGATCGCCCGCCTGCTCGGCGCCGGCCGCGTCATCGGCAGCACCGGCTCACCGGCCAAGGCCGCCCGCATGGTCTCCGAGCTCGGCTACGACGCCGTCGTGGTCCGTGGAGCCGAACCAATCGCCGACCAGCTGGCCAAGGCCGCCCCCGACGGCATCGACGTCCTCGTGGACAACGTCGGCGGCGAACAGCTCCAGGCCGCGGTGGCAGCCGCCAGCCCCGGTGCACGCTTCGCCCTCGTCGGCGCCCTGTCCGGCCAGCTCTCCCCGGACGGCAACGGCACCACCGCACCCGTCGAGATCGACTCGTTCCAGCTCATCCTCAAGCGCATCGCCATCCGCGGCTTCAGCGGCCAAGAGGACCCCACAGCCCGCCCCGAGTGGAACGAGCGCTTCGGCGACTGGCTGCGCTCGGGCCGCATCACCTTCCCGCACGTTCGCATTCAGGGCATCGAAAACGGCCCGCGTGCGTTGCACGAAGTGATGGGCGGCCAGCATCTCGGCACCGTCATCGTGGAGTTGTAGGCAGCACCACCGGTGGGAGGAACAGATGCGGATCGGCGACGCGGCGGCCGCGGCCGGCACCACACCCCGCGCCCTGCGCTTCTACGAACAGCGCGGACTCCTCCCACCGCCATCCCGCACCCCCACCGGCCAACGCCAGTACGGCCCCAGTGACGTGGCCCGGATCCGCCTCATCCGCGAACTGCTCTCCGTCGGCCTCACCATCGAGGACATCCGCAGTTGCGCCGACCACCTCCACCTCATCGAACTCGACCCCACCCGCCCCTGCGGCGCCGCCCAGGCCACCCCGGGCCCCGGCATCGCCGCCCGCCGCCTCGCCGCCCTTGAGGCGGAAATCGCCCGCCTCACCAAGCTGCGTGACCAACTCGCGGACCGGGTCAGGGGCGGACCAGCACCATCTCGTACTCGTTCTGCGTCTCGTCGAGCGGAAACGCCATCGTCTTCCCGGTCCGCGTGAAGCCCAGCCGCGCATAGAACGCCTGCGCCCGCGGGTTCCCCTCGTGCACCCACAACTGCACCCGGTCCACCCGCTCCCAGACCCACTCAAGCGCAACCCCGAAAAGCTTCTCTGCCAGCCCGGTTCCCCGTACCTCCGGCCGCAGATATACCCCGACAATGCTCAGCGACTCGTCCGGCTCGACAAGCATCACGAGACTGCCGGCCCACACCCCGTTCTCGTCCTCGGCCACGAACTGCTGCGCCCCGACACCCGACGCCCGCTGCTGCCACACCTCGTCCGCGAACGCGGCCTCTTCCTCATACGTCCGCACGAACGCAACACTGCTGACCGGGTCCTTCAGGGCCGCCAGCCGCAGCTCCCTGCTCCGCCGCCACTCATCGGGCCTGACCTGCCGCATCTCGTATCCCATGGCGGGACCATACAACGCAAAAAAGCTCCGGTCCCCTGGATTAATCCAGGGGACCGGAGCTCAAAATTTGTTCGGCGGCGTCCTACTCTCCCACAGGGTCCCCCCTGCAGTACCATCGGCGCTGAAAGGCTTAGCTTCCGGGTTCGGAATGTAACCGG
>NZ_RJVR01000212.1 GCF_003999195.1 Streptomyces soli
CTGGACGAGGGCACCGTCGCGGTCGAGGTCCGGGACGGGGCTGTCACCCTGCGGGGTCACGTCCCGGAACCGCGTCTCGTCCCGGTGGTGGTGGGCCTCTGCCAGGGCGTCGACGGTGTCGTCGCTGTGGACGCCCACCTCGCCGCCGCCGCCGCCCGGGCGGGCTAGGGCTTCTCTCTTGGATCATCATGCGGACGCGGCTGCGGATGCCCCTCTGCCGTACGTTCCGACTGGAGCCTCGTTCCGGCCCGACGGTACGGACAGCTGCGAGGCCCTGCGTACGGTTGTGCTCAGGGGGCTTGGTGTGAGGGCCGCACGGAAGACAGGCGGAACCTGGATGACGGACATCACCACAGCCGAGTGGTGGGAGCTGCTGCCGGCTGGCATCCGCCAACAGGTCGACGGGTACGTCCTCCAGGACGCACGCCTTCCGGCGGTCCGTCTCGTCTTCGAAGCTGGCCGCGCCCGGGGTCTGGGTCTCAGCGATGCCCAAATGGTTGTCCACGACCGATACATCCAGCACGGCGACAGGATTGTCCGCACCCCCCGACAGCCCGCTCGACTGTGAGGTCTTCGAGGCAGCGTCAGCTCACCAGGTCAGTTGCGTGGGCGTCTCGCAGAGGGTGAGCATTGCGGCAGCGGCTTGTTCGGCTTCTTGTGGTGATCGTCGTCCGAGTCCGCACGATGTGGCGTTGTCGACTTGCCGGCCGAAGGTCTGCTCCACGAAGCGGAGGACGGTGAGCTGGTCCTCACGGGACTGGCGTTCGTGGGCGATGCCTGCGATGAGTGGTGTGTCGGGCCAGGCCCGTAGCTGTCATAGCGGCGTGTAGTAGCCGGGAAGGACGGGCTGGTGGCTCCTGCGCGGCGGCGAGTGGCAGGTGGAGGTATTCCAGCGTGCGGCCGGCCGGCCACTGGCGGAACATCGCGTTCGCCAGTTGAGTGACCGGGCCCGCGTCGTGCGGGTGGCCTGCTGCCCTGTGTCCGAGGTCACCGAGGCACAGGTGCACCCCGAATCGCGTGCCGAGTGGCGCCTTGGCGTCCTGGCGGGTGACCAGACGGGCCAGGACCGCTCTGCCGGACCTGGCACAAGTCGTGGCATTGCGCTCACGGCCACCAGCGCCGCCGGGGATTCGAGCTGGAACACCACGGCGTCTCCCGCCGTGTCGTGCACCGTTCGGATCGCGCCCGCGGCGGAGCGCGTCTGGCATGTGCGAGCGGTGCGGGCGGGACGGTGCGCGGGCCGCGCGGGGGGACCGGTGCCTGCCGGCCACCAGCGTGGGACCGGTCGAGGTGGAGCGGATCGCCTACCGCGCGCCCCCGGAGCGACGACCTGCACGTCGCCGACGCGATCCTGTCCCTGCCCGCGCAGTGGCCACGGAGGCCGGTGCCCACGCCAGTGGGAGGGCGGATGTGGTGCCGCTGACGTCTCTCCAAAAAAGGTGCCGGACTGTTGAACATTTAACCGCCGGCGTCCGTACTTCCCCCTTGGCGTCGCCGACGCCTCAGAGAGATCGCATAGCGGCAGAAGAGGTGTGATATGCCCACACGAACCGTACGGTTGAACGGGAAGACAGTGCAGGCCGATTACGAGTCGGCCGGATCGGACAGTTCGCCCAGTTCCGAGCAGTTGCTGTACTGGCTGAGGAATCGTCAGGGCCAGCACGGCCCCCGGTTCGGTTGCGGTATCGCCCAGTGCGGCGCCTGCACCGTACTGCTCGACGGAGCGGCCACCAGGTCCTGCGTCCGCCAGATGCACACAGTGCCCGACCAGGCGGACATCCGTACTCTCGACGGCTTGACCGACGGGGCGGAACCGCACCCGTTGCAGCGTGCGTTCGTCAGTCTCCAGGCAGCTCAGTGCGGGTTCTGCGTCAACGGCATGGTCATGGGCTCTCTGGGATGGCTGGAAAGCCGGATCGCGGCGGGGAACCAGGCGGTGCCGACCGAGCAGGAGATCAAGGACTTCCTGTCCGGCGCGGCACCGGACAACACCCGCAACTACCTCTGCCGGTGCGGCACCCACACCCGCATCGTCGCCGCTATCCGCACCGCAGCGAAGGAGATGCTCGGATGACCACCGCTCTGACACCCTCGCGCCGCCAGTTCCTCACGGGAGCGGCCGCCATCGCCGTTGCCTTCTCCGTTGGCACGGGCGTCGCCGAAGCCGACGCCGGAGACGGCCTCGTCCGCATCGACGACACAGCCGGGGAGGCGGACCAGTCCTGGCTCGTCCTGACCGAGGACGCCATCACCGTCTACAGCGGCAAGGTCGAGCTCGGCACCGGCGTCCAGACCTCTCTCACTCAGATCGTCGTTGAGGAGCTGCGCCTGCGGGTCGGTGATGTGCGCTACGTCCAGGGCGACACACTCCTCAGCGTCAGCCAGGGCGGCACGACCGGCTCGAAGAGCATCCAGAACGGCGGCGTCCAACTGCGCCAGGCCGCCGCCACGGCCTACGGCGAACTCCGGCGTCGCGCCGCGGCAGCCCTCCACGTCGACGCGGACAAACTCAGCGCCGCCGACGGGGTCTTCCGCGCGAAAGGCCGCACCGTCAGCTACGCGGCCCTGCTGAGGACCGGCAGCAGCGTACTGCCGCTCGACGCGGCAGAGCCCGTCCTGGCACCGCGCGACTACAAGGTGGTCGGCACCAGCCAGCCCCGGGTCGACCTGCCCGGCAAGCTCGATGCCACCTTCGCCTTCCTGCACGACATCGTTCCGGCCGGAACGCTGCACGGCCGCGTCGTACGGCCTCCGGGCCGCAACTCGCGCAACCCCGTGATCGGAAACCTCGACCGCGCGCAGGCCGTCGAAGGCTTCGTGGACGTCGTCCAGCACGACCGGTTCATCGGTGTCGTCGCCGCCACCGAATGGGCCGCCGCCCGTGCGGCCGCTCCCGACACCGGCATCACCGTCACCTGGAGCGACGGCCCGGCGCTGATCCCCCAGGCGGACCTGCCCACCGCACTGCGCGACCCGGCGAACCACTACGCCACGGTGGTCGAGATCGACGACGGCGTCGATCCGCTGTTCGCCCAGGCCGACACCGTACTGGCCGCCCAGTACTTCACGCCCTTCCAGATGCACGCCACCATGGGCGCGTCCACCGCCGTGGCCGATGTCCGCTCCCAGCCCGACCCGGTCACCGGCATCCAGGCGACCATCTGGTCGGGCACCCAGAACGTCACCGCGCTGCGGGGCGCCATCGCCGGACTGCTCGGACTGAAGCCCGCCGCCGTCCGTGTCATCTACGAGGAGTCGTCCGGCTGTTACGGCCACGACGGCGTGGACGACTGCGCCGCCGACGCGGCGCTGCTCTCCCAGGCCGTCGGCGCGCCGGTACGCGTTCAGTGGAGACGCCAGGACGAACACGGCTGGGAGCCCTACGGCGGGGCACAGGCCCACGACATGAAGGGCGTGCTGGGCAAGCACGGCATCACGGCCTGGTCCCACCTCATCTACGCGCCCACGGCCAACAGCCGCCCCTCGGCGGGGAACCCGGGCACGCTGCTGGCCGGTGCCCTGAAAGGCCTGCTGCCGGACCCGCTGCCCGCCAGCTCCGTCGACACCTCCGGCCGTAACGCCCCCATCACGTACGACATCCCCCAGCATGTCGAGGCACGGCTGATCAAGAGCTTCGAGACCACCGGACCGGCGTCGGCGGCACCCGTGGCTCCCCTCACCTACCGCATCCCCCGCACCACCGCCCTGCGTTCGCTGGGCGGCTTCTCCAACAGCTTCGCCAACGAGTCCTTCTTCGACGAACTCGCCCACGCCGGCGGCCACGATCCGCTCCGGCTGCGCATCAGTTCGCTGCCCGATCCGCGAGCAGTCAAGGTCTGCACGGCACTGCTCCAGGTCTGGGACCACCGCCCGCGGGGCGGCGACGGCGTCGGTGCGGGGGTGGCGTTCCATCAGTACGAGGTGGTCAACGCCTATGTTGCGAGCTACGCCGAGGTCCACATCGACGCGACAACCGGCAAGGTCCAAGTCGACAGGGTGGTCGTCGCCCATGACTGCGGTCTCGTCATCAACCCCGACGGCCTGCGCAACCAGATCGAGGGCAACGTCGTGCAGGGGATCAGCCGCACCCTCAAGGAAGAGGTCCAGTACACCGGCGACGGCATCACCTCCCTGGTCTGGCAGTCGGGTACACCGGGGGCGTTCTACGACGTGATCCGCTTCAACGAGGTCCCCCGCATCGAGACCATCCTCGTCGACCGCCCCGACCAGCCGCCGCTGGGCGCGGGTGAACCCACGATCGGCACCATTGGCGGAGCCATCGCTAACGCGGTCTTCGCCGCCACCGGCATTCGCGTCCGGGAACTCCCCATCACCCCGGACAAGTTGCTGGGCGGGACATCGTGACCGCGCCCCGTCGTGTCCCGCCGATCCGACGGAGAAAGGCGCCGCGCCGTGCTGGACATCGCTGAGGAACTTCACCTGTGGTGCCTGCGGGGGGAGCCCTTCGCGGTCGCGACGGTGTCCGCGGTGGGCGGCAGTACGCCGCGCGGGCCGGGCGCGGCCCTGGCCGTGGACGCTACGGGCACAGCCGTGGGCAGCGTATCGGGAGGGTGCGTGGAGGGCGCCGTCTACGAACTGTGCAAGGAGGTGCTCGCCGGCGGCGGGCCGGTCGTCCAGCGTTTCGGCTTCTCCCCCGACGACGTCTTCGATGTCGGCCTGACCTGCGGCGGAACGGTCGAGGTACTGATCGAACGGATCGTTCCCGCCGACCGGCCGGAGGTCACCGCGTTCCTGGCCGCGGCGGCGCAACACGAACGGGTGGCGTTGGTCCGTCCCGTCGCGGAATCGGCCACTGCGCCGGGCCGCGCCCTGTTGCTGCGTCCTGGCGGACCGGACCGAGGGGGCATCGGCCCGGTGGCCTTCGACCGGACTGTCAGCGACCGGGCCCGCGAACTCCTGGACGCCGGGACCACAGGTTCGGTGACGGTGTCCCAGGCGGGCACCCCAGTGAGACTGCTGGTGGAGTCCAGCGTGCCCGCACCCCGCATGCTGCTCTTCGGGGCCGTCGACGTCGCTTCGGCACTCGCCGAACTGGGGTCGGTCCTGGAGTACCGGGTGACGGTGTGCGACGCGCGTCCGGTCTTCGCCACACCGGCGCGCTTCCCGGCAGCCGCCGAGGTGGTGGTGGACTGGCCGCACCGATATCTCGCGACGGCCGACGTCGACGCCCGTACCGTGATCTGCGTCCTGACCCATGACCCGAAATTCGACGTACCGCTGCTGGAGTGCGCCCTGCGTCTGCCGGTCGCATACGTCGGCGCCATGGGATCACGCCGAACCCACGACGACCGTCTGAAACGGCTGCGCGCAGCAGGGCTGGATGACATTCAACTGGCGCGGCTGCGCAGCCCGCTCGGCCTCGACCTCGGGGCCCGCAGCCCGCAGGAGACCGCATTGTCCATAGCGGCGGAGATCGTCTCCGCCCGTCACGGAGGCAGCGGCATCCCGCTCACCCGGACCAGCGGGGCGATCCACCATCCGGATGCCGTTCACGAGCTCACATTGCCGGTTCCGGCAGTGTGATCCTGTGGGACTCCTCGACACCTGGACCGGCCCTTGCCCGACGCCGCCTGGGTAGCCTGGACGCCCCGCTCGCGCTGACGGTGGTGGCCTGCCCGTCGGCGGCCGTGGCAAGCTCCAGGTGCGCGGCCAGTTGAGTCCAGGCTGATGGCCACCGGAGATCCAGGTGACGGCCTGTCGTTCCTGATCGCTTCCTTATCTGAAGGAGACCCCTTCGTCCGGTTTGCTGATGTTTCCACGCATGAGCGAACCGGTCGAAGAGGTCCTGTGACGAAGTCTGACAGAGAGATCATGGAAATCTTTGAGGCGTAAGCCGCCGGGCCGTGTTCACCACTGTTTCGGCCGAGGCGGGGTCGCCGTTGTCCGCGACCACGCCCACCGCGTGGGCGTCGCCCCGCAGGCTGTGGTCGGCGTCCGCCACGGAGGAGCTGCGCCCGGTGACGACGACCTTCGCTCCTTCGTCGGTCAGCACCTGTGCGGCGGCCCGCCCCAGTCCGCGGCTCCCTCCGGTCACCAGGCAGACGCGGTCACGCAATCCGAGATCCGCTGCACTGCTCCGATCGTCGATGGTGAAGAAGGATGCGTTCACCGGCATCCCCACCGGGCCCGCCGCCCGGCCCGGCAGCGACGGACGGGGCGGCGGGACACTCGCCGGCCGTCGCTGCCGGGTTGGGCGGGCTCAAGTCAGGCGGGCTCAGTTCAGGCGGGGGGCGACCTTCTTGACCTTGTTCGTCCGGACGTTGATGAGGGTCGGGCGTTCCCGGTCGTCGACTCCGGCGCGGAGCATCTCGGCGACTTGGTCGGTGTCGGTGGCTTCGTGAGTGTCGATGCCGTAACTCGCGGCGGTGGCTTCGATGTTCAGCCCGGGCAGGTCCAGTCCGGGGACGCCGGTGGCGCTCTCGATGTCGGCGAACTGCTTGAGGACGCCGTATTCCTCGTTGGAGGAGACGACGATCGTCAGCGGGATCTTGTAGCGGGCCGCGGTCCACAGGGACGTGATCGCATAGTGCATCGACCCGTCGCCCATGAGGGCGATCACCGGGCGGTCCGGGGCGCCGAGTTGGGCGCCGACAGCGGCGGGCAGCCCGAATCCGAGGCCCGCGCCGACAGCGGACATGTGGGAGAGGGCGGCGCCGGGCCGTACGTATTCCGTGATCGGGACCTCGTTGGAACCGGCTTCGCTCACGAACAGGGCGTCCGCCGGGGCGGCGTGGCCGACGGCCGTCCACAGGTCCGCGGCCGCATCGGGGCTTCGGCCCGTTCCGGACGCGGTACGTCGGGCCGGGCCTTGGGGGCCGTGCGCGACCATTCGGAGATCTCGCCCAGCAGGGCCTCCACCGCGGCCCCGACGTCCGCCACGTAGGCGTCGCCGACGGGTGCGCGAGCGGCTTCGTCCGGGTCGCTCGTGATGTGGATGAGGGATGTGCCCTCGGGCAGATACGGGCCGGGGATGTAGGGGTAGTAGCGGAAGGCCGGGCCGCCCAGGACCACGACGAGGTCGTGGCCCTTAAGCTCTTCCGAGGTCCAGCCGGCGCCGGGCGGGAGCAGGCCCTGGTACAGGGGGTGGTTCTCCGGGAACCCGGACAGGCCCGGGAGCGGTGCCGTGAACACGGCGGCCTTGCTGCGCTCGGCCAGCTTCACGAACTGGTCCCAGGCTCCGGCGTGCTCCAGGTCGCCGTGGACGACGAAGGCGGGCGCCTTCGCGGCGGAGAGCCGGCCGGCGATCTTCTTCGCCAGGTCCTTGCGGAACCCTCCGGCGTGGGTGACCTCGCGGTCCCGGATCACCTCGATCTCCGCGACCTTGGCGTCGTTGAGTTCGTAGGCCATGTCGTCCATCGGCAGGGAGACGAAGACCAGTCCGGTGGGCGGGGACATCGCGACGTGGATGGCGCGGGCGAGGACCGCGGGTACCTCGCTCGCGATGGCCGGCGCATGGCGGTGGTACTCCTTCACGGGGGGCGGCCGTACGGATCGGCGGCTGCCGGGGTGGTGGGTTGGTCGCTGGTCCCGGGGTTGCCGCCCCGGGACCAGCGGAAGGGGTGTCAGGCCAGGCAGGGCAGCAGCCGCTCGCCCAGCCAGCGGGCCGCGTTGACGTTGACGGCTTTGCCGGCGTGGAGGATCTGCTCGGTGTGGTTGCCGTGCACGATGTAGTCGCCCGGGAAGCGCTGGAGGGTCATCAGTTCGCCGGGGTGCAGCATGCGGATGGTGCAGTCGTCCACGGTCGGCGCGGGGCGGACCAGGGAGTGGTGCTGCTTGGTGGCGACCGCGGTCGGCGGCTCGCTGGTGGTGCGGGGAGGGCCTTTGCGGCCGCCTGGGATGATCAGGGCGTGGTGACGGCCCTTGGCCGCCAGGGCAGGGACCGGCCCGATGGCCGGTAGGCGTCTGACCGGATACGCCGCGTCTTCAACCCCCCCGCTGGATGCCGCACGCCCGCTTCCACACCGCGTCTGCGGCTGTGACCGACATGTCGGCCGGGAACCCGCGCCGAGCGCCAACTCGCGCTGAAGATCGCGGCGCTGTACCCGATCCTCACCTTTGGGCCCTTTTTCGTCGCGGTGGCGGTGCCGGGAACCGCGGCCGAGGACGAGCCCGGGGAGGTACCGCGCGTCGCCGGAGTACCGGTGAACCTCGTGGTGGCCGGCGTGCTGTCGGGCCTGTCGGCGCTGGGGTACGCCCTGGCCCAGGTCAAGGACTGACTGTCAGGAAGCCGGTGTCGACAACGATCAGGACCGCGCGTCCTGATCGCCGAAGTACTCGACGACATACTCACGCACACTCCGCGCAGTGCGGCGCTGACTGCGTTGAAGTCGAGCAGGTCGCCGACGGCGATCTCGGCTGTTATACGCGGCGTACAGTTGTCCCATGGCCCGGCCTCGACAGTTCGACGAAGAAGAGGTTGTGCGGGCTGCCCGCGACCAGTTCTGGTCTGTGGGCTACAACGGCACCTCCATGGACGACCTGAGCGCCGTAACAGGCCTGGGCCGAGGAAGCTTGTATGGGGCTTTCGGGGACAAGCACGCGCTGTTCCTGCGGGCTCTCGACAGCTACAACAGCGACGCTCTGGGAGCCTGGCGCACAGCTCTGGGCGGCCCCGACCCGGCCCTGCCGAAGCTGGAGCGGCATGTACGTAACATCGCCGAAGGCATCACCTGGGACGTGGAGCGACGTGGCTGCATGATGGCCAAGAGCGCAGCGGAACTGTCATCCGTCGACGAGGGCGTTGCCGAGCGAATCGCCGCAGTCATCAGCGGGCTGCACAGCGTGCTGCGGGGCTGCATCGCGCAGGCCCAAGCCGAAGGCTCGCTGGACGCTGATGCGGACGCGGACAGCCTCGCCAGCCTCCTACTTGCCGTGCTCCGGGGGCTTGAGGCCCTGGGCAAGGCGGGAGCCACTCCGGGGGTCGTCAACGGGGCTGCGGAGCAGGCCTTGGCGCTCCTTCCCCGCGTTTCGAGGGACGAGCACGCGCCGGGTACCCCGTCCTCGGCTGGGGTCTGATCGCTTGGTGCCACCAGGCGGCAGTCGCCAGCGCGAAGTCGGCCTGGTGTCACAGCAAGGGCACATGAGTGAAGCGCCATGCCGGTGCCCGATCCCGGGGTATCGCGTGTATGCGGGATACGCGATGGGGGAGTGCTGTTCCTTGGTGCCAGCTGCCCTCGCCTCGGCGGCCCGCTTGGCCAGCGCGGTGAACTCCTCCACACCGAACGCTGTGCCTGCCGGGCCCCAGCCGCCTTCGGCAGCCTATGCCGTGCCCCGCTGACAACGGCTCTGGTGGCCCTGATGCCGCACGACGTGTGAGGCGTCAGGGCATCAAGCGCCTGGCTGTTGCCGGCACCTTGCTGGCTGCCGCCACGACTTCCGACAGTAACGGCGGCTACCGGGGGCGGACGAGGACGGCGCCGACCTTGCCGGGCCGTACCGCGTGCTCCACGGCGTTGGCCAGCTCGCCAAGGCCGTACGTAGCGGCCACGTCGAACTGGTCCTTGAGCGCCAGCGCGATCTGCTTCGCGGTGGCGACGTCGGATGCCCGCCTCTCGGCGGAGGCCTCGGACAGCCACCGGCCGATGTTCTTGCCCCGCAGCGTCAGCGACTTGCTCAGCAGCGTCGACGCATGCAACGAGATCGGCTCCTCGGCGATCAGCCCGTAACTGACCAGCTTCCCGCCCGGCGTCAACAGGTCCAGAAGGCTCTCCGCCAGCTTCCCGCCGATCGGGTCGAAGGCCACACTTACCGGACGGCCGCCTGCTGCTTTGCGGACCTCATCCGCCCAGTCCGGATGCTCTGTCGCCACGACCGGCACCTCCGGGAACCGCTTGCGCAGCTCCACGGCACCGCGCTCGCCGCGGACGACGTTGACGAGCGCCAGGTTGTGGAACTGGGACACGCCCGTCACCAGCCGCCCGACCGACGAGCCCGCAGCGGTCTGCACCAGAAAACCGTCGTATCCGAAGGCCAGGTGCTCCTGCGCCTCACGGCGCAGCATCACCGTGGTGAGCGGGTTCACCAGCATCTGCGCGGCGACCTCGTCCGAAAGCTCGTCCGGTACGGCGACGACCACCTCGGCATCCGCCACGAGCCACTGGGACCACGCCCCTGGGTAAGGGAAGACCGTTACGCGGCCGCCGACCTCGACACCCGGCGCCACACGCGTTTCCGGGCCGATCGCCTCCACCACGCCGGTGGCCTCCACGCCGGCCGGAACCGGCTTTGCAGCCGTCTCTGGGTGGGCCTCGATGGCCTGGAGATCACCAGGGTGCACCGGGAAGGCCGTGGTGCGGATGAGGACCTGGCCGTGCTCGGGCGCCGGCTCAGGCTCCTCGATGACGGTCAGGACGTCGGCGGGCAACCCGCCACGGGTGTAGACGACACGACGGTTCATGATTCTCCTTCCGCGAGCGTTCATATGTGGGGCTTGGCCGGGGCGTCAGCCGACGTCCTGCAGCAGCAGGTGCTTTGCGCTGAGTGCACCGTCCAGTTGCATCAGCCGCCCGCCCTCCCGCAGACCGCCAAGGTCCAGGGCGGCGAATCCGAATTCGTCCAGCAAGCCGGCCACGGCAGCCTTCGCGTCGGCGTCGTCGCCCGCATAGAAGGCCACCAGCCGTCCTTCCGCATGCCGGGGATCCGCGGCGATGAACGGGCCGTACAGGGTATTGAGAGCCTTTACGACCTGGGCGCCGGGAAGATGGCTGGCCACCCACTCGCTGCCCGTGAGGTCACCGACGTCGTACCGGCCCCGCCAGGGGTTGGCCGCCGCGAACTGATTCGTCGTGTCGACGACGATCTTCCCGGCCCAAGTGGTGAGGCCTGTCAGTTCCGGCACGGCGAAGAACGGCACCGAGAGGAAGACGAGCTCCGGCTTCGCCGCCTCCTCGGCCGTTACCGCGCGGGCCTTTGGCCCCAGCCTGCCCGCGAGGGCTTTGAGAGTCTTTGGGCCCCGGCTGTTGCCGATGAGTACCTCATGGCCGTGGCGGACGGCCTTGTCGGCGACCGCCTGTCCCACCTCTCCTGCGCCGAGTACGCCAATGGTGCCGTGTGTGCTCATGGTGCTCTTCCTTGATCGTGTGCAGAGGCCGCGCGGGCTGCCCGGCAATGGCTCGTGCAGCCGACCCGGCGGTGTGTTCAGCCTGCACAGACCCGCACATGGAACCGTGCGCCTCCGCGCGTCAAGTGATCCACGGCCACCCGCCGAGCCCTCGCTGCCGGCGGGAGTCTTCGGCATTCCCGTTCTTAGCTTAGCTTGATCTTTAACCTCGTTCGCGGTGGGCTTCGAGGGATTCCGCGCGTTTCACGGTCTTACCAACGTCGTGGTGGGGCGCTGACCTGCGGTTCTTT
>NZ_RJVR01000295.1 GCF_003999195.1 Streptomyces soli
TCTGCGGCAGTACACGGCACGCCCACCGCAGGACCATGATCCACTACAGCAGCGCCAGGGGACCCATCGACCCAGCCCCGAATTAACCACCAAGATCCCTGTGGGGCTCGAAAAGTCATCGGCGCAGGTCAAGCGGCGTACCGGTACTCGTTGATAGCGCCGGCGACCGGGTGTGGACCCTGAGCGCCGGCTCCCTCCTGAGTGCCCTGGACACCAAGCGCACCCTGAAGGAGCTCCGCTGTTACCTTGCACAGGCGTCCTCGCAGCCGCTGCCGCAAACCGTCGTCACCCTGCTGGACGACACCGAACGCCGCCTCGGCAAGGTCCGCGACACCGGCCCGGTCCACCTCATCGAGTGCGCCGATGAAGCCCTGGCTGCTCTCCTTGCGGGCGACCGCCGCCTGCGCGCCCTCTATACCCGCCTCGGTGAGCGGCAGCTGGCCGTCCCCGCTGAAAAGCTCCCCGCGTTCCGCAAAGCCCTGCTCGCCCAGGGCTACCCACTGGGGCTACCCACTGGCCTGACCCGGACGGATCCGCTCCGGCTCAGGGCAAGGGGGAGCGCCAGAACCTGATCGGGGCGCGGCGGACGCCACGGCCAGACCCGGTGCGACAGCTTTGGAACCTCACAGACCGTTCATGGGTTGTGGAACCCCGCACGTTGGTGCTGCTGGGGTCAGGTGCTGGATGCCTCGAAGGTCTCGATCGTGCAGCGTGCTGCTCCGCTGCGTTCGATCCTGGCGTCGCTGGTGATCAGCGGAACACCGAAGCTCTCGGCGAGGGCTACGTAATGCGCGTCGTAGACGGAGAGGTTGTTCGACAGCTCGCGTACGCGCTGCCACAGGACCAGCGTTGGGTGCAGGTCGAGAGCGAGGGCCTGGTAGTCGGTGATCGCCTTCAGCGCCTCCTTTTCCGTGATCTTGGGCTTGCCCCCTCGCCGGCCGCGGGCCAACCCGAAGGCGGCCGAGGTGATTTCGTAGTCCAGCAGGCCCGGCGCTGCGAGAGTATCGGCGCGGCCCACCCGCTCACGGATCGCGGTTCCGGTCTTGCCGTGGTCGAGGAGGAAGTGGACAAGGCTGGAGCAGTCAATGACGATCAACGTCGGTCCCGCCCGTCCTCGATGGCGTCGAGGATGTCGGTCGTATCGAGCTCGGTGCGGGTTTCACGCTCCAGACGTGTGGCCATCTCCGCGAGGGTGGGCTTAACAGCTTCCCGGGAGAGAAGCTCCAGGGCGTATGCCTGGAGCGACTTGCCCGCCTGTGCGGCGCGGACCTTCAGGGCGTTGAGTGTGTCGTCCGGGACATCCCGGATCGTGATCGCGGTCATGCCTTCATTTTAGCAGCAACGCAGGCGATATGCAGTCATCGGGATTCTGTCCGGGACCGGCTACGTCGAAGAGGCTTCGTGAGAAGCCATTCTCTAGGAGTCGACGACCACTCGCAGGAGGGTCTGTTGGAGACCAACAACCCTGATGAGTTAGCCTTCTGACGCTCCCGGTGGCCAGCCGGTGGCCGGACGCCTTTGGACGACGTAATACGAGGCAGTACAGGTCAACCAGTCGCATGTGCTCTGATCAGGCAGAACAGCACAGGAGGGCACCAGTGGGCACCACGCAACGCGAACACTCACGGTCTCGTAATGCGTAGGTCTCGGGTTCGGATCCCGAAGGCGGCTCCCCAAAGGCCCAGGTCAAACCCCAGTTGACCTGCTGGCAAGATCATTGTCTGGTCCGGGATGCTGGGCGCCTGTCGCCGAAGGCCCAGGAAGCTCTGCAGATGCGGGCCACGGCAGCACTTCGCGCCGGCCGGGACCGGCTCAACTCAAGAAGAAAGAAACGCACCCGATTTCCTATTCGGCGCTGATTTCGTACCCCTGTGAGGGGCGGCTTACAGGCGCACGATGACGAGTGCTGTGTCGTCGCGGCCTCCGATGCTGAGTCCGAGGCGGGCGAGCAGGCTGTCGGCGAGTTGCTCCGGATCCGGCTCGGTCAGAGACGCCAGGGTGCTGGTGAGGCGGGCCAAGCCGGTGTCGATGTCCTCGCCTCGGCGCTCGATCAGCCCGTCGGTGTAGAGGATGAGGGTGTCACCCGGGGTGTAGGGCAGGGCCGCCTGGGGGCCCGGTACGGGGTCGGGGCGGACGCCCAGGGGTGGGTCGGTGGCCTGGTCGAGGAGGTCGAAGCTGCCGTCGGGATGTAGGAGGACGGGTGGCGGGTGGCCGGCGCTGCTGTAGACGATCAGACGGCTGCGGGTGTCGACCAGCACGTTGGCAGCCGTGGTAGACAGTGCTCCGTCGACGGAGCGGGCGTACAGCCCGAGGATGTCCATTCCCTCGGCGGGGCCGTGAGCGATGCGGTTGACGGCGTTGAGGGCGGTGCGCAAGGTGCCCATGACGACGGCGGCCTCCAGCCCGTGGCCGACCACGTCGCCGACGGAGACCGCGAACCGGTCCGGGTGCACATTGACGACGTCGTACCAGTCGCCGCACACGTTCAGCGATCCGACGGCGGGCAGGTAGCGCACCGCGATATTGGGATGCCGTGCCAGGTCGGGAGAGGTCAGGAGGCCTTTCTGAAGCGTGACGGCCACCTGGCGCTCACGGGCGTGAGCCTTCCGCAACTGCGCGTTCACATACTGCACCTGCTGCGCGCGGGCATACAGTTCGCCCTGCAGCGGCTCCTCGCACGTGCAGGGCACCCCGTTCGCTGCTTCCCCCTCGCCATGGGAGCGGACGAACTGGGTCACGTCCTCGTAGCGGACCATGATCCATGCCACGGCCCCGTCCGGCCCGAGGACTGGGATGATCAGCGGCGACCACCAGCGCTCGTCGAAGACGCCCGGCTGAGCAAAGGGAGCGATGTCGTAGCGCACCAGCGCGAGAGCTTCCGCCTTTCCGGTCTCCAAAACTCGTTTCAGCGCGGTGAGGAGATCCCCACCCCTGCTGGCTGCCGGAGCGGCCAGGTTCTCCGGGAAGGCGTCGAGGAAGGACCACCCGACAAGATCGTGACGGGGGCGTCCCACGACCTCCACAGCCGCCGGATTGGCATCCGCGATCATCAGATCGGGATCGAGCACCACGTACGGTGGCGCGGCAGCGAACAACGCAGCGTAATCGATCGCCCGTATCAATGCCCTACTTCTCCCTCGTACGTAAAGTGAAAGACTCAATCAAACTAGTGGAATCGCCCCAATAAGGGAACATTTGTGAGATTTTCACGCTGCCTACTTTGGCGGCGTAGGCATGAACCAGCGAGGACCTTGCGTTCGACACTGCTGGCGACGACGGAGGTTTCCGAGACCCCGGCACGTGATCGGACGATGCGCGTGTCCAGCCCATCAGGGTCTGTCGGCGACGGCTCAATTTGGGTTCTGGCACACTTTCCGTGCTGGCGCAACGGAGCGTTACCACCCGCCATCTGGAGCAGATGTCACACGGCGGGAATGCGAGGTTCTGTGCGTATGATGCCCGCTGATGATCATGGAGCCCGTGACGCTCTGTGCCCTGGCACGGAAAGTGTGCCAGAACCTCAATTTGGGGCCGGCCTGGACGGTTCAATCGTGAGCCATCGTGCGCTCTTGTTGGTTGGCGTCAACCGTTGACAGAGTCTCAGGAAGATCAGGTAGAGCGTGCGCAACGCCATGCAGCCCGAGACTGCCATGATCGCCCGGAACTGCAAAGTGCCTGATCAGAGGCTACACGTGAGTTCTGGCACCCTACAGGGGCGACGGCGACGGGCATCCCGGGTCGCAGGAGTTCAGCTTCGCTCGATCGTGAGGTCGAGGAAGTGGGCGGAGCAGGAGATGCAGGGGTCGTAGTTGCGGATGGCCCTTTCGCAAAGGTCGGCCAGCCGGCCATCGGTGGCCTCCCCGGTGCTCAGCCGCTCCTGAACGATGCGCCGCAGGTCTTCTTCGATCGCGCCCTGGTTCTGCGCCGTCGGCGGGACGAGGCTCGCGTCGGTAAGTGTCCCGTTCGGGTCATGGTGTAGCGGTGGTAGAGCAGGCCGTGGTGCCTCGGTGGCTCCGTGACCGGTACCGGGGCGTGGGGGCACGTCGAGGTAGGGGCGGGAGGGCGGCTGGTAGGCGTCGATGATGCGCAGCGCTTCGTCGACGGCGTAGAGCACCTCGACGGCGCGGACGACGATGCTGCGGTACGGGTTGCGGCACCACGCGCCCGCCCCCGGGTCGCCGAGTCCGGCGTCCCGGGCGGCTTGCAGGGCGATCGGGGACAGCCATCGTCCGCTGATCGCGTAACGGGCGAGCGAGCCGGTCAGGTGACGGCGCCCGTCCAGGAGGGAGTGCAGCGCGGTGGAGTGCGGCACTTGAGTCTCGATGACATGGGCATCGAACTCCCGGACGCCGAAGGTGCGGGTGGGCAGTGGCCGGTCGCTGTCGGCGGGCAATCCGGCTGCGCTAGGGACTGTCCGGCCGATCTAGCTAGGGAGTGGGCAGCGCCGCCCCTCGCCACCCCGCTCGACGGCTATCCCGTGAACAGGCGGGCCAGTACGGAGGGTGGCAGAGCGAGGCTCCGGTGTCGGTGATCATGCTCGCTCGAACATGCGAGGCCATCGCGGGCACGCCGATGGGCGGGCGGGGTCGGCTGCTCGACACCCTGTTCCTATATCGTGCGCCGATATCGGAATCCGTAATGGCTGCGGGCCGTGGTCGAGGAGCGAGCGATGGGTGCGTCGGCGGCATCTGCCGAAGCGGGAGAGCTGAAGCGGCACCTGGGCGTGTTCGACGCCGTGGTGATCGGGCTCGGGTCGATGATCGGCGCGGGGATCTTCGCCGCGCTCGCCCCGGCCGCCGGCGCGGCGGGGTCGGGGCTGCTGCTGGGCCTGGCGCTGGCCGCGGTGGTGGCCTACTGCAACGCCACCTCCTCCGCCCGCCTGGCCACGCGCTACCCGCAGTCCGGCGGCACGTACGTCTACGGCCGCGAGCGACTGGGCGACTTCTGGGGCTACCTGGCCGGCTGGGGCTTCGTGGTCGGCAAGACCGCCTCCTGCGCGGCGATGGCCCTCACCGTGGGCTCGTACGTGTGGCCCGGCCAGGCGCACGCCGTGGCGGTCGCCGCGGTGGTGGCGCTGACCGCGGTGAACTACGTCGGCGTGCAGAAGTCCGCATGGCTGACACGCGGGATCGTCGCGGTCGTCCTGGCAGTGCTCGCCGCCGTGGTCACCGCCTGCCTGACCGGCGGCACGGCGCAGGCCGCGCGGCTGGACGTCGGGACGGACGCCACCTTCGGCGGCGTGCTCCAGGCGGCCGGGCTGCTGTTCTTCGCGTTCGCCGGCTACGCCCGCATCGCCACCCTCGGCGAGGAGGTCCGCGACCCGAAGCGGACCATCCCCCGCGCGATCCCCCTCGCGCTCGGCATCACGCTGGTCGTCTACGCGGCCGTCGCCGTCGCCGTGCTCGCGGTGCTCGGGCCGGACCGGCTCGCCCACACCGCGGCCCCGCTCGCCGAGGCCGTGCGCGCCGCCGGTGTCCCGGGCCTGGCGCCAGTGGTGCGCATCGGGGCGGCCGTCGCAGCGATCGGGTCACTGCTTGCCCTGATCCTCGGGGTCTCGCGCACCACCCTCGCGATGGCCCGCGACCGGCACCTGCCGCACGCGCTGGCCGCCGTCCACCCGCGGTTCCAGGTGCCGCACCGCGCCGAACTCGCGGTCGGCGTGGTGGTCGCCGTCCTGGCCGCCACCACAGACGTGCGCGGCGCGATCGGCTTCTCCTCTTTCGGCGTGCTCGCCTACTACGCCATTGCCAACGCCTCCGCCTGGACTCTCACCCCCGCCGAGGGCCGCCCCGCACGGATCGTGCCGGTCGTCGGCACGGCCGGCTGCCTGGCCCTGGCCTTCGCCCTGCCGCTGGCCTCGGTCCTGTGGGGGGCCGCGGTGATTGTGGCCGGTGCCGCCGCCTACGGCTTGCGCAGGACTCTCACTCGCGCCTGACCGGGGCGGACTCTCCCGCTACGGGCGGCGCTGGCCGGGGACCGGCGGGCAGCAGTTTGCGGGCCAGTGCCCACCGGTCCCCGGTCGGCGCCGCCTGCCCGCCTCGGTCGCCCGGTCCGCGCGGCGTCGACTACCGGCTCGCCCCAACCCCTCCGGCGTGTACGGGAGGCCTGCACGGCGGCAGCACCTCACCCGTGCGTGTGAACAACCCGGCTCGGCGCTGTTCCAAGCCACAGCGACGCCGGAGGATATCGGCATCCGATAACCATCCCAGCGAGGCCCCCGGCATGACACCGTCCCGCAGCTGGCTGTCCCGAGCGATCCACACCGGCGCACCGGGTGCGGTGATGTGGATTCGCTTCTACGTGGGGGCGGTCTTCCTGTGCGAGGGCATCTTGAAGTTCCTGCGCCCCGTCGCGCTGGGGACCGGCCGGTTCGGCAAGGCAGGCATTCCCGCGCCCGACTTCTTCGCCACTCTCGACGGGATCTTCGAGATCGGCTGCGGGGTCCTGATCTTGGTGGGCCTGTTCACCCGACTGGCCGCACTGCTCATGGTGGTCGACATGATCGGTGCCCTGGCGATCACCAAACTGCCGATCCTGTGGGGCCACGCACCGTTGTTCAAGGGCGAGAGCGGCTGGTGGGACTTCGCCCACGAGTCCCGCCTCGACCTCGCCCAGCTCTGCGGCAGCGTCTTCCTACTGCTGGTGGGCGCAGGCCACTACTCCGTGGACGCCCGCCTGCAGCGCACCATCGCCGCCGACGCCGCACCCCGCTGACCCGCCGCGCTACCGCCCGGCCCACCGATGGCCTCCTCGGTCCCCCGGGGGAGCGCCCCCGGAGCGCTCGTGCTACCCACAAAAGCGAACGGACCTCACCGGCCACTGCCGGTGCCGGGCGATCTCCAGGAGGCCCCCGATGGCCGACCGCACCCTTCCGCGCCGGCGGCGCACCGCTCTGGCCGCCGCCACCCTCGCCACGAGCATTCCCCTCACTCTCGGCACGACGCCGACACGGGCTCCCGCACCGGCCACGGCGTCCACTCCCGCGCCGGGCATCGACTGGAACGCCGTGGGTCGCGCCATCGGCCGGCCGCTGAAAACCGAGGCCAGCGGCGTGCACACCGCCGAGTGGCTGCGCACGGACCTGCATGTGGTCAACGCCGGGGTCACCGAGAACCCCGGCATGGAGCTGAACGCCGAGGCGTCCTTCCACCAGACCATCAACGGCCGAGCGGTCATGATCGGCGAGGTCACCCTCACCGATACCGAAGTGGACAAGGTCGCCGACCGCCTACAGCAAGGCGGCGTGGAGATCACCGCGCTCCACAAGCACATCCAGGCCGAGACCCCGCGCCTGTGGTGGATGCACTACTGGGCCCTGGGCGACCCCGTCTCCATCGCGCGCACCGTGTACGCCGCCCTCGCCCAGACCCGCATCCCCCTCAACCAGAAGCAGGAGAAGGAACCGCCGATCGCGCTGCCTACGGGCGCGCTGAACCGCATCATCGGCGCCCAGGGCGACAACGAGAACGGCGTGCTGCAGTACCACATCCCCGTCTCCCAGCACGTCACCGACACCCGCGCCCACCTCATGCTGCCGTACCTGATGGAGGCGTCCACCCTGCTGATGTTCCAGCCGCTCGGCGGCGGACGCGCCGCGATCAACGGGGACTTCACCATGACCGCCGACCAGGTCAACCCGGTGATCAAGGCCCTGCGCTCGCACGGCCTGACCATCATCGAGCTGCACAACCACATGCTCTACGAACACCCCCGCCTGTTCTACCTGCACTTCTGGAAGACCGGGCAGGCCACCGCACTGGCCCGCGCCCTGCGCGCCGGCCTGGACCAAGTCCACGCCCCGCGGCACTGAAGCCCCCTGCCGACCCTCCGTCAGACCTGTCGGCCAAGAACCTCACGGGCCAGCTCCGCGGGCGCCCGCCGGTCCTCGGCCAGCGCCGCCCTCCCGGCCTCGGTGGCCCGATACGCCCGACGGGTGCGGCCGCTGGGCGTCGAGACGACCGGCACCGGCGCCTCCGGGCATCTGGACGTATCCGAACGACGGCGGGGCTGGTGGGTCTGACGAGCGCCATCGGTCCGGGGGCGACCGATTCGTACGCGGCGTCGGGTGTGGCGCTGCCGATCGCGCACTTCGCGCCCATGGTGGTGGATGCGGCCCAGAAACGGTCGCAGTCATCAATGAGTGGCTGCACTCGGCACTGACAAATCAGGATGCTTCCTGCAACGACCAGCGGTTCGGCAACAGCCGCTTGCGAGCCGGACCTGCGGTGCCCGTTGCGGCCTCCAAGCCTGAAGTTTAAGGCGGTCGGCCATGCCGCCTCCTACGCCATGCATGCGGGGGGCTGGATTTGGCGCGGCATCGTCCCCTGGCGGAAAGTCATCTCCCGACCTGCAAGGACGGGTTGGCCGAGAGTGCGAATACGTGCTGCGGCGCAGCCACGGCGAGCCCTGCCGCCACGCCCCACCGTCTGCCTCCCCCGTCCGCTCGGTGTCCGCGAGCTTTACGGCATGACCAGATCCGTCAAGCCGAGCGCTCCCCCGGCGCACGGCAGGTGGCCGAAGGTGCGCGGCAGGCCGCCGCGCTCGGCGGGCCGCTCCACGCGCGGCTGGGGCGGGACAAAAGCCGCAGGTCGTCACATAGCGGTGGGTGCGGGCCAACAGGCCCTGGGACTTCGTACGTTGGCGCGCACCGGCGCGCCCTGGTCGTCGGCACCCGGGCGTCCGAAGGACCGTGGAGAAACCTTTGCGCAATGACACCTGGACAGCCCGTGCAAGCAGTTAAACACTCAATGACTACATCATCCTGTATGCAATTTGGTGATCTCTGACATGGGATCTGGCCGGATCTCTCAACGCCGACGCATGACGCCTCACTGGGCGCAAGCCTCGGCGTAGGGACCTGACACACGGCGCCGCCTGCCAACCCACGACAACAGGCGACGCAGGAACGGAAAGAATCGCGAGGAGCACGTCGATATGGCACAAACAACGCCAAGGACGACACAACTGGGCTACCAGGAGATCGTCAACGACACCGGGCGGGTCTTCCGCGTCGGAGAGACCGACAAGCAGCTCCTGGGATACCCGAGGTGGGTTGTCATCATGGCGGCCTGGGTGGTCATGTGTCTGTCCGGACTGGTGGAGTACACGTGGGGCGCACTGAACGGTTCGCTCGCCTCGGCACACCACTGGGGAACAGCGCCGGTCTTCTGGCTCTTCTCCTTCTTCGTGGCCTTCGAATCGGTCGTCCAGATCGGATCGGGCTTCCTGCGTAACAACGGCTACCTCCCGGTGAGGTGGGCGGTGATCGTCGGCGGCGTGATCTGCGGAATCCTCGCCTACGGAATCACCGCCTACTCGACGAGCATCTGGGAGGCGTATCTGGGCTACGCCGTCTTCGGCGGCATCGGCTCCGGGATGTGCTACTCGAGCGCTATCAACATCGTCGCCAAGTGGTACCCGGACAAGAAGGGCTGGCGGACCGGGTTCGTCAACGGCGGCTGGGCCTATGGTTCGGTCCCCTTCATCCTCGCCATCGGCGGCTTTGCCAGCGCCGGCGGAGGCAGCTCCCTCTCCTCGACGGCTACCAGGAACTTCATCCTGGCGCAGGGTGTCATCATGACCGTCGGGATCTTCCTCACTGGTCTGCTCATGAAAGACCCGCCGAAGAACTGGTGGCCTTCGGACGTCAATCCGCTCGAGTGGACGAAGAACAAGCGCACTGCCCGCGATCTGCACAGCAACCCGCCTGCGTTCAGCCACTACACGCTGCGTCAGATGTGGTACACGCCCCAGGCCAAGTGGCTCGGCGTCCAGTACGCCCTCTACATCGGCTGCTCATTGTTCGGTGTGGCGTATTACTACGAATTCGCTCAGCAGATGCAGCTGGGCGCGGTCGCGGCGGTGGGGGGCGCAGCCGGATTCGCGCTGGCCGACGGCGCGGCCCGGCCTTTCTACGGGCTGCTGTCGGAGTACATCGGGCGAAGGCGCACCATGGCCTACGCCTACTCGGGCAACGTGGTTTTCCAGTTGCTGACCCTGTGGGCGGGTCTCGCGCACCAGCCTGTTCTCTTCGCGATATGCGCGGTCATCTCCGGAGGCCTGGCGGGCGCGAACTTCCCGATGACCGCGGCCGCTGTCGCGGACTACTACGGGGAGAACAACAACGCCGTCAACTACGGCTCGATCTACGCCTGGAAGACGCTAGGCGGAAGCTTTGCCGGCGGCCTGGCGGCGCTCGTCATGACCGGCACGCTCTACGGCAATGCGCAGTTCCACTGGGAACGAGGCTTCTTCTTCGGAGCGACTCTCGGGGCGCTCGGGGCACTCGTCGTCTATTTCAAGTGCAAACCGCCGACGCGCGAGCAGTGGCAGACGGCCCTTGCCAAGGCGGAAGCGGCAGAAGCGCGCAACGTTCCGATCGGGTCGGCCGTGGTGTAAACGCGCCGTTCCGATCGGGAGGCCCTGTGTGACACGTCGGTCGCGAGCCCTGTAGCCGACGGGCGGCGGGTTCCGCCACCCAGTGGAAGCCGCGGACCGACTCGGGCAGGAGGGACGTCCCGGAGCGCCTTTTTCGGAGCGTCGCCCTGCAACGTATGGCCGATCCCAGCGGCGTCGACCTCGACGCGACGATCACCACCGCGAGAGCCATGGTCCGCGCGGCTGCTCCCTGCCCCCTGAGCAATCGCGCGGACCACGGGGGCGCCGAATCAGTGGCGCCCGCCTTCCTTCGCCCCCTGCCCCCTGCCCCTGCTCCCCCTTGCGCAGCGCAGCGGGGCAGGGGGCGAAGCGATCGGGCACAAACGAGATCCTTGAAAATGATCATCTTCATGACCTTGCTCGTGCCGCCGTAGAGGCCACCCGGAACATGGCCCGGCGTGCAGACGCACGATCGGATCCCCCGCATGGATCCGCAAGCGCCGCAGCAGCTCGCGGCGACCGTAGCAGCACTCCGCTCGGCGACGCTGGGCATGTCACCGGCCGCGGCACGCAGATTCGCGGTCGGCTACGTCTCGGTGCTGGTTGTCCAGCTCTCGATTACCCACCCGGAGCTGGCGCAACTGGTCTCGGACAACACCGGTTTCAACGCCCTGATGTGCGCCGCCGCGGCGGGAAAGGCGACCGGGAAGGTCTGGGACCGGCTGCAGACCACCGGCGACACAGACCCGCCCGAGCAGTGAACAAGCTCAAGCGGCTGCCAGCGCACACCCGCGACATGAGCCCGCATCTCCAACCCGCCGGACCGGCCGGATCAGCGGCAGCCCCCGTCGTCTACCGGCGCGGTAACAGCGGACCCGCGAGCCGGCCTGCGGCAGTCACAGCGGAAAGAACGCGACCCGCACCGGCCCGCTGTGACGGCGGGCCGGGTAGCCGACGCATCGCGGGCGGTCGGCGCGACTACGGGCGGCACCGAGCTTGAGCCCGTCCTTCTGCTTGCGCCCGCTCTGGGAGAGTACCGTGACCTCGCTGGGAGGACTATGCGGGAAAGGCGGTGCTCCGGCTTGTCCGCTCCCAGGCGTCCAGCTCCGAGCGCAGGTCCTGCTCGACGCTGCGGAAGCCGTCGACGGCGTCGTCCCCGAGTAGCAGCATGAACGGCGGTTCGGGCGTTTCGACGGCCTCAATGATGACCTGGGCCGCCTTCGCGGGGTCACCCGGCTGGGTGCCGTGAGTGGCGTCGTTCTCCTTGCGGCGCTTCCCGGCAGTCTCGGCGTAGTCGGCGATCGTGTCCGGTGACTGCTGGAGCGAGCGCCCGGCGAAGTCGGTACGGAAGCCGCCGGGCTCCACGACCATCGCTGTGATGCCCAGCGGGGCGACCTCCTTGCGCAGCGACGCGGACAGCGCCTCAAGTGCCGCCTTCGTGGCGGAGTAGTACCCGGACCCGGGCGGGGAGATGCGGGCACCGATCGAGGAGATGCTGACGATGACGCCGCTCTGCCGGGCGCGCATGCCGGGAAGTACGGCCTTGATCATGTCAACGGCGCCGAAGAAGTTGGTGGCGAACAACTGCTGCACGTCCGCCTCCCGGCCTTCCTCGACGGCGGCGCGGTAACCGTAGCCGGCGTTGTTCACCAACACGTCGACCGAGCCGAAACGCTCCTCGGCCCGCTTGACCGTCCCGGTGACCTGCTCGGGGTCGGCCACGTCGAGCGGGAGAGCGAGCGCGGTGGCGGGGTAGGCATCCGCGAGGTCCTGGACGTGCGCGGCGTCCCGGGCGGTGATCACGGCGTGGTGGCCGCGTTCGAGTACGACCTGCGCGAGGGCGCGGCCGAGGCCGGTCGAGCAGCCGGTGATGAGCCAGGTGGACATGGTGGTGGAACCTTTCTTGGGGGTACATGGGCAGCCGGGGAGGAGATGGATCCGATGGAGGGTGCGGTTCAGCCGTGGCCCGGCAGGGGACGGCCGGCGGCAGGCTTCTGCTCCTCCTGGGAGGTGAGCAGGTCGAGCAGGACCATCGCGTCGTGGTCGGGGGAGCCGGGTTCTGCGTAGTAGGCGAGGAGGCGGTGACCGGGGGTGCCGTCGAGCTGCATCGACTGGTAGCCGAGGGTCAGGTCGCCGACGTCGGGGTGGTGGAAGGACTTGGTGTCGCTCCGGTGCCCTTTGACGTCGTAGCGCTCCCACATGCGGGCGAAGTCCGGGCTCTTGAGCAGCAGTTCGCCGACGAGCTGGGCCAGGTCGGGGGCGTCTGGGTCGGTGCCGGCCAGTGCCCGCAGCCGGGCGACGCAGCCGCGGATCTGGTTTTCCCAGTTGCCGAACACGTCGCGGGCGGCGGGGTGGAGGAAGAGGAATCGGGCGAGGTTGCGCTGCCGGGCAGGCCAGCTCTCGATGCCTGCGTACAGGCGCAGTCCGCCGGGGTTGGCGGCGAGCAGGTCGAAGGTGCGGCTGACGACATACGCGGGGGTGGGCCGCAGGCTGTCCAGCAGTAGTTTGACGCCAGGCCGCACGGTGCGGCTGGGCGCGGGGGGTGGTTCGGGGGCGTGCCGTGCGGCGAGCGTGGCGAGTTGCCGCAGGTGCTCGTGCTCGTCTGCTTCCAGCAGCAGGGCGCAGGCGAGGGAATCGACGACGGCCGAGCTGGGGCGGGTCTCCTTGCCGCGTTCCAGGCGAGCGTAGTAGTCGATGCTGACCCCGGCGAGGGTGGCCAGCTCCTCGCGGCGCAGCCCAGGTGTCCGTCGCAGCCCCGGGCCGGTGGTGAGGCCGACCTGCTCGGGGGTGACCTCGGCGCGGCGGGCCCGCAGGAACCGCCCCAGTTCGGTGCCGCCGCTGGCGCTGTGCTGCTCACTGGTCATCCTCTCAGTGTCACAAACTCCCTGACCTGGGCGGGAGACGTTTGGGGGGCCCTGTTACTCCCTGGAACGCCGCTGCCTGGCAGAACCCGCCCTGGCACCAGAGGCCTCCAGCGGAGACGGTGAGAGGTACCGGGGACGTGCCCTGAACCTCTCCTCGGTGTGCAGGGAGGTGGTCTCGGCTGAACGGCCGGTCGGAGAATCGGTAGGTTCACGACAATAATCGCGTCCATCGGTTAGATCGGGAACACCCTGCGTGAGCGGGGGTCCCTGAAAGCACGGCCCCCGCAGCCCGTCCTCACTCACGCGGAAGGATCCTGGTGACCCCGCCTCCCGGCCCGTCCCCACTCGTGTTCGGTACCGAGGCGACGAAGCACTCGCAGCCCGGAAATGCTCGACTTCTGCGCCGAACACGGCATCGGCGCGACCATCGAGACCATCCGGGCCGACCAGATCAACGAAGCCTACGAACGCGTCCACGCCTTCGACGTCCACTACCGTTTCGTCATCGACAAATCCACGCTGACCTGACCCCGTCCGACATGGACAGCCAGCACCGCGGCCCCACCGCTCCACGGGGCCACCGAGAGAGGAACGACCACCACATGCGCACCACCACACTGGGCACCAAAGGACCCGAGGTCGGTGTCATCGGCCTGGGCTGCATGGGCATGACCTTCGCCTACGACACCGCTACCCCCCGCGACGAGGCCACCTCGATCTCCGTCATCCACCAGGCCCTTGACCACGGTTCGACGCTGATCGACACAGCCGACGTCTACGGCCCGTTCACCAACGAGGAACTGGTCGGCCGGGCCCTGGTCGGCAGCCACCGGGACCGCGCGGTACTGGCCACCAAGGTCGGCCTCTACGTATCCGACCCCACCGGCGGCCCCCAGAGCTCCCCGCTCATCGCCAACAACGGCCGCCCCGACCACGTCCGCGCCGCCATCGATGACAGCCTGCGCCGCCTGGGCACCGACCACGTCGACCTCTACCAGCTCCACCGCGTCGACCCCGAGGTCCCCATTGAGGAGACCTTCGGCGCGATGGCCGAAGCTGTCACCGCCGGAAAAGCCCGGCACCTGGGCCTGTCCGAGGTCACCGTCGAGCAGATCAAGCGCGCTCAAGCCGTGCACCCGGTGACCTCCGTCCAGTCCGAGTTCTCCCTATGGACCCGCGACGTCCAGGCCGAGGTCCTGCCCTACTGCCAGGACCAAGGCATCGCCCTCCTGCCGTTCTCCCCGCTGGGACGCGGCTTCCTCGCCGGCCGTTTCTCCTCTTTCGACGACCTCCCCCAGGACGACTTCCGTCGACGCAACCCTCGCTTCCAGCAGGACGCCCTGCGCGTCAACCTCGCCATCGTCGACCGCGTCCGCGCCGTCGCCGAACGAGCCGCTGTCACCCCGGCACAGGTCGCCCTGGCCTGGGTCGTCGCCCAAGGCCCGTGGGTCGTACCCATCCCCGGGACCAAGACCCCGAAGTACCTGCTCGACAACGCCGGCGCGGGCGACGTGCAGCTCAGCGAGCAGGACCTGACCGACCTCGACGCCCTGCCCGCGCCGGAGGGCGGACGCTACTGAGTCCACTGCGGCCCGCCGATCGGCAGTTCCGGCAAGTTCCGCAGGCTGGCGACATAGCGGACGGGGCAGAACATCTGTAGATTCGCCGCCCCTGGGTGCACAGCATCTGGATGCTGTCGGTTGGCAACCCGCCCCGCCGGGCACGGGGCCCAAGAGGCGCTGCGTGTGAGCGGGGACAGTGAGAGGCACGGCATCCGCCCCTACTGGATTTGGCTGCGACCGGACGTTCTGAAAGAGCAGGGGAGCGCAAGGGGAGCGCGGACTCCTTTGGACTTGCCGACACGACGCAATACGAACGAGCATTACTCATGCCCTCTGGTGTCGGGTTGACCATCAGGCGAGCACCGCCTCTACGGCGGGGCGGATGACGGAGAGAGCGCCCAGCTCGCGGGCAGTGTACTGGAGTTCGCTGACCCAGCCGCGTCCGTCGCGGCGCAGGTAGCGGCCGAGTGCGGACAGTGCGAGGGTTTCACCGGGTCCTCCGCAGTCCGGCTGACCCGCCGCCGCCCCTTCTCCACGCTCACCGACCGGACATACACTCCCGAACGAGCCCAGCTCTCCAAGGGCCGCCGTACCGCGCCGCGCACGAGGTGTGCGACGCGCCGGTCCTTATACATCGCGGGCGATGGCGATGAAGCGTTCGAGTTCGCCGGGGATGTCGGGACCGGTGGGCTGGTAGACGATTTCGGTGATGCCGTCTCGGGCGTAGGCACTGAGCTTGTCGCGGATGCGGTCGGGGGTGCCGGTGACGGTGGTGGAGGTGATCGCCTGCCAGCTTCCCGCGTTCCAGGCGACGTTGTCGGCCGCGTTGAGGCCGGTGAGGTGCTGGTCATGTACGGCCAAGTGGCGTTCGGAGCGGGGGTGGGCGGTGATGGCGCCGAGCCAGGCTTGTCCGCCGGGCAGGGTGGTGGGGTCGCCGCCGAATTCGTAGGCGGCGTGGTAGGCCAGAGCGTTGCCGGGGCCGGCGGCTGCTCGGACGCGGGGGGAGTCGAGTCGTTCGTCCTGGCCCAGGACGGTGGCGTGGATGCCCAGCGCGGCCCAGGGGAATTCGTGGGCGTGGGCGGTTTCGCCGTTGACACTGAAGAGGCCGTCAGCGATCTCGCGGGTCGCAGCGAGACCTTTGGGGCCGAGCGCGGATACCAGCACCGGAATGTCGATGGGTCGCTGCGGTGCGTTCGTGCCCGGATGCATCATGCGCATGGGGGCGCCGTCCCATTCCACGGTGTCGCCGCGCAGCAGACCGCGTACCGTCCGGACGTACGTGCTGAGGTAGGACCAGGTGGCCGGGGGTGCGCCGAGGGCGCGCGTGCCGTTGAAGCCGGTGCCGAAGGCGAGGGCCACTCGGCCGGGTGCGAGGGCGGCGAGGGTGGCGGCGCCGGAGGCGTTGACCATCGGATGGCGCAGTGTCGGGACGAGGACACCGGGGGCGAGGCCGATAGCGATGGGTGCGTTCGGCGGCCAGCGCCAGCATCGCCCAGACGTCGGGGCTTTGGGCGGGTGTGTCATGGAGCCAGGCGCGGTAGTAGCCCAACTGCTCAGCGACGGCGATGTGTTCGGGCGAGTGCAGGGATGTAGCGAATTGACAGGAGATGTCCATCGGTCAGGCTCCTTGGAAAGGAAGGAAATTCCACCTCCCAGGCTCATGCCTGGGGCTCTGAGCTGAGGGGGGTGATCAAGCGGCACGTGCAGCGTTAGCGGGTGGTGAGCACCAGCCGGAAGCAGCTCTATGCCCGCAGGTGGTCACGACGGGCCCGCGAACTAATCGACACTGTCAGATGCGCCGTTGCGGTATTAGACTTGCGCTCTGCCGCCATCAACGAACAGTTCGATTCCCGTGACGAAGCTGGAGTCATCTGAGGCCAGAAAAAGCGCCGCCTTGGCGACTTCATCGGGCTCCCCCATGCGGCCCATCGGAATGGTGGACGCAATCTTCGCGATGGCGTCTTGAGGTTGCGTCGCCACAAGTGGCGTTTCGACCGGGCCAGGGCTGAGGACGTTGGACCGGATACGGCGATCCTTCAGCTCTACCGTCCACCCTCGAACGAAATTTCGGATGGCAGCCTTGCTCGCGCCGTAGACCGAGAACCCGGGGGTTCCCTTGACGCTCGCAACGGAGCCCGTGAGAATGATGGAGGCGCCGTCATTCAGTAGCGGTAGAGCCTTTTGTACCGTGAAGAGCGTCCCCTTCACGTTGATGTTGAAAATTTTGTCGAAATGTTCTTCCGTGACGCCCTCCAGCGAAGCGAACTCGCCTAGACCGGCGTTGGCGAAAACGATATCGATTCTCCCCTTTGTCTTGACGGTCTCGTAGAGGCGGTCAAGGTCTGCCAGTTCGGCGACGTCACCCTGAATGCCGGATACGTTGCCGCCGATTGCCTTCACGGCTTCATCGAGTTCTTTCTGGCGGCGGCCCGTGATGAAGACATAGGCGCCCTCTCTGACGAAGAGCTTTGCTGTGGACAGCCCGATCCCAGTGGTGCCGCCGGTGATGACCGCTACTTTTCCCTGCAACTTGCCCATAGTCACTACTCCCGACATTGGCAAATACGGTTGGTTGGACGGCCCGGGTTCATCCCGGATGCCGCAAACATCTCAGTTCGGAAAGGTAAGGTCGAGCCGACATACCCACGCCCAATGGCGAATTAAATCGCCAAGCGGCGGTCCTGTTCCTTCAGGCCCACGTCACGACCCGTATGCCGTCGCTCCACCGCTGCGGGTAGGGGTCGGACCGGGGCGCGGTTCTTAGAGGCCGCGCGAATAGGTGGGGCGGCGTCGCGTGCCGATGGGCGGCGCCTGGCGGCGTTGTCGTCGGTCGATGACGTCCCCCAGCCTGGCGGCTGGGTGGGGGTCCTCCCCCTGGCTTCGCCGGGGGCACCCCCACCGGCCGAAGGCTGGTGGGGGTCCTCCCCCAGCCTGGCGGCTGGGAGGTGCCCCCACCGGACGGAGTCTGGGGGAGAGTGCCCCCACCGCCTTGCCAGACTTGCCCCTCGCCCCGCTCCTTCACCCACCCCACCTATTCGCGCGGCCTCTTACTTGGTTGCCAGTCCGTTTCCCCGGCCCGCCCTCCGAGTGAAGTCGCTCCTACCCGCACTCCGTACTCCCGCCCGAGATCGCCGCCATCGAGCAAGAGCGGTGCGGGCCGTACCGCGACGCCGGCCTGTGCGCCAGCTGCGGACTGCGCGGCCGCGTCCAGCACCGCTGCGCCGCCGCACCAAGCCCAGCCTCGTCGCCGACCAGCGTGAAGCTCGACCACCCCGCCCAGCCCAAGATCCCGCCCCACCCCGGCGCCGCCCCTTCTCCCGTCGCACGGCAGCGGTGGAGGCCGCCGCGGGTCAGGACGTCTGGTGGTGGGCGAGCATGGCGTGCGGGTCCTCTTCGCCGATGCGGGTCGGGTCGGGGTGGATCAGCGCGGCGGTCAGGCGTGGGACGGCGTGCAGCAGGGCGTGCTCGGCGTCCACGGCGACCTGGTGGGCGGCCCACAGGCTTAGCGAGCCGTCGACGGTGATGGTGGCCTCGGCCCGCAGCTGGTGCCCGATCCACCGCATCCGCACCTCACCGACCCGCTTCACGCCGTTCACGTTGCGTAGCGTCGTTTCGGCGGTGTCGATCAGGGCGGGGTCGACGGAGTCCATCAGGCGCCGGAAGACCTCCTTGGCCGCGTCCTTGAGGACCAGGAGGATCGCGAAGGTGATCAGCAGTCCGACAATCGGGTCCGCGAGTTTCCAACCCAGGGCGGCCCCGCCCGCGCCCAGCAGGACCGCGAGCGAGGTGAAGCCGTCGGTGCGGGCGTGCACGCCGTCGGCGACCAGCGCTGCCGAACCGATCTTCCGGCCGGTGCGGATACGGTAGCGGGCCACCCACTCGTTGCCGATGAACCCGATGACCGCGGCCGCCGCGACCCAGGGCAGGTGGGTGATCGTCTGCGGGTTCAGCAGCCGGTCGATCGCGGTGTACGCGGCGAGCGCCGAGGACGCGGTGATGGTGATCAGGATCGCAATACCGGCCAGGTCTTCGGCGCGTCCGAAGCCGTAGGTGAACCGGCGGGTCGCCGCCCGCCGCCCGAGGACGAAGGCGATCCCCAGCGGCACGGCGGTCAGCGCGTCCGCGCCGTTGTGGATCGTGTCGCCCAGCAGCGCCACCGACCCCGACAGGGCGAAAACCAGGGCCTGGAGCACGGTCGTGACGCCGAGGATGGCCAGCGAGATCCACAGCGTGCGCATGCCCTCGGCCGAGGCTTCCATCGTGGTGTCGACCTTGTCCGCCGCCTCATGACTGTGCGGCTTGACCAGGTGCGCCACCTGGTGCTTCATGCGCGCCCACCGGCCCGGCCCATGCGCGTGATCGTGATGCTCGTGGTCATGGCCGTGCCCGTGGTCGTGCTGGTGATCGCCTTGGGTGTGATCCCTGTGCGCGCGGCCTGCAGGATCGTGCCGGTGGGCCCCCCTCCCCGTGGCCGTGTCCGGCGTGCTCGCCGTGCTGGTGGGGGTGCTCTGATCGCTCACGACAGGTCACACCTTCCGGAACGGGGGCCTTGGGCAGCGGGCCGGGTGGACACCGCCCGTTCATTGAACCATTATGTGCGTATGAGCGCACGCATGCACCTATCAGGTGCGCAGAGTACGCAACAGCGAGATGATGGCGAACGCCTCGCCGTGGCCGCGGAGGTCCTCGGGCTGCTCGCCGACCGCACCCGCCTGGCCCTCCTGCAACGCCTCGCCGAGGGCGAGGCGGACGTGACCACCCTCACCGAGGCGTGCGGCGCGGCCCGCCCGTCGGTCAGCCAGCACCTCAGCCGGCTGCGCCTGGCCGGACTGGTCACGACCCACAAGGAAGGCCGCCGGGTGGTCTACGCCCTGCGCCACGGACACCTGCGCCGGCTCGTCGAGGAAGCCCTCAGCGTCGCCGACCACCAGCTCGGCATGCTGCCGCCCCACGACTGACACTTTTCGCTTCTGCTGTCCGCGCAGGGCATACCCGTCGCGAAGATCGCCGAGGTGACGCTCAGCAGCGCGGACCGAGTCCGGGACGTGATCCACGGCTTCAACGCCGACGGCTTCGAGTCGCTCTACCCGAAGTATCAGGGCGGACGGCCGAGGACCTTCACTCTGCCCGAGCGGCGCGAGATCAAGAAGATCGCCAAATCCAAGCCGTGGATAGCCTGTTCGCCCAACGCCCGGCGTACGCGTGCCACGAGATCCATGAACGTAGAACGCCTCGGCCCCCTCCTTCTTGACCACGGCGTACCTCCCGCCCACATCGCGGCCAACGCCTCTCGGTTCGACTCTTGGTGGGGAGAGGACTCCGCCAGACATCAGCACCTCATCGACTACTTCGCCACCTTCTCAACCCGCGTTCCCGCCCTCGCCTCGGTCGCCACCGCGGGTAGGGCTCAGCAGGAGGAGCTACTTTGGGAGGCAGAACTTAAGGAGCGCGCTGCGCGGGTGCGGGGGCAGCAAGCGAGGCTGGCAGATGATCGCAGCCCTCTGGTCCGGAACTAAGCAGAGTGGCTGGAGTCATGTTCGGTAGCCGCGTGTTCCCGAGCTGGCATGGCCATGGGCGCCGGGGCTGCGCGCTGTTCGACCACGGCCCAACTGGTCCACGCTAGTGCCCCGCGTCAGACATCTCATCGGAGGAGGCGGGGAAGGCCGGCATTCTCATCGGTCGGCACTGCCGGGCGGTACGACCCATTCGGTGGGCTGGCCCGTCAGGGAGCCGATCATGTCGAAGTCGCCGTCGTAGTGGAGGACCGTCCGCCGGTGTAGCTCTGCCGTGGCGGCAATCAGCAGGTCGGGAAGAGACAGGGCGCGGTGGAAGCCTGCGTTGAGTGCGTGGCGCTGGATCTCGAGAGCGCGGGTGAAGGTGTCATCGTCGGTGCGGAGGTAGTCGAAGGCGTGGAGCCAGGTGCTGATCCGTGTTGCCTCGGAGCTGTCCCGTGCGGACTGGATCATCTCGTACTCGGTGGGTTGGCACACGGCGAGGAGATAGCGCTCGTGGAGGGGCTTGAGCACTTCCTTGACGCTCGGTTTCGTCCACCGGGCGAGGGCAGACTTGTCGATCAGGTAGTGGTCCTGCATCAGGCGGCCCGGCCTCCGTTGCGGTCGCCGTCGTGCTTGAGGGAGCCGTCGGCGTTGCGGGGGCCGGTGTTCTCGACGATCTCGCTGAAGTCGAGTTCGCCGGCATCCATGGCGTCGAAGAACTCCTGCCGCAGGTGCCTCTTGACGGCGTCTTCCATGGCGAGGCGCACAGCCTTGGCCTTCGTTTTGGTGCCGAAAATGCGCATGGCCTCGGCAACCATGTCCTCGTCGAGATCGATGACGGTTCTGGCCATGTGGATGGTCCCTTCGCGGATACTCCTGTCAGTAAAACGATACCATTTGTCAGCCAGAGTCGATATCGTTTCGAGGGTGGAGTCTCGTCGTGGATGGAGGCTGGGGAGTCCAGTGGTAAAGGGTCGCGCGGTCGTTCCTTGTGGGAACTGGACAGCCGTCCTCATCCCGGGCTCCGCCCCTACCAAGGGCCACCAACCAGCTCACCACCATCCGGTGACGCTGCGGTGACCAGGTCGGCAGGTCGACCTTCTTGCAGAGCCGCTCGACATGGTCGGAAAAGCATGCGCGGGTGGTGGACGGTGCCGTCGTGAGCACCGCAACGCGAACGGATCACCGCAACGGGAATTCGCGTGGGACCGCTGCCGCCGCGGTCCGGCGTTTCGGCGGTATGATGACTGGTATGGCAACGAAGAAGTACACGGTGACGCTGCCCGAGGAGCTGGCGGAGGAGATCCGCGCGGAGGTGGGTTCTGGAGGCTTTAGCCGGTACGTCACGCAGGCCATAGAGCGCCAGCGCGAGCGGGATCACCTGCATGAGTTCGTCGGGTGGTGGGAGGCCGAGCATGGGGAGGTCACTGACGAGGAACTGGCGCGCGCGGAGGCGGAGCGCCTGTCGCTCCAGCGGCAGTACGCGGAACGCAAGGCCCGTTCCGTGTCGGACCGCAGGGCGAGTTGATGTCCGAGCTCGTCTATCTCCTCGACAGTGAGGGTCTCTCCCAGGCGGTCCTCGGCCACCGTGCGATGGGTGCGCGTCTCAAGGACGCGGATCGCTCGGGGGTTCGGGTGGTGACCACGTCTATGACACTCATCGAGGCCTATCACAAGCGCGTCAAGCAGGCCGCGTGGAAGTGGACCCTCTCCAAGATCGCCGTCGAGCCGGTCACCCAGGAGGTTGCGGGCGAGGCGATCAGCCTGCTGGAGACCGCCGGGTTGCACGGACACAAGTATGCGATCGACGCCGCACTCGCCGCTGTAGCCCTGCGTCAGCGCGGCGATGTCACGGTCTTCACCTCCGACGCGGAGGACATGAGGCTGCTCTGTGGAGACCGTGTCGTCATCCAGGGCATCTGAGGGACAGGCGTCGATCAGGAGACCGGATCGCCCCGGACCTCGCTGTGCGAACCGTCCATGGACGACGGTGGGTGGCGGTACTGTCACGGGCTGGGCATCGCTCGGGCGCGCCGGTGATCGGGTGTCTGGACCTGGGACCGGGCGAGGTGCACCTCGTGCTCGCTGTCCCCCTCGATCCGACGGCCGTGGACTGAACTGATGCAGGCCGAGCCGATCCGCCCGAGCCGCGGAGCGATGCGTGAGCGGACCAGTCCCGCACGGCCTACCGGGTCGGAACCCCTTGAGGGACTCGGACCATCAGCTTTGCCTCCCGGCCGGCGGCCGGGAACGGCGATGCCCCGCCGACCACGGTGGTCGGCGGGGCATCGCCGTTGTGGCGTCGGTATGCGTCAGCTGATGTAGCCGGCCACGTCCGCGATCACGTTGGTGGTGCTGCTGGTGTAGAAGTCGACCTTGCCGTCGGAGCCGACCGGCACGATCACCTGGTTGGAGATGGTCTTGCCCTTCACCCAATTCAGGTTGGAGGCCGTCGGACGGCTGCCGCCGTCGGCCCAGGCGGTGAGGTAGCCACTGCCAGTGGTGCCGGTGACGGTGACGGTCAGTACGACTGCCTTGACGCCGGTCGGAATGCCGTCGGCACCGGAGATCTGCAGAGCCAGCGTCTTGCCCGAGCCCAGCGCGGCCGTCTTACGGGTGTCCAGCAGGCGCAGCGGGGTGACCGTGTCGAAGGTCGAGCCACTGGTGGAGAAGTAGCCGGAGACGTCGGCGATCACGTGGCTGGTGCCGTGGACGTAGATGCTGACGTTGCCGTCGCTGCCGATCGGTACGACCACCAGGTTGGGGATGGTGGTTCCGGTGGCCGACCAGTTGACGTTGGAGGCGGTCGGGCGGGTGGCGCCTTCGGGGTAGGCCTCCAGGTAGCCGCCGCCGACGGTCTGGGTTGCCGTCAGGTTGAGCACCACGGAGGTGGCGCCGGTCGGCACGCCTCCATGGCCGCGGACCTTGAGGCTGATCGTCGCGTTGGAGATCTTGGTGGTGGTGGAGATGCCGACCTTGGAACGGGTGTCCAGCAGGCGGGTCGGGGTTCGCGCCGTGTACTTGGACCCGGTGGTACCGCTGGTGTAGTAGCCCTGGACATCTGCGATCAGGTTGGTGGTGCTGCTCGTGTAGAGGTCCACCACGCCGTCGCCGGCCACCTTGACGGTCGCCGAGGCGGCGACGGTCTGGCTCGCGCCGGTCCAGTTGAGGTTGCTGGTTGACGGCTTACTGGTGCCGTCGGCCCAGGCAATCACCGAACCCGAGCCGGTGGTGCCGGTGGCCGTGAGGTTGAGCACGACACCAGTCACGCCGCTGCTGGGGATCCCCCCGACGCCCTCGACCTTGACCGGGGCGGTGCCGCCTGCGACCAGGGGTTTGGTGGACGGGATGGAGCTGAGGCCCCAGCCGGTGCCGTTACGGGTGTCCAGCAGGCGCTTGGGGCTGCTGAGCGGGTGGAAGGTGGAGGCGCCGGTGGCCGCTGTGCCCTTGGCTGCGCACAGCGCGGTGGTCAGGCCGGCCTCCTTGGGCGAGCCCAGGCCGGTGACCTCGTCGTAGCCGGCCGCCGCCGTGAAGCCGGTGGCGTACACGGAGTTGTTGCCGCTGGTGACGTCCCAGAAGTTCGTCGGGTAGCTGCTCCGCGCGGCCTTGTAGAGGGCGTTGTTGAGGAAGCCGACCTGGCCGTTGGCCTGGCAGGCCGTGCCGGCGTTGGCCTGGACGATGGCGGCGGCCCAGGTCGGGGCCGCACCGCTGGTGCCGCCGATGATGCCGGGGATGGGGCTGGAGGACAGGGTGTCGTCCAGGTAGTAGATCGGGAAGCCGGTGTTCGGGTCCGCCAGGGCGGAGACATCCGGCACGGCACGCTTGGTCGTAGTGGCGATGCCGCCCTGGTAGATGACGGGGGCCCAGCGCGAGGAGACGCCGCCACCGGTACCGGCGCCGGAGTTGTTCCACGTCTTCTGCGTCGTGGTGCTGCCCGAGGTGGTCATCGTGGTACCACCGACGCCGGTGACGTAGGGCTGGCTCGCGGGGTCGTCGACGGCCTTGGCAGTGGAGCCGTTCTGGTAGTAGCAGTCGCTGGAGCCGCTGTCGCCCGAGGCGGCGACCACGCTCTGGCCCTGCGCCGCGGCCTCCGCGAAGATGGTGTTCTCGGCGTTCGCGGTCGCGCTGCTCTCGACCGCCTCGCACTCACCCCAACTGGTGGAGAGAACCTGCGCCTGGTCGTCGGTGACCATCCGCTGGTAGACGTCGAGCACGTTCTGGTCGGTCGCGGACGGGGCGTCCACGCCCTGATAGTCGATGATGTTCGCGCCCGGTACCAGACCGATCAGATCCTCGATGTCGAGCGCCGATTCCACGCCGACGTTCCCGTCGTTTGCTGGGGCGCCGGCCCCTGGTGTCGTATCGACGTACACGTTGGAGACCGAGGTGTTGGTGCCCACGCAGGACTGGTACGCGGCGATGCTGGAGGCGTCGACGTTCTCCAGCTCGAACACGGCCACGGTCTGCCCCGCACCGGCGGTGGCGGAGCTGGTCATCCCGTAGGCGCCGGCCAGTTTGCCGGGGCTGTAGTAGTCGGTGCCGTCGGTGAGGCCCGAGTCGGTGAAGTCGGTGCAGAGCCCCGGGCTGTACGCGTGAGGGGCCACCGCGTGTGAGCTGCGTCCGGCGGCAGCGCTGGGCTTGCCCGCGCTACGCACCGCAGAGTGGTGGCTGGTGATGGTGTTGATGTCGCTCAGGCCGACGATCCCGGTCACCGACGACGCTATGTTCGCGGGCAGCGAGGGGGCCGAGGTGTTCAGGTAGTCGGTGGTGCCGTCCTTGAGCCGGACGTTCCGGAAGCCGGTGCCGAAGGCGTGGGACGCCTTCGCGGCGGTGGCGGTGACCGGGATGGACAGGCCGTCCGAGCTGACCTTGCCGGGGGTGAGGCCGGCCGTCTTCAGCGCCTGGGAGACCTCGGCGATGGTGGCCCGGGTCGGGCCGAAGACCGAGGCGAACTGCCCCTTGGCCAGGTAGTGGTGGTACAGGGAGGTGCCCGGGGTGGATACCGCGGTGACGAAGTCCGCCAGCGCCTGCGGGTCGCGCGGGGCGAGGTTCACGCTGAGATGCAGCGTGGTTCCCGAAGCGGTCGCGCCGGCCGCGGTCGCGCCGGCCGGGACACGCGGGGCCGTACCTATTCGCTTGGGCGCGTCCGATCCGGCGGTGCCCCCCTGGGCGACCGCGGAATTGGCGGTGGCGGTGACGATGGTGAGGGCGACGACGGCGGTGGACGCCACCATGATCACCCTGGCCCGTCTGCCGGTCTTGCCCGCCGCGGGTCCGGGACGTCCCGGCGCGGCGTGGACCTTTTTGGGCATGCAGAATCTCCTAGAAACTGACGCACCGTCATATTCATGGGTAGGACGGTGGTCGAAGCCTCACTCTGGCGGCGGGCGCGTCCGCGCAAGTATGTGCGCAGGCAGGAGCTATCCCCCTTAACCAGAAGTGTGTGCATTGCTTATCAGGAGCAGACAGGTGTTGTCGTCAGTCCATCGGGAACCGTGGGGGGATCTTTACGACACGCAGTGATCCGGGTGGTCAACAGCGCCGGACGTGTGTCCCCGGCACCGTACAGATCACGCGCTATGACGTCGATGATCCGGACGAGTAGAGGCAAGCAGATCGCGCGGCTCAGGCAGGGGTGTCTGCGTCTCGCCGTGGGGGAGCAGCCGGTCTGGAACGACCAGCGGGGAGGTAGGAGTGCGAGCCGATGCCGCCCGCGATACGGGCTCGGGCATGGCGCGGCTGACCTGATCCAGGGGGTTTGTTTGCCGTTTCCTTGCCGAGTGGAAGGCAGGCTTCTGCTGGTGTGTTTGAGGCTGTCGTTGGGCGGGGGTGGTTGTGGTGGCGATCGAGCTGCCCGCTGAGGTCGTGTCGTTACTGCAGTTCATCGGGATCAACTGGCCGAATGTGAACGAGGACAGCGTCCGGGAGTTCGCGTCGCACGTGCGGGATTTCGGGTCGAATGTGGACCAGACGCACCAGGATTCGACGGCGACGGTGAAGAAGCTGGCGGATGTGTATCAGGGCGCTTCGTATGAGGCGTTGCTGGTGAAGTGGGAGCAGGTGTCGTCCAGTCACATGTCGGAGCTGGTGACGGCTTGCCACACGGTGGCGACCGCGCTGGATGTGGCGGCGGATGTGATCGTGGGGATGAAGGCGGCGGCGATCGCGGAACTGGTCGCGCTGGCGGTGTCGTTCGTGGCGGACCAGGCGGCGGCTGTGTTGACCTTCGGGCTGGCGGAGGCGGCGGAGGCGCTGATCATTGCGGCGGCGGAGAAGGCCGTGAATTACCTGGAACAGCAGTTGGAGCAGTACATCATCGGTGAGGTCATCGAGGCGGCCGTCAACCCGTTGGTGGAGGTGGTGGGCCGGGCGGTGAGCGGTATGGCGTTCCAGGCGGCGGAGTCCGCGCTCGGGGTGTCGGCCGATGCGGGGGCGGGCGGGGTGGGGACGGGGTTCTCGATCCACCCGGAGCAATTGACGTCCCGGGCACAGTTGTTGCACGACCACGCGGAGACGGTGGCCTCGCATGCCGAGGAGTTCAAGACCAGGGTGGCCGGGGTGAGCTTCGAGTGACGAACAAGATCACCCAGGCGCTGGAGGACGGCGCCCGGAAGCTGGGTAAGACCCTGGGCGACGATGCCGGCAAGGCGGTCAAGGACCTTTACCACGGCACCGGGAACCGGCTGAAGAAGGTCGCGGAGAACCACGCCGAGAACGACGCCAAGCACGCCTCGGAGATGGAGAAGATCCTCAAGGGCGGCGGCAAGGACGAGATGCCCCGCGATCCGCACGCCACAGCGGGAGGCGGCGGCCGCGGCGGGAACCATGGCGGCGGGGGCGGCCAGCCCAAGGGCGGCGCCCGCGACCAGCTCGATGATCTGCACCCGAACAGCAACACCCGGCCGCCGCAGTCCGTAAACTCCGGGGGAAGCGACCCGGTCGACATGGCCAGCGGCCGGATGTTCCTGCCGCAGACCGACCTCGTGCTGCCCGGCGCGCTTCCGCTGGTGTTCGCCCGCCGGGTGGAGTCCGGGTACCGGGTGGGCCGCTGGTTCGGGCCGTCGTGGTCGTCCACGGCCGACCAGCGGCTGGAGTTGGACGAGCGGGGCGTGGTGCTGGTCACCGAGGACGGCCTGCTGCTGTCCTACCCGCACCCGGAGCCGGGCGGCGAGCCGGTGCTGCCGGCCAGCGGGCCGCGTAGGCCGCTGACCCGTAACGCCAAGGGCGACTGGGCGGTCCAGGACCCCGACACCGGCCACACCCGGCACTTCACCGCCGCCGTCCACGACGCGGGTCTGGCACTGCTGGACGAGATATCCGACCGCAACGGCAACTGGATCACCTTCGACCACGACGCCGACACCGGCGCCCCCACCGCCATCCGCCACCACGCCGGCCACCACCTCACCCTCACCACCGAGGACGGCCGGATCACCGCCCTCCACCTGGGCGGCCAGGAGATCCGGCGGTACGCCTACACCGACGGCAACCTCACCGCCGTCACCGATCCCTCCGGCGGCTCGCTGCGCCTGACCTACGACGAGCGGGCCCGGGTCACGTCCTGGACCGACAGCAACGACCGGCGGTACGAGTACGCGTACGACGCCCTCGGCCGCTGCGTGTCGGAGGGCGGCGAGGCCGGCCACATCACGCTGCGCTTCACCTACGACGACATCGACGCCGCCACCGGGCACCGGGTCACCACCGTCACCAACGCCGCCGGGCACAGCACCCGTTACCTGATCAACGACCGGCTCCAGGTCGTGGCCGAGACCGACCCCCTCGGCAACACCACCCGCACCCCGCACGACGAGCACGACCGGCTCACCGCCGTCATCGAGCCCCTCGGCCGCACCACCTCGTTCGCGTACGACGACCAGGGCCGCATCACCGCCGTCACCCGCCCGGACGGCCTGCGCGCCACAGCCACGTACAACGACCTCGGCCTGCCCGCCACCGTCACCGACCCGGACGGCACCACCTGGCACCAGCAGTACGACGCCCGGGGCAACCGCATCGCGCTGACCGGCCCCGGCGGCGCGGTCACCCGGTACGGCTACGACGACCGGGGCCGTCCGGTCTCCGTCACCGACGCGCTCGGCCGGACCTCCGGGATCCGCTGTGACGAGGCCGGCCTCCCGATCGCCTTCACTGACGCGCTCGGCGCCGTCACGACGCTGGAGCGCGACGCCTTCGGCGAGGTCGTCGCCGTGACCGACCCCCTCGGCGCCACGACCCGCGTCGTCCGGGACGGCGAAGGAAGGGTCACCGCACGGATCGACCCGGACGGCGCGCAGCGGTTCTGGACGTACGACGGCGAGGGCAACTGCCTCACGCACACCGACGCCATGGGCGGCGTGACCACCTTCGAGTACGGGCACTTCGACGTGCTGTGCGCCCGCACCACCCCCGACGGCGTACGCCACGAGTTCGAGCACGACGCGCAGCTGCGCCTCACCCGCGTCACCGACCCGTCCGGCCTGACCTGGGACTACGCGTACGACCCGCTCGGCCGTCTCACCACCGAGACCGACTTCGACGGCCGCACCCTCACCTACACCCACGACGCCACCGGGCAGCTGACGACCCGTACCGACGTCCAGGGTCAGGTCATCCGCCTCACGTACGACGTCCTCGGCAACGTGGTGGAGCGGGACGCGGAAGGCCAGGTCACCACCTACGCCTACGACGCGGGGTGCCGCCTGGTGCGGGCCGCCAACGCCGATGCGGTCCTGGAGTACGCCCGGGACGAGACGGGGCGGCTCCTTTCCGAGACCCACAACGGCCGGACCCTGAGCTTCACCCACGACATCCTGGACCGCAGGACCAGCCGCACCACCCCCTCCGGCGCGGTCACCACCTGGGAGTACGACGCCGCCGGGCAGATCGAGCGGATGACCACCTCCGGCCGGGCCTTCCGCTTCACCCGGGACGCCGGCGGCCGGGAGACGGCCCGTTCCCTGGGTGGCGGCTGCGAGATCACCCAGAGTTGGGACGCCCTCGGCCGACTGACCGCCCAGCGGCTGACCGGTCCGGGCGCCCGGCTGCTCCAACAGCGGGAGTACACCTACCGCCCCGACGGCCACCTCACCGGAGTCGATGATCCCGCCCACGGGCCCCTGCGCCACACCCTCGACGCCATGGGCCGCGTCACGGCCGTCAACGCCCGTGACTGGCACGAGAGTTACGTCTACGACGCCGCGGGCAACCAGTCCGAGGCCCAGTGGCCCGACGGCCTCCCCATGACGGAGTCCCGGGGCGAGCGCCGCTACACCGGCACCCGGATATCCACCGCCGGCAACGTCCGTTACGAGCACGACGCGCTCGGCCGGATGACCCTGCGGCAGCGCAAACGGCTCTCCAAGGCCCCGGAGACCTGGACGTTCCAGTGGGACGTCGACGACCGGCTCACCCGGCTCACCACCCCCGACGGGGAGACCTGGACCTACCTCTACGACCCCCTCGGGCGCCGGATCGCCAAGCGCCGTCTGACCGCCGATGGCGGGATCGCCGAGGAGACCACCTTCACCTGGGACGGCGCCACCCTCGCCGAACAGACCACCACCCGCGCCGACGGCGCCCCGGCCGTCTCCATCGCCTGGGACTACAACGGCCTGCGCCCGATCGCCCAGACCGAGTACAAGGCCGACCAGGACCAGGAGGAGATCGACCGGCGCTTCTTCGCCATCGTCACCGATCTCGTCGGCGCCCCCACCGAACTCGTCGACGATTCCGGTGAGATCTCCTGGCGCGCCCGCACCACCCTCTGGGGCACCACCACCTGGAACGTCGACTCCACCGCGTACACCCCGCTGCGCTTCCCCGGCCAGTACTTCGATGCGGAGAGCGGCCTCCACTACAACTTCCACCGCTACTACGACCCCGGAACCGGCCGCTACCTGAGCCCGGACCCGCTGGGCCTCAGCCCGGCGCCCAACCCGGTCACGTACGTCGACAACCCGCACCGCATGACCGACCCGCTCGGCCTGGCCCCGTACGTGAACCTCTACCACGGCACGAACAAGGCCGGCGCCGACGCGATCATCAAGAACGGCATCGATCCGACCTACAGCAAGCGGAACATGGACTTCGGCACCGGCGGGTTCTACACCACCAACAACCGAACCCAGGCGGAGAAGTGGGCGAAGCGCATCGCAGGAAAGGACGGCGAGCCCGCCGTCCTGCACTACCGCGTCGACCAGGCGGAACTGGACAAGCTGAACAACAAGAAGTTCGATGCGAACAGTGGCGAGGCCCTGGACGACTGGCTGTACAAGAGCCGTAAGGGCGAGAACAAGAACCACGGCTACGACACCGTCGAGGGCCCCATGCTGCTGAACCTCAAGGACTTCATGAACTGGAAGCCCTCGGTGCTCGGCGGCCACCAGATCGCCATCTACACTCCCAAGGCGGCAAGCGTCTTCAACAGCGGACTCCAGGGGGTCATCTGACGTGCCCGGACCCAGATACCTCATGCACCCCGTGCCGGCGGAGGTCGAGAAGTACCTCGACGACATCGCCGACGACATGGTGAGCCGGTTCGGCATCCCGCTCCGCGAAGCCGTGGCCCGGATCAACCAGCACTGGGAGGGGGAGTCCTTCGACGAGGAGGACGACCTGATCTTCCACGAGCTGCCCGACTTCTGGGCGGACCTCATCTACTACGGGACCGGGGTCCCGTACGGGGAGCCCGACGCCGACCGGTCGCAGTGGAAACCCCTTCCGGCCCCTCCGGCCGATTCGCCCGCCTGGACGCTCTGAAGGAGTTCCCCCTCGTGACCGTGTGTTTCGATCCGCCCCGCAGACAGTGAACAGGCCCGGCGCTGGTGCGCCGGGCCTGTCTGCTTCGGGTCGGCAGAGGGGCTAGCTGTGGGAGACGGTCAGGGAGTAGAAGGCGAGGGGCGGGTCAGCCGGCGTACTGGGTGATGATCTTGGTGAAGTCGTAGGGGTTCTGGGCGACGCTGCTGCAAGCGCCGTCGGCCCAGTTGTGGACCGTGTTGGGGTCGCAGGCGCGGTCGCGGTTGATGTCCCAGTAGGAGAACTGGGCGACGTGCTTGCTCTTTGCGAAGGCGAGCAGGTCGCTGAAGGTGCTCTGGGTGAACAGCTCGCTGGGCTGGTCGGTGTGGCCGTTCATCAGCTGGATGGAGGTGTGCGCCCAAGCGGTGGCGGCGTCCCAGCCGTAGAGCGACTGCAGTTGCGTGTTGACAGCGTTGGCGACGGTCTCGGCGGCCTGGGTCATGGTGCCGCTGGTGAGCCCGAAGTCGAAGTCCATGATGTTGACGACATCGATCCGGGCACCCGCGCTGATGGCCTGCCGTATCTCGTCCTTGCCGGTGTCGGGCAGGCCTACGGTGGTCATCGGGATGGTGAGGGTGACCTTCAGGCCGGGGTTGTTCTGCTCGAGGGTCTTGATGGCGCCCCAGCGAACCGCCATGTTGGCGTCGAGGTCGTCGCCCTCCCAGTCGAGGTCGATCCGGGTGAGCTTGTACTTGTCGATCACCTTTTGGTAGGCGGCGGCCAGCGCCGAGGAGCTGCCGCAGGTGGCGCCCAGTTCGGTGCCGTTGTAGCCGCCGAAGGAGACGCTGACGTCGCCGCCGGCCGCGCGGAGGGCTGTGACGTCGGCCTGGACGGTGGTGTCGGAGGCGACGGTGTGCGTGCTTGAGCCGTCCCAGGCGGGGGTGCAGTTGCCGGAGTCGAGCACGAAGGCGAACAGGAGTTCGTTCTCTCCGGAGTTGCTGACGATGTCGGAGATCGACTGTGGGGTGTTGTCCAGCGGCATGAAGTACGCGGGGTGCCGGAAGCCGGTGTCGGCCGGCACGGTGACGGTCGGAGTCGGAGTGGGCGTGGGTGTCGGGGTGGGGGTGGGTGTCGGGGTGGGGGTCGTCGTCGGGGTGGCCGTGGGGGTGGGAGAACCCGAGGGGCCGGTGAGCGACAGGTCGTCGGCTCCGAAGGTGCCCTGGGCGTACCAGCCGTGCACCCACACCGTGACGGACTTTGTCGAGGCGCCGGTGGTGAAGGTGGTGGACAGGCCGGTCCATCCGGTCGAGGAGGTCCAGGTGCTGGTGTCCGTGGTCCCGGTGCCGGAATCGCCCAGGTAGACGTACGAGCCCTGGACCTTGCCGGTGAGGGTGTAGGTCGAGTTGGGCTGGACGCTCACGGTCTGGGCGCACTGGGCGTAGTCGCTGCCGGTGGTGGTGCCCGCGAGGGCGTACGAGCCGGTGGAGACCGGGCTGGTCACCACCTTGTCGCCCGACGAGCAGTTCCAGCCGGTCAGGTTGCCGGTCTCGAAGCCGGGATTCTGTAGCAGCTGTACGGAGTCGGCCGAGGCGGCGGTCGCGGTGGCTGCCAGACCTGCGGCGGCTATGACGGCTGCTGCGGAGAGTATGGCGAGGAGCGGTCTTGCGGTGGTGGGCATGGCTGTCTCCTGACGGTGGGGCGTCACAGAAGTCACGGGAGTGGCGTCGGGCTGTTGAGGTAGGACTGCGTGCGGGTGGCCCAGTAGCCGAAGTCGCCCGGCCCGGTCTGGTACGTGCCGACCATCTCGGGCACGCCGTAGGTGCCGGTCCCGGTGCCGGCACCGAAGAGGATCGCCACGACACCGGCCGCCGCGGCGTCCGGGATGTGCGAGCCCCAGGTGACGGTGGAGCTGTTCACGGAGATCTTCGGGTCGGCCCCCGGATTGCTGCCGTAGAAGGACAGGTTGTTGCCGCTCGAGGTGAAGGAGTCGCCGTAGAAGAACGTGGACGCGGAATCCTCGCTCCGCTCGGACGTGTTGTCGAGGTCCGGGAACACCCCTGAGGAGTTCCAGTACGTCGGGCTGGGTGTGCGGGTGGAGTTGAGGTGCCCGACGGGGATCTGCCACAGGACCGCGGGCAGGGCGAGGGACTGCCGGATCGTCTGGACGTAGAGCAGGTAGTTGCTCCAGTGCGACGCGTTGAGGTAGCGGATGTCACTCGCGGGGTTCGGGTCGCGCAGGATGCCGAAGTCCTGGCCCCACTGGTCGAACGCCGTGAAGTCGGCGTGGTAGCCGATGTCGGCCGTCTTCACGAAGTTGGCGACCTGCGTGGCCACGCTGGTGACCGACTGGCGTCCGGCGCTCCAGCCCATGGTGTCGGTGTCCTTGAGTGCGTCGCGCACGGCCCAGGTGTTGACCTGCCAGCCGATGAAGGCCGCCGGGTCGTACTTCTTGATCGTGTAGTTGATCGCCTCGGTCAGTCCCCGGAGGTTGTTGCCGAAGGCCGGGTCGCTGCCGCTGGTCAGTACGCCGGAGGAGTACGCGGCGCTGGTGGCGGCCGGCATCCTGCTCGCGTCGTTGCCGTAGTTCGCCGCGTAGTTCTGCTGCAGGTAGCCGAGCATGTCTGGTTCGATCACCCAGCCGACCGGCTTTCCGGGCGCCGCGGTGTTGGCGGCTGCGGCGGCGTTCTTCAGGGACTGGAAGTAGGTGGTCAGCCATCCGGCGCTCTGCATGTTGGTGAAGTCGACGCTTGAGCCGTCGACGTTGCCGTTCATGCCGTAGTCGACGAGTACGGGTGTCATCCCGATCTGCTGGGCGTGGCTGACCAGTGTGGTGGTCGTGGCCGCCCAGTTGGAGAAGTCGCCGCCGATCAGGTACTGGTACCCGTAGTTCGGGACCGGGCCGTGCGACTTGAGGGTGCTGAAGAAGCTGTCGACCGTGGTGCCCGGCGTGTAGACGGTCCCGATCGACAGGTACGAGGGGTGCCACGCGGACGTGGAGCCGCCGCCGGTGCCCGCGGACTGGGTGGTGGCGGTGACGGACGCCGACTTGGCGGATTCACCGCCGCTGTTGGTGGCGGTGACCGAGTACGCGTAGGACGTGCTCGCCGCGAGGCCGGTGACCGTGGCGGTGGTCGCCGTCACCGACGCCACCTTGGCCGAGCCCTGGTAGACGTTGTAGCCGGTCGCTCCAGTCGACGCGTTCCACGACAGCGACGCGGAACTGCTGGTCGTCCCGGAGACCGCCAGGCCGGTCGGGGCGGCCGGTATCGTCACCGTGCCGGAGGGGCCGGTCAGCGATATGTCGTCGGCGCGGTAGGTGCCCTGGGCGTACCAGCCGTGCAGGTAGATCTTGACCGAGGTGGTGGTCGCCCCGGTGGTGAAGGTCGTGGACAGCTGCTGCCAACTGGTCGCGGACGGCGTCCAGGTGGAGTTGTAGCCGTCGGCACCCAGGTAGACGTAGGTGCCCTCGACGTACGCCGACAAGGTGTAGGCCGAGCCGGGTTGTACCGAGATGGTCTGCGTGCACTGGGCGGTGTCGGAAGCGGTCGTGGTTCCGGCCAGGGAGTGGGTTCCCCCGTGCACGGGTGTGGTGACCACGCTCGCGGTGGCCGTACCGCACGACCAGCCGGACAGATCCCCTGTTTCAAAACCTGAGTTGACGGCCAGATTCGAGCCGTCGGCAACGGCAGCGGTGGCCAGTGAAACGGAACCGAACACCATGAGGACGGCCGCGATGAACGCGACCCATGATCTGCGGGCCATGGACTCCTCCTCGTCTCGCACGGGCAGGAAACGGGAGGGGGCGCCGCACCTCCAGCAAGGAGAATGGTCTAGACTTTTGCTCTTCGTCAACCCCGTCTGCCAACTGGGGACTTCGCCGACGAACTCTTACGGCCCTGTGGCCGCAGTGCCCGCTCCGGGGGTGATCAGCCCGGTTTCGTAGGCCACGACGACGGCTTGGGCGCGGTCGCGCAGGCGGAGTTTGGCCAGGATCCGGGCGACGTGGGTTTTCACCGTCGCCTCGCTCAAACGGAATCGCGCGGCGAGTTCGGCGTTGCTCAGGCCTCTGGCAAGCGACTGGAGGACTTCGAGTTCCCGGGGGGTGAGGGCTGCCAGGTCGCGGTGCAGGGTGGCGGCCTGGGTGCCGCGGGAGGCGAAGCGTTCGACGAGGCGCCGGGTGATGGCCGGGGCGAGCAGCGCGTCACCGGAGCGGACGAGTCGGACGGCGGCGACCAGGTGTTCCGGCGTGACGTCCTTGAGGAGGAAGCCGCTGGCCCCGGCGGTCAGGGCGGCGTAGACGTAACGGTCGAGGTCGAAAGTCGTCAGGATGATGACCCGGGGCGGATCGGTCACCGCGCCGGAGAGGATGCGACGGGTGGCTTCCAGGCCGTCGATGCCGGGCATCCGGATGTCCATGAGCACCAGGTCGGGGCGGGTGCGGCGGACCGCCTCGAGGGCCTGTTCACCGTCGGCGGCCTCGGCGACGACCTCGATTCCGTCGGCGGCCAGGATCATGCCGAAGCCGGTACGGACCAGAGCCTGGTCGTCGGCGATCACCACGCGCGGCGGCTCGGTCACGACTGCTCCTCGACCGGTATGACGGCGCGAACCCGGTAGCCGCCGGTGGGGCGCCTGCCGGCCTGGAGGGTGCCTCCGTAGACGGCGAGGCGTTCGCGCAGGCCGATCAGTCCGCGGCCGTCGCCGGAGCCGGCCGGCGCTCCCGGGGTGCCGCCGGTGTCGGCCACCTCGACGTGCACCGCGTCGGGCGTGTAGTCGAGGCTGACCTGCACGCGGGCCCCGGCGGCGTGCTTGACGGTGTTGGTCAGTGCCTCCTGCACCACGCGGTACGCGGCCAGGTCGACGCCGGCCGGAAGGGGTGCCGGGGCGCCGGTGACGGTCAGCTCGACGGGGACGCCGGTGTCGCGTACGCGGTCGGTGAGGGCCACCAGTTGGGCGAGGCCGGGTTGTGGGGCGAGATCGGCGGTGGCGGCCGGGTCGGGGCAGCCGTCCCCGTCCATGCCGCTAACGCTGTCCATGGTGAGAAGACCCATGACATGGCGTAGTTCGGCCATCGCGGTCCGCCCGCCGGCCTCGACGGCCAGCAGTGCCTCGCGGGCCCGGTCGGGCGCGGCGTCCATCACCTTGCGGGCCGCGCCCGCCTGGATCACCATCACGCTGACATTGTGGGTGACGACGTCGTGCAGTTCGCGCGCGATGCGGGCGCGTTCGCGCTCGACCGCCAGGCGGGTGGCGGCCTCGTGCTTCTCCTCCAGGGCGCGCACGCGCTGCTTCCAGGTGTGGATCGTGTTGGCCGCGAGCCCGACCCCGAGCAGCGCGAGGAACGGGACGAACCCGGGCGTGATGTCCGGGACATTCGCGTCGTGAAACGCCGCGACCAGGCCGGCGCCCGCCACCAGGCTCGCTATCGCGCGCAGCCGGTACGGGCTGTACACGGCGGCGCTGTACGCGGCGACCACGCACGACAGGAAGGTGTACACGGCCGTGTCGCCGCCCCCGGCGCCGCGATGGAAGAGCAGCGTCGTGCCGATCACGGCCCAGAAGGCGGCCAGCGGGTAGCGCCGGCGTACTACCAGGGGCAGCGCGGTCAGGGCGGCCAGGACGAACTGCCAGGGCTGGAGGGCTCCCAGCTCCTGCGCGATGCCCATCGGCAGGGGCGGACCGGGCGGAGCCGGCGCCCCCGCCGGGAACGGCAGCACCAGACCGGGCCCTCGGCCCTGCCTCAGCGCGGTGCCCGCCGTACACGCGGCCAGGACGAAGGCGAGGATCGCGTCGGCGGTCCAGGCCCACCGGGACGGGCGCGGCGGCGGCCCGGGGGCCCGCAGCAGCTCCGCGATGCCGGTCCTCCACCGCTCCACGATCTCTGCCCCGCCGCCCATGGGGCCAGTGTGGCAAGCCGTCGGCCCCGGCCACATCCCTCCCGGTGAGGACGGGCCGTACATCGTCCGCGTACATCGCAGGGATGACGCGCTCGGAGGTCGTTCCGGAACGGTAGCCAAGCTCGCCACTGCGGGCGACGCCCCGGGCACGGCCCCGCGCCTAGCGTCGGGCCGAATCGTCAATCCCCGGCCTGTGGAGGCACCGTGACAGCGAGCGCGCCCGTCATCGACATCCGCGATGTGAGCAGGACATACGGGGAAGGGCCTCCGGCTCTCGCCGACGTGACGCTGAGCGTGCGCGCCGGGGAGGCGCTGGCTGTGCTGGGGCCGTCCGGCAGCGGCAAGTCGACGCTGCTCAATCTGATCGCCGGGCTGGACCGGCCGAGCACTGGCAGCGTCATGGTCGACGGACTGCACGTGGACGAGTTGGGCGAGGCCGCATCGGCGAAGTACCGGCGGGCGAAGATCGGCATGGTCTTCCAGTTCTTCAACCTCCTGGACGACCTGACCGTCACCGACAATGTGCTGCTGCCGGCCCAGTTGGCCGGAATGCCCCGGGCCGAGGCCCGTACGCGCGCGGGAGACCTGCTGGAGTCCCTCGGCATCGACCGCCACGCCCGCGCCTACCCCGGCCGGCTGTCCGGCGGGGAGCGCCAGCGGGTCGCGGTCGCCCGGGCGCTGATGAACCGTCCGGCGCTGCTGCTGGCCGATGAGCCGACGGGCGCGCTGGACACCGCCTCCGGCGAGGACGTCAGGGAACTGCTGGCCGAACTCAACGCGGACGGCCAGACGATCGTGCTGGTCACCCACGACCTGGGCCTTGCCGAGTCCTGCGCGACGCGCACCATCGAGCTGGTCGACGGCCGGATCGTCCGGGACGTGGCCACGCTGACGGTGAACCGATGAGCGCCCTGGGCCGGGTGGTCCGCGCGGGAGTCGGGCGGCGGCGCGTGCAGACCGCGGTGATGATCCTGACCACGCTCATGGCCGTCACCGCGTCGGTCCTGGCGGCCGGACTGCTCGTGGCCTCCCAGGCGCCCTTCGACCACGCCTTCGCCCAGCAGCACGGCGCCCACCTGACCGGGCAGTTCGACGGTACGAAGGTCACGGCGCCGCAGCTCGCGGCCACCGCGCACGCGTCCGGTGTGACGGCCGCGGCCGGCCCCTTCCGGACCCTGTCGCTGCGCCCGCGTACGACCTCGGGCTCCGACCCCCTCCCGGCCGGGGCCGATCTGCCGCCGATGACCGTGGTGGGCCGGGCAAGCGCCGGCGGCCCGGTCGACGACACCGTCCTCGTCGACGGTACGTGGGCCACCCGCCCCGGCCAGATCGTGCTGGCCTACGGCGGCCTGCCCCTGCGGCCGGGCGCGCAGCTGACCTTCCCCGACCTGCCGGGCAGCCCGACGCTGACGGTGGTCGGGGTGGCCCGGTCCGTGACCGACACCGCCGAGGCCTGGGTGGCCCCGGCGCAGGCCGAGGCACTGACCGCGCAGGGCAGCACGGCCACGTACGAGATGCTCTACCGCTTCCGCCACGCGGGCACGGACGCCCAGGTGGCCGCCGACCGCGCCGCCATCACTGCGGCTCTGCCGAGGGGTGCGATGACCGGATCGCAGTCCTATCTGACCGTGAAGCTGCAGGCGGTCGCCAACACGATGGCGTTCGTGCCCTTCGTGGCCGCCTTCGGGGTGCTGGGGCTGTTGTTGTCGGTCCTGATCATCGGCATCGTGGTCAGCGGCGCGGTCGGCGCCGCGACCCGGCGGATCGGCATCCTCAAGTCCCTCGGCTTCACTCCGGCGCAGGTCGTCCGGGCGTACGTCGCGCAGGCGCTGATCCCTGCGGCGATCGGCTGCGTTCTGGGGGTGGTCTGCGGCGACCTGCTGGCCGTGCCGGTACTCGGCGATGCCGGGAGCGCTTACGGCGCCGGGTCGTTGACGGTCCCCCTGTGGGTCGATGTCGCGGTGCCCGCCGCCGCTCTCGCGCTGGTCGCCTGCGCCGCCCTGGCGCCCGCGCTGCGTGCCGGGCGGCTGCGCACCGTCGAGGCGATCACCGTCGGGCGTACGCCCGGTGCCGGGCGTGGACGCCTGGTACGGCGGCTGACGGGACGGCTGCCGGTGCCGCGCGCGGTCAGCCTCGGCCTGGCGAACCCCTTTGCCCATCCGGCGCGTTCGGCGACGATGGCCGCCGCGGTCGCCTTCGGCGCGGTCACCGTCACCTTCGGGGTCGGGCTGGCCCTGACGCTCGGGGCCGTCCAGTCGGGCCGGATGCTCAATTCGGCGGGCTCGGTCGTGGTGGCCACCGGCGGCGGTCAGCAGGGGCCGCCCGGTGCCCAGGTGGTCCATGTCGGGGGTGAGCCGGACGCGCCGAAGGCCGACCCGGCCGAGGTCACCGCCGCACTCCGTACGCAGAAGGGGACCCGCGGCTTCTACGGCACCACCCAGGCGCAGGTGAGCGCGTCCGGGGTCACCGGGGCGACAACCGTGGTGGCGTACCAGGGCGATTCGTCGTGGGGCGCCCCCGAGATGGTCTCGGGCGCCTGGCTCACAGGCCCCGGCCAGGCGGTCGTCTCCACCCGTTTCCTGCGGGCCGCCGGGATCCAGGTCGGGGACACCGTCACGCTGACCGAGCGCGGCCGGCACGTCTCCGTACGGATCGTCGGTGAGGCGTTCTTCACCGTGGGCGAGGGCATGGAACTCCTCACCCCGACCTCCACCCTCGCCGCCCTCGGACTGGACTCGCAGCCGAGCCGCTTCAACGTGGAGACCGAGCCCGGCACGGACCTGGCGGGCTACCTGGCCTCGCTCAACGCCTCGCTGGACCCAACCGGTGCCGTCGCCTTCGCCAACACCAGTGGTACGTCCGACCTGATCGCCACCATGGACGCGCTGGTCGGGATGCTCACCCTGATGCTCGTCGCGGTCGCCGGCCTGGGGGTCCTCAACACGGTCGTCCTGGACACCCGGGACCGCGTCCACGACCTCGGCGTCCTCAAGGCCCTGGGCATGACCCCCCGGCACACCGTCGCCATGGTCCTCACCTCGGTCGCCGCCATCGGCCTGCTCGCCGGAGCGGCCGGGGTTCCGATCGGCGTCGCCCTGCACGCCCACGTCACGCCCCTCATGGGCGACGCCGCCGGCATAACCCTGCCCCCCTCGGCCATCTCCGTCTACCACCTGCCCGACCTCGCCCTGCTGGCCCTGGGCGGCCTGGTCATCGCACTGGCCGGCGCGCTGCTCCCAGCCGGCTGGGCCGCCAGGACCGGCACCGCGACAGCGCTGCGCACCGAGTGAGCCGGCGAGCCGGGCGTCACATGTCCCCGCGCGCCGAGTTGCACGGCCCAGGGACCGCCGCGTTAATGAATGAGTGACCTGTCCGGGCCACCGCCCGCGCACCCCATCGACAGGCGGAGGTCCGGATGGACATGATCCATGTCCGAGCGGTGTGCCCACCGGACCTCACGGAACGCACCATGGCCATGCTGGGTGCGGAGCCGTTCGTCCTGAACCTGCTCCTGCAGCCCGGCAGCGTACGAAATCCGGACGGCGACGCCATCGAGTGCGACATCCTTTCCGGAGCCGCCAACGAGGTCCTGCGCGAGCCTGCGGGACCTCGGACTCGAACGCCGGGGCTCCATCGTCCTCGACCCGGTGGACACGGTGTTCTCGGAGCGCGCGGCCAGGGCCGGTGCCGATGGACTCGGGGCCCGGCTGCGTGCGCCGGTGTGGAAGCAGGCGGAGGCCCGGATGGTCGGGACCGGCACGCTCAAGTGCCAGCGGGCGATCTGGCGGCGGGTGAGCGAACGCCGGCACGAGCGCGCGGTCAGGCGCTCGTGATCGGGCCGCTCAGGCTGCCGGGCAGCTGGGCGACGTTCAGACGCCGACGAAGGAGAAGCTCCGCCACGCCGGGTGGCCCGGCACAATGCTGTCCGAGAACAGCGTCGCGACATAGACGGTCTCGGCGCCCTGCGGCTGCCGGCAGTTGGCGCCCTCGTAGAGCACGATGTCATTGAGCGTGTTGTTGGTCACGGCCTTGGCACCGACGGGTCCCAGGCTGTGGCATCCCCGGGTGACGGGGTTCTCGATGAGCACCGCCTCGTCGGTCGGGGTGGTGTAGAGGAGCGTGCCCACCGCGGAGTGGGTCATTTGGGAGCATCCCGTGACGGCGAGCATCAGAAGCAGGGCTCCGGCACGGATACCGGCCAGGTGACGGTTGGGCATGGGGAAGTGTCCTCGTCTGTGCTGGAGGGATTCGAGCCTTCCTCTCCAGACAACCCTGCCGCGTCCCCGCCTCCGCGTCATCTGAAGGACGGCCAGTCGGCGTACACGCCGGCATGTTCGGTCAGCGTGACGCTGGTTTCCCCTCGTGTCCCGCGAACGGCCCAATGCCTAGTCGGTGCGGGCTTCTCGGCCGGTTCCGACGCACAGCGCCCAGATGACAAAGGCATCGACGGCGATCAGCACGATGGCCCAGACGGGGTAGTACGGCAGCCACATGAAGTTGGCGATCATCGACAGACCTGCCAGGACGATTCCGGTCACGCGTGCCCACATCGCTCCACTGAACAGGGCAGCGCCCGCCAGAACGACCAGAACCCCGAGGACGAGGTGGATCCAGCCCCAACTGGTCAGGTTGAAGGTGTAGGCGTAGTTGGCGATGGTGACGAAGACGTCGTCCTTGGCGATGGCGGAGATTCCTTCGAATATCGCCATCGCTCCGCCGAAGATCATCATGACCCCGGCGAAGGCGATCCAGCTGGACGCCCACACGCTTCCGCTGCTGCTTTCGGTTCCGTGCCCGCGCATTCCAGTCGTGGCCATTTTGGGCTCCTCCCACGTAGGCCTCGCCACTGGTCGGTGACCGGCCAGTGGCCGCATTTCAGCTTGCCACGAGAATCGCCGACCGGCAGACCCAACGTAGATGTGCGACGAATTCGTACGGTGCTCCAATGGAAGTGTCCGGTGCGCCGAGGATTGCACGCCGGTCGGGAATTTTTTTGTTTATTTCTGCCGCGCCGGGTCGTGCGTTCAGGGCCGAATTGTCATCACCGCCCCTGCCGCACTGTGGCCGGGATGATCCGGTAGTCCCGCTGGAAGACGAGGTTGTGCACGTCGGCGGCGGCGATCTCGCGGAGGGTCGCCAGTTTCGCGGTGGCCTGTTCCTCGGTGAAGACGTTGAGCGGCCAGTCGCCCACGGTGACGCCGCGCAGGTGCGGGTGGTGGAACCCGGCACCGTAGAAGGCGTGCAGCGTGACCGGGCTGATGCCCGCGTCCCTTTGCTCGGGCCAGGTCAGGGCCCAGACGGCATCGATGCCGTGCTTGGTGGAGCGCACGCCGGTGGACCGGATCTCTCCGGTGCGGAGGAGCAGGTCGTCGTTGATCTCGGTGAGCGCCTGGCGTGCGTAGGGGTCGAGGAGGGGGACCGCCTTGGCGAAGAGTTGTTCCTTGTCCTGACGGGAGACGGCGTTTCCGTGCACGCCGTCCCGGAGGTCGGCGAAGTGCCGCAGAAGTTCTGCCGTGTAGCCGGGTCGGGACTCGTCCATGGGCTCCGCCTCACTCGGTGTCGCTGCCGCTGTCTTCATCCCAGCATCTGACGGGGCGACGGCGTCCGCTCCCCGGGGCCTAACCGATGGTCTAGACCTTGACAGGTACAGACCAGTGGGGTTCAGTGCTGTCACCCCCCACAGCGGCCGCCACTCCTTCAGCGCGGCCGCGCAAAAGGAGTGATCACATGCCACGGCGTATCGCGGCACTGCTCACCACCGTCGCCACGATTCTCGGCATCCTTCTGGTCCTGCCCGCGTCCTCCGCCTCGGCGGCCGACTGCGCCTCCGCCTGGAGTTCGTCGGCCGTCTACACCGGCGGAATGACCGCCTCGTACAACAGCCACAACTGGCTTGCGAAGTGGTGGACCCAGAACGAGAGGCCCGGCAGCGCCGACGTCTGGTCCGACCAGGGCGCCTGCGGCAGCGGAGGCGGCGGCTCGACACCGGCTCCCTCGGGATTCGTGGTCAGCGAAGCCCAGTTCAACCAGATGTTCCCCAGCCGGAACTCCTTCTATACGTACAGCGGTCTGACCGCCGCCCTCAGTGCCTACCCGGCCTTCGCCACCACCGGAAGCGACACGGTGAAGAAGCAGGAGGCCGCCGCCTTCCTGGCCAACGTCAGCCACGAGACGGGCGGTCTGGTCTACATCGTGGAGCAGAACACGGCCAACTACTCGCACTACTGCGACTGGAGCCAGTGGTACGGCTGCCCGGCCGGCCAGTCCGCGTACTACGGCCGAGGCCCGATCCAGCTCAGCTGGAACTTCAACTACAAGGCGGCCGGTGACGCGCTCGGCATCGACCTGCTCAACAACCCGTGGCTGGTGCAGAACGACGCCGCCGTGGCGTGGAAGACCGGCCTCTGGTACTGGATGACCCAGTCCGGCCCCGGCACGATGACCCCCCACAACGCCATGGTCAACGGCGCCGGCTTCGGCGAGACCATCCGCAGCATCAACGGCTCGATCGAGTGCAACGGCGGTAACCCGGCGCAGGTGCAGAGCCGGATCGACCGGTACAACGCCTTCGTCCAGATCCTGGGGACGACTCCGGGCAACAACCTGAGCTGCTGACGCGGTCACCGCGACGAGCCCAACTGCTCCTCTCCACCCGTCCGTCCCACGGCTGTTACTGGCCCGAGGGCGGGCGGGTGGCGCGCTACAGTGCTGCGCATGGGGGAATCGCGGCCGAACTCGGCGTTCCATTCGGACAACATCAAGGGCTCGAACACAGACCTGCTGGTCGGCGCGCTGGACGTCCAGGCGGCGAGCGCCGGGGTGCGGCGGCTGCGGGAGTGGGCGCACCGGGGCATGGCCGCGCGGTCCGGCGAGCGGGCGCTGGACATCGGGGCCGGCACGGGGTCGGAGACGCAGGTGCTGGCAGCGGCGGTCGGGCCGGCCGGTGACGCACTCGGGGTGGAACCGAACCCCGGGGTGCGGTCGGTTGCCGAGCGGCGTGCGGCCGAGGCCGGCAGCCGGGCCCGGTTCGTGGACGGCGACGCGCTGGCGCTGCCGGTCGGCGATGCCGACGTCGACGCGGTGTGGTGCGAGCGGGTCTTCCAGCATCTGGCCGAGCCGGAGAAGGCAGCCACGGAGATCGCGCGGGTGCTGCGGCCGGGCGGCCGGGTCGCGCTCCTGGACACCGACTGGGCGACCACGATCCTGCACCCCGGCGAGGCCGACGTGGTGGCGGTCCTGACCGGCGGCGCCCTCACGGCAGCCGCCAATCCGTACGCCGGCCGGAAGCTGGTCGGCCAGCTGGCCGCAGCGGGGCTCGAGATCCACGACGTCGGCTCCCAGGCCCTCATTCAGGACCACCAGAAGGTCAGTTGGCCGATCATACGGATGCTCGGCGAAGGTGCCGTACGCCGCGACCTGATCACCGAAGGCCAGCGCGACCGGCTCTACGCCGACCTCACGGCAGCCGCCGGGCGCGGCGCCCTGCACATGTCGGTGACCATGTTCGGCGTCATCGCCCGCCGCCCGGCCTGACCGCCGTCCGGTATTCCGGCGCCACATAGAGGCCGCGCGAATAGGTGGGGCGGCGTCGCGTGCCGATGGCTCTCGCCTGGCGGCGTTGTCGTCGGTCGACGACGTCCCCCAGCCTGGCGGCTGGGTGGGGGTCCCCCGGCCGAAGGCTGGTGGGGGTCCTCCCCCAGCCTGGCGGCTGGGAGGTGCCCCCACCGGACGGAGTCTGGGGGAGAGTGCCCCCACCGCGTCGCCTCTCTCTCCCCCAGCCCTGGCGGCTGGTGGGGGTCCCCCCGGCCGAAAGCTGGTGGGGGTCCCCCCGGACGGAGTCTGGGGGAGAGTGCCCCCACTGCCTTGCCAGACTCGGCCCTCGACACGCTCCTTCCTCCGCCCCACCTATTTGCGCGGCCTCATAATTCGGTTGCCCCGCGGGGTGGCCGCCTGCTGTACTCCCGGCACCAGCAGAGTCGAGCAGGGAGACGGAAATGCGCGAAGCGTTCATGTCCAACCAGAAGGGAATTGCAACCTACCCAGAGGACATGACGCGGCGTGAGTACGTTGAACTTGGGAATTCTGGCGCATGTAGACGCCGGTAAGACGAGCCTGACCGAGCGGCTGCTCTTCGCCGCCGGTGTCATCGACGAGATCGGCAGTGTCGATGACGGCAGTACGCAGACCGATTCCCTGGCACTGGAACGGCAGCGCGGTATCACGATCAAGTCCGCTGTTGTGTCGTTCGCCTTGGATGACATCACGGTCAATCTGATCGACACACCCGGCCACCCGGATTTCATCGCGGAGGTGGAGCGGGTGTTGAGCGTGCTCGACGGCGCGGTGCTGGTGGTCTCGGCCGTCGAGGGTGTGCAGGCGCAGACGCGCGTGTTGATGCGGACGCTGCGCCGGTTGCGCATCCCCACCCTCATCTTCGTGAACAAGATCGACTGCCTTGGCGCGCAGTACGAGCGCGTGCTGCACGGCATCGCCGACAAGCTGGCGCCGGCGATCGTCCCCATGGGGTCGGCGCGCGGCCTCGGCACGCGCACGCCCGACTTCCGGCCTTACGGCGCGGACGACGCGGAGTTCACAGCCGGGCTGGCCGAGGTGCTGGCCGACCAGGACGACGCGGTCCTGGCCGCGTATGTGGACGACGGGACAGCGCTGTCGTACGGGCGGCTGCGGCGGGAGCTCGCGGGGCAGGTCGGGCGGGGGCTGGTGCATCCGGTGTTCTTCGGGTCGGCGGTCGGCGGGGCGGGTGTGGCGGAGCTGAGTGCCGGGATCAGGGAGTTGCTGCCGGTGGCCGAGGGGGACGAGGACGGGCCGGTCTCGGGCACGGTGTTCAAGGTCGAGCGCGGACCGGCGAGGGAGAAGATCGCGTACGCACGGGTGTTCTCGGGGACGGTACGAGTACGGGACCGGCTGCCCTTCGGCGAGGGCGGCGAGGCCCGCGAGGGCAAGGTCACCGCGATCGGCGTGTTCGATCGGGGGGCGGCCGCGCAGCGCGGGGAGGTGGGAGCGGGGCGGATCGGGAAGCTCTGGGGGCTGGGGGACATCCGGATCGGCGACACGCTCGGCGTATCGCGGACGGCGTCGGCGGCCCGTCACTTCGCCCCGCCGACGCTGGAGACGGTGGTGGCGCCGTGCCGTGCGGCCGACAGGGGCGCGCTGCGCGTCGCGCTCGTACAGCTCGCCGAGCAGGATCCGCTGATCAACCTGCGGCAGGACGAGGTCCGTCAGGAACTCCTCGTGTCGCTCTACGGGGAGGTGCAGAAGGAGGTCATTCAGGCGACGCTGGCAAACGAGTTCGGCCTCGACGTGGAGTTCAGCGAGACCACGACGATCTGCATCGAAAGGCTCGTCGGGACCGGTGCTGCCGCCGAGTTCATCGCCAAGGAGCCCAATCCGTTCCTCGCGACGGTGGGGCTGCGGATTGATCCGGCCCCCCTCGACTCCGGTGTGCGGTACCGGCTGGAGATCGAGCCCGGCGCGCTGCCGCTGGCGTTCCGTAAAGCAGTGGAGGAGACGGTACGGGAAACGCTGCGGCAAGGAGTCCACGGTTGGCAGGTCACCGACTGCACGGTCACCATGACGCATTCCGGCTATTGGCCGCGGCAGAGCCACTCCCACGGCGTATTCGACAAGAGCATGTCGAGCACGGCCGGGGACTTCCGCAACCTGACGCCGCTGGTCCTGATGAGCGCCCTGAAGCAGGCCGGCACCCGGGTGTACGAGCCGGTGCACCGCTTCCGCCTGGAGTTGCCGGCCGACGCCTTCGGGCCGATCCTGCCGGTGCTGGCCCGGCTCGGGGCCGTACCGGGGACCCCCGAGCAGCTGGGGTCGTCGTGCCTGCTGGAGGGGGAGATTCCGGCGGCACGGGTACACGAGCTGGAGCAGCAGCTACCGGGGCTGACGCACGGCGAAGGGGTGCTGGAGTGCGTCTTCGAGCGCTACGAACCGGTACGGGGCACGGTCCCGGAGCGATCGCGGGCGGACCACAATCCGCTCGACCGCCGGGAGTACCTGCTGCGCGTCGTACGGCGGGTCGCGGGCGGCCGGGCGGGCGCGTGATCAGCGCCCGGCCGGCCCGAAGGTGGAGGTGCTGACCACGGAGCCGTCGGCGCTGAGGAGGCGGACGCCGGTGACGGGGGAGATGCGGGCCGGGTAGGGGCCGCCCCAGCTGGCGTAGCCGTCCTCGAGACGGAAGGTGCCGACGGTGGCGATGGAGCCGTCGGCACGGATGATCTGGCAGCGGACGGTGGCGTTGTCGGCGACCACCTTGTCGGCGTCGACCGACATGTAGAGCCACGGGGAGGGCCCGGTGTAGGCGAAGGCCTCGCCGATCGGCCGGCCCTGCGCGGTAAGGCCGGCCGTGTGCAGGGCGGAGTGGACCGCTGCTGCGGGGGCGGCGGCTCGGCGCGGGCGTCGACGAGGGGGTCGCCGCATTCGGCGACGGGTATGCGGCGAGGGCCCTGGCCGTCGAGGTGGCCGTCAGGGTCGGCGTCCGCGACTGAGCCCACCCCGGGGTTGTGATACAGTTCAAACAGCACCCGAGTACGCCCTGACAAGTGGCGCCGGTGCTGGTTCCCTCTCGTACCGCTGATGGGCCGTCCTTTTCTTGGGATCGGCGAGCCGGTGGTGCGGTCATCACTTTTCTTCCCTCGATGCGTTGCGTCTCGTTTTCCGATTACGCCGTGTCCGTGAAAGGACCCCCCATGCTCGGCACTACCGAACCAATCGAACAAACATCCGGTGTCCTTGACATCGTGAACGGCGGCAACGGCTTCCTGCGGAAGGCGGGCTACCTGCCCGGGCCGCACGACGTGACCGTGCCGGCCGCCCGCATCCGCCAGTACGGCCTGCGCAAGGGCGACTTCGTCGAAGGCGCGCCCGGCCTCACCCACCTCGACCGGGTCAACGGCCGCCCCCCGGAGGCGGCGGCGCTGCGCGCCCGGCCGCACTTCGCCGAACTCACGCCGCTGCACCCCCGGGAGCGGCTGCGCCTCGAAACGTCGTCCGCCGGCCTGGCCACCCGGCTCGTGGACCTCGTCGCCCCCGTCGGCAAGGGCCAGCGCGGCCTGATCGTCGCACCGCCGAAGACCGGCAAGACGGTCCTCCTCAAGGCCCTCGCGCACGCGGTCGCCGACAACCACCCCGACTGCCACCTCATGATGGTGCTCCTCGACGAACGCCCCGAGGAAGTCACCGACATGCGTCGCTCCGTACGCGGCGAGGTGCTGGCCTCCACCTTCGACCGCCCCGCCAAGGAGCACATCGCCCTGGCCGAACTCGCCATCGAGCGCGCCAAGCGGCTTGTGGAGCTGGGCCAGGACGTCGTCATCCTCCTGGACTCCATCACCCGCCTCTGCCGGGCCTACAACAACGCCGCCGCCAAGAACAGCCGTACCCTCACCGGCGGCGTCGACGCCGCGGCCCTCCTCGGCCCCAAAAAGCTCTTCGGCACCGCCCGCCTCGCCGAAGAAGGCGGCTCCCTCACCATCCTCGCCACCGCCCTCGTCGACACCGGCTCCCGCGCCGACGACTACTACTTCGAGGAGCTCAAAAGCACCGGGAACATGGAACTCCGCCTCGACCGCACCCTCGCCGACCAGCGCATCTTCCCCGCCGTCGACGTCACCCCCTCCGGCACCCGTCGCGAGGAACTTCTTCTCCCGCCGGCCGAACTGATCGCTGTGCGTGGCCTGCGGCGCCTTCTCCAGGAGCGTGATTCGCGGGCGACCCTTGAGGTCCTTCTGGAGCGGATCAAGCAGACGCCGAGCAATGCGGCGTTCGTTCGGCAGCTGCATCAAACGGTGCCGGGGGCTTGAGCCGGACGGAGTCCGGCGCAGCCGTCCCGAAGCGCGGGAGGCGCGCCAGCGCCGAGCGCTGCGAGGGCGGCAGGGGGAGGTTCAGCCCAGCGCATCTTCCCCGCCGTCGACGTCACATCCCGGACCCGCCGCAAGGTGCATCAGACGGGCCCGGGGGCTTGAGCGGCCAGAGCGGACGGCGCGGGGAGGTCCTGTTCGGCCCAGATGAGTTTGCCGGTGGGGGTGTGGCGGGAGCCCCAGCGGCGGGTTAGTTGGGCTACGAGGAAGAGGCCGCGGCCGCCTTCGTCGGTGGTCCGGGGGTGGCGGAGGCGGGGGGAGGTGCTGCTGGTGTCGGAGACCTCGCAGATGAGGACGGATTGGCGGATGAGGCGGAGGCGGATGGGCCCGGTGGCGTGGCGGATGGCGTTGGTGACGAGTTCGCTGACGACGAGTTCGGTGGTCATGGCGAGGTTGTCGAGGCCCCATTCCGCGAGTTGACGGACCGCCAGGGCGCGTGCGCCGGACACGACGGCCGGGTCGGAGGGCAGGTCCCAGGCGGCGACCTGGGTGGCGGAGAGGGCGTGGGCGCGGGCGATGAGGAGGGCGATGTCGTCGGAGGGCGGGCCGGTGACGAGGCCGGCGATGGCCTTCGCGCAAAGGCCCTCCAGGGTGAGTCCGGGCTGGGCGAGGATCTCGCCCAGGCGGTCGAGGCCGGTGTCGAGGTCGTCGCCGGAGTTCTCGATGAGGCCGTCCGTGTAGAGGGCGATGAGACTGCCCTCGGGGAGTTCGAGCTCGGCGGATTCGAAGGGCAGGCCGCCCAGGCCGAGCGGGGGCCCGTCCGGCAGGTCGGGGAAGCTGACCTGGCCGTCCGGGGTGACGAGGGCGGGCGGCGGATGGCCGGCGCGGGCCATGGTGACGCTCCGGGCGACGGGGTCGTAGATGGCGTAGAGGCAGCTCGCTCCCAGAACGGTGGCCGAGGCGGCCTCGTCGTCCCCGCCGCTGTCATCGCCGTCGACGAGGCTGTCCTCCTCCGCCAGCCGGAGGACGAGGTCGTCCAGGTGGGCCAGCAGCTCGTCGGGCGGCAGGTCCATGTCGGCGAGGGTGTGCACGGCCGTACGCAGCCGGCCCATGGTCGCGGCGGCGTGGATGCCGTGGCCGACCACATCGCCGACGACGAGGGCGATCCGGGCGCCGGAGAGCGGGATGACGTCGAACCAGTCGCCGCCGATGCCGTCCCGGACGTTGGCCGGGACGTAGCGGGAGGCGACGTCGAGCGCGCCGCCGCCGGTGACGCCGGGCGGCAGGAGGGCGCGCTGGAGGGCGACGGCGGAGTGGTGCTCGCGGGTGAAGCGGCGGGCGTTGTCGACGCAGAGCGCGGCGCGGGCGCAGATCTCCTCGGCCAGCAGCAGATCGTCCTCCTCGAAGGGCTCGGGGTGCCGGGACCGTACGTCCGGATGCCGGGTCCGTACGAAGGTGGCCACCCCCAGCACCGTGCCGCGCGCTCGCAGCGGCACCCACATGACCGACCGCATCCCGTACTCGCGGATCCGGGCCGCCCGCAGGGTGTCCTCGGCGATCCAGGGCGTGTTCTCGACGTCCAGGACGACATCCAGCCTGGCCTTGCCGTCCACTACGCAGCGATCGTACGGGGACGACTCGGGCGCGCCGATGGGCTCGCCCGGCGCGACGGCCGACTCGGGGGTGCCCTCGCGGAGCGACCGCATGGCGGTGCGGCGCAGCGACGCGCCGGTGGCGGCGGCGATCCCGGGCCCGGAGCCGGGTTCGTCGCCGTGCAGCACCGCGTCGAGGAGGTCGACGGTGACGAAGTCGCAGAGTCGGGGCACGGCGAAGTCGGTCAGCTCCTGGGCGGTGCGGACGATGTCCAGGGTGCTGCCGACGACCGCGCCGGCCTCGTCGAGCAGGGCCAGGCGCTCGCGGGCCCGCCAGCGGTCGGTGACGTCCATGACCATGTAGCAGACGCCGAGCACGGTGCCTGCGGCGTCGGCGAGCCGGAAGTAGGACGTCGAGTACGCGCGCTCCCGGTACGGCTCGGCCAGGGTCCAGCCCCGGTACTCGTAGTCGATGATGGGGGTGCCGGTCCGCAGGACCTGCCGCATCCGTTCCTCGATGGCGTCGGTGTCCAGGCCGGGCAGGGTCTCCTTCAGGCCGCGGCCGATGCGCTGCTCGCGCGAGACGCCGCCCCTGTTCACCAGGGCGTCGTTGATCCATACGTAGCGCAGATCCGGGTCGACGATGCCCATGCCGATGGGGGCGCCGGTCAGCATGCTCTCCAGGAGGGGACCGCTGACCGCCAGGGACGGGTTCTCGGACATGTCGACGGCGGAGACCACCCACTGGTCCGGGTTCTCGCCCTCACCTGGGGCGGTGTGCACCGGGGACACCCGCAGGCCCACCTGGATCCGCCGCCCGTCGCGGTGGCGCAGGCCCACGAACCCGGCCCAGCTCTCCTCCGTACGGCAGTGCTCCACGACGGCCGCCGCCCGCGAGGCGTCCTCGGGGGCAGCCAGCAGGGCGGCGGCGGACCGGTGCAGCACATCCGCCGGCCGGTGGCCGAGCAGCCGCTCGGCGGCCCGGGTCCAGCCGATCACGGTGCCGGTGGCGTCCAGGACCGCCGTCGCGGCATCGCCCGTGTCGAACGGCATATATCCATGCTATGCCCCCGAAGCGGGCGGATTCGTCCGGTTTCGCGCTTATAGGAGCCGCCGCCATTCCCTTTCCCGCCCGGCCTTACCGCCGGTAGGGCCGGCGCAAGGGGTGGCGCGAATGAAGGTCCGAACTGTCGTTCCTAGAAAGCACATTGGGGACAGAGGCATATGCTTGGTGCGGCTTCCCGGGCCCCCGGAACGGGCTATGCTACTTGCGGCTCAGCGTGTTGTCGCAATTACGCCAGGTCAACCCTGCGTGCTCGTTCCCGCTGGGGCCGACCCCCGTTCGTCGTTCCGTAATCCCGCGATCGTTTGAGGATGCTGATGGTTCGTGCAGGCTCGCCACCCGGAGACCGGCGACCCACCCCTGTTCTTGCGTGGTTACTACCCACCGTCGTGACCGTGGGAGCCGCTGCCGTCGCCGTCGCGCTCGCCCCCTCCGGCGCGCGCATGCCGGTCGCCTGGTGCGGGGCGGTGGCGGCACTCGCGGTCGCCGTCGTCGCCGCGGAGGCGGCCCGCCGGGGCCGCGCCCTACGGGCGCTGCGCGAGCAGGCGGCACGCCAGGTCGCGGAGCTGCGCCACAGTCTGGCCCGGCAGGAAGAGGAGACCATACGGCTCGCGCGGCAGCAGCTGCCGCACGCGGTGAGCCGGCTCCAGCAGGGCGAGTTCGTCGATGACGTACTCGCCGGCGTCGAGCACTTCGACGAAGGTCTCACCCCCGAGTTCCAGGCCGCCCGCGTCGCGTTGCTGCGCTCCGCGCTCGAAGCGTTCTCCGCCGAGGAGGACATCCGTGAGTCCTCGCAGCGCGCGTTCGTCAACGTCGCCCGCCGTGTTCAGGCCATCGCCAACCAGCAGGCCTCCGACCTGCGCAGGATGGAGGACCGGCACGGCGGTTCGCCCGCCGTCTTCGGTGACCTGCTGAAGCTCGACCACGGCACCGCCCTCATCGGCCGGCTCGCGGACAGCATCTCGGTGCTGGGCGGCGCGCGGCCCGGCCGCCAGTGGAGCAAGGTCGTCGCGCTTTTCAGCGTGATGCGCGGCGCCATGTCCCGTATCACCGACTACCAGCGGGTCGATCTGCACTCCATCGCCCAGGTCGGCATCGTCGGCCCCGGCGTCGAGCCGCTGATCCACGCGATCGCCGAGGTGCTGGACAACGCGACCCGCTACTCCCCGCCGCAGACCAGGGTGCATGTGTCTGCCGTCGAGGTGCAGACCGGTATCGCCATCGAGATCGAGGACGGCGGCGTCGGCCTGAGTCCCGATGCCCGCGACCGGGCCGAGCAGGCCATCGCCGAGGCGCAGGCCGGTATCGACCTCAAGGACCTGGGTGAGACCCCGCGGCTCGGTTTCGCGGTGGTCGGCCGTCTGTGCCGGGCGTACGGCTTCCAGATCTCGCTGCGCTCGTCCGCGTACGGCGGTGTGCGTGCCGTGCTGATCGTGCCGTCGGAGCTCATCACCAGCGCCCCCGCGACCGGCATCGCGCACGGCATCGGTGCCACGTCCAACTCGCAGTCGAGCGTCAAGGCCGACCGGAGCCGGATGCCGGTGGACATCAAGCCGGTGGGACCATTGATCCCCGGCCCGAAGGCCTCGCCGCCGGCGGTTTCCATGACGGATGACGACGACATCCCCGTGGTGACCGAGCGGACCCCGAACGGGCTTCCGCAGCGGCGTCGCCGTACCTCGTACGCGGACTCCGGAGCTGTCCCCGCGGCCAAGGCGCAGCATTCGGCCGCCACTGTTACTTCCTCCGAGCCGGCGCAGTCCGAACCGGTGCAGCCGGGCCTGTGGTTGGCCGCTTTCACTAGCGGAGTCAACGGCGACACCCCGCCGGCCACGCCTGCGAGCAAGAACAGTGACGAGACGTCGTTAGATGAGAGTGAGAAGCCGTGATTCAGCAGCGGGCCAACATGGACTGGATGCTCAAGGATCTCGCGGAGGGCGTTCCGGGAACGCTGCATGTGATTGTGCTGTCCTCCGACGGCCTGCGCATGGCCCAGCACGGCGGCGACCCGGACGCCGCTGACCGCCTGGCGGCGGCCTGCGCCGGGCTGCAGAGTCTCGCGGCGGCCGTGGGCACGGAATTCCCGCGCGGCGACGGGCGGATGCGGCTGGTCGTCATCGAGATGTCGGGAGGCTTCTTCTACATGATGGCGGCCGGCCCCGGTGCCTACCTCGCCGTCCTCGCCGACGAGGAGGTGGACGCCGGCCTGATGGGGCAGCAGATGCGTGACCTCGTCGCGCGCATCGGCGCGCATTTGACCAGCCCGCCCCGCAACGACGGCCTGACCGCATGAGCGAAGGGGACCACGAGCCCGGGGTCGACGAGAACGAGTACGACCCCGGGCGAATGTACGTGGTCACGGGCGGACGTACCGGGACCGGCAAGGCCGCTCTCGACCTGGTCACGCTGATCGTGGCCACGTCGGAGCCACAGCCGACGATCCAGCCGGAGGCTGCGGGGATTCTCCGCCTCTGCGAGTCCCCTCTCTCCGTGGCCGAGATCTCCGCATACACGGATCTGCCGATCAGCCTGGTCATGGTCATCCTGGCCGACCTCCTGAAGGACGAGCACGTCGAGGCACGTGCTCCGGTCCCCAAGGCACTTCTTCCCGAACGCGCACTTATCGAGGCGGTGATGCATGGACTTCAAAAGCTCTGACGCGGTTGTGGGGCCGCGGAGCGAGGACATATTGCCGTCATCGGTCTCCACCGCCGTCAAAGTAGTGATCGTGGGCGGCTTCGGGGTCGGCAAGACGACCCTGGTCGGATCGGTGAGCGAGATCCGCCCGCTGACCACCGAAGAGACCATGACCCAGGCGGGGGTCGGGGTCGACGACAACACCGGGGTCGAGCGCAAGTCCGAGACCACGGTCGCCATGGACTTCGGCCGGATCAGCATCAACGACGAACTGGTGCTGTATCTGTTCGGCACGCCCGGGCAGCAACGTTTCTGGTTCCTTTGGAACGGCCTGTTCGAGGGCGCCCTCGGTGCGGTGGTGCTGGTCGACACGCGCCGGCTGGAAGTCAGCTTCGATGTGATCGGACGGCTGGAGGAGCGCGGAGTGCCCTTCGTCGTCGCCATAAACACCTTTGCGGGTGCCCCCGGTTATCCCGTGGAGGAGCTGCGGGCCGCCCTGGACCTGCCCGACAACGTACCGATCGTCGACTGCGATGCCCGCAAGCGCGATTCCAGCCGGGACGTCCTGATGGCCCTCATGCGCTACCTGTACTCCCTCGCCGTGAAAACGGAGGCATCATGACCACCCCTCCCCCCGAGTGCCCCGCCCATAGTTCGGGTGGCGCCGCCCCCGGTGGCCTGACCCGGCTCTACGGTCCCGAGGTCGACGCCGACCCCGAGGGCCTGTACGAGAAGCTGCGCGCCGAGTACGGGCCGGTGGCACCGGTCCTGTTGCTCGGCGAGCAGCCCGCCTGGCTGGTCGTTGGCCACAACGAGAACCTCGAAGTGCTGCGCAATCCCTCGCGGTTCTCCCGGGACTCGCGGATCTGGAACCAGCTCAAGGATGGCAAGGTCCCGATGGACTGGCCGCTGCTGCCGGTGGTCGCCTGGCAGCCGGTGTGCGTCTTCGCCGACGGAGTCGAGCACGACCGGCTGCGTGGAGCCGTCACCAACAGCCTCGGGCGCCTCAACCGCCGTGGCATCCGCCAGTACATCACCCGCTTCGCCAACCAACTGGTCGACGAGATCTGCCAGTCCGGGCGGGCCGACCTTGTGTCGCAGTTCGCCGAGCAGTTGCCTATGCTCGTCATGACCCAGCTGTTGGGCATGCCGGAGGAGGAAGGCCCCAGGCTGGTCAAGGCCCTCCGCGACATGCTGATGGGCACCGAGACGGCCATCGCGAGCAACGAGTACGTCATGCGGCTGTGCACCCAGTTGGCCGTCCGCAAGCGAGCGGACCCCGGTGGGGATCTCGCGTCCCTGCTGGGCCGGGACGACGCAGGCCTGACCGACGAGGAGATCGCGGAGCATCTGCGGCTCGTCCTGGTCGCCGCCAACGAGACCACGGTCAACCTGATTGCCAGCGGTCTGAAGATGGTGCTGACCGATCCGCGCTTCCGCGCGCACCTGAATGGTGGTCAAATGACCCTCCCGGATGCCCTGGAGCAGGTGCTGTGGGATGAACCGCCCATGGCGGCGGTGCTGGGGCGGTGGGCCACCGGTGACACCGTGCTGGCCGGCCAGCAGATCAAGGCGGGCGACATGCTCATGCTCGGCCTGGCGGCCGGCAACGTGGACCCGCGGGTCCGCCCCGACCTGAACGCCTCGTTGTACGGCAACCGTTCCCACCTGGCCTTCAGCAGCGGTCCGCACGAGTGCCCCGGCCAGGACATCGGACGGGCCATCGCGGACACCGGGATCGACACCCTTTTGATGCGCCTGCCCGACCTGCACCTGGCCGTGGAGGAGGGGGAATTGCGCTCCCGGGCCGCGTTCCTCTCACGTCACATGGTCGATCTCCCGGTGAAGTTCAGCCCGCGCAAGCCCATGGGAGAGCAGCTCCCGACACCGCGTACTCCGCAGGCCCAGCCTCCGGCAGCCGAGATGCCGCCCGCCCAGCCTGAGCCCATTGCCGCGGCCGCACCCGTCGGGGCTCCGGTGCCACGGCAGCGGCGCTCCCGGTGGAGCGCGCTGACCTCGTGGTTCCGCGGGAGGTAGCCGCCGAGTTATCTTCGTCTCATTCTGCGACCAGCGCGGTTAGGGCGCACGGGCCAGTGCGCCCGTGCGCCCCGTATTGCGCCGGGGGCCGCTGCCTAGGCATGACGCCCTGCTCAGTCCGGGGTCATGCGCCGGGCGCACACGGGGCGCACGCTCGGCGCAATGGGGGTGCATGCCAACTGGTGTTCGCATGATGAGATTTGGCGCCTTGACGGACAGTGCCATATGCCGGAGTAATGGTCGCTGTAAATGATCCACTCACTTATGCGGCCCGGCATGCGCCTGGCCGCCACGTGAGTGGTCAGCGTGGAAACAACTGAGAGGTGATCGTCCGTGGGGCCTGAGCTGACAGTGCCACCGATCTACTCTCCACTCCGATCAGCCATCCACCCTCGCCATGTGGCCATAGACGCCCATACCGCCGCGTGGGCCGATGAGTTCAGCATCGGATCCCACGAGCTGCGAAGCCGGCTGGTGAAGCATGACATCGGCACCTTCGCCGCGCGGATCTTTCCCGAAGGACGCGAAGAGGTCATCACCATCGCCGCGGACTTCATACTCTGGCTCTTCGGGGTCGATGACGGCTACTGCGAGGAAGGGGAGATCGGCACTCAGCCAGGCGAGCTCATCGGCGCGCTCTCGCGGCTCATACGTGTCGCCCAGAATCCGGAAGCTCCCATGCTGGTCGATGATCCGCTGGCCCTGGGCCTGCGGGATCTCCGCTACCGGATGGACCGTTACGGCACGTCCGTACAGGTTACCCGCTGGATCGACGCCCTGCGGGAGTACTTTTCGTCGGTGGTCTGGGAGGCGTCTTTCCGCAGCCGCGGTACGGTTCCCGACCTCAACGACTACACCCTGATGCGTATCTACGACGGGGCGACGTCGGTGATTCTGCCCCTCCTGGAGATGGGGCACGGCTACGAACTCCAGCCCAACGAGCGTGACCACACCTGGGTGCGTGCCGCCGGAGAGATGGCGCACTTCATCATCGGCTGGGACAACGACATCCTCTCCCACCACAAGGAGCACCGCGCCGGCGGCTACTACCTCAACGCCGTACGCGTGCTGGGGCAGGAGTACGGCATCGGCCCCGGACACGCGCTGCTCACCGCTATCGCTTATCGCGACCGCGTCATGAACCTCTTCCTCCGTATGTCCGCGCACCTCAAGGCCACCGGCAGCCCGCAGCTGCGGCAGTACGTCGACAGCCTGGGGCACTTCATACGCGGGGCCCAGGACTGGGAGATCACGTCGATTCGCTACACCACACCCGACGATCCGGCAGACCTCCCCTCGACCTTCCGCGACACCCCGACCGACGACAGTCCGGAGCCGCTGGACATTCCGGTGATCTCCTGGTGGTGGGATCTCCTCCCAGAGCTTCAGGACGCCTCCACGTCACACGGGACCGCCTATGGCTCAGCCGTATCAGTGCACTCCTTCCTACACCCGATGACACAGCACACGGCATAGGTTCCGGGAAAGAAAAGGGGTTTTCGGAGTGAAAGCAGTGTTGCAGTCGGTGCCACGCGCTCCCGGCGCACTTCCGCTCCTCGGTCACGTATGGCCACTCTGGCGAAACCCGCTCGCCTTTGTGAAAAACCTGCGGGCCGTCGGCGAACTCGTCCGTATCGATATCGGCACGATGCCGGTCTACTTCGTCACCAGCGCCTCGCTCGCTCATGACCTCATGGTCCGCAAGGCCCGCAGCTTCGAGAAGGGTCGGCTCTACGACCGGATGCGTCCGCTGCTCGGTAGCGGGCTGGGCACGGCGCCAGCCGAGACGCACCGCAAGCACCGCAGGCTGATGCAGCCGATGTTCCACCAGAGCCGTGTCGCTCAGTACGGCGAAATCATCACCGACCACGCTCTCGCCCTGGTTGGCTCCCTGGAGCCGGGTGAGACGATTCCGGTGCTGGACGTGGCGTCGGAATACGCGACCGGCACGCTCACGGCGACCATGTTCTCCGCAGGCACCGACACCGGCCGGCGCGCGGTGGAGGTGGTTCAACGCAATATGCCGCTCATCCTCAAGAACATGCTGCTGCGGGCGGTGTCGCCCAAGGCGCTGGACCGGCTGCCGATCCCGGCCCACCGGGCCTTCGACGCGGCGACCGCCGAAATGCGCGGGGTCATCGACGAGGTGATATCGGCCGCGCGGGTCAAGGGCGAGAGCGACGCCCCGGACCTGCTGTCCATGCTGCTTGCCGCCCGCGACGCGGACACCGGCGAGTCGCTCACCGATGTGGAGGTGCGCGACGAGCTGGTGACCATCCTGTTCGCGGGCGCCGAGACCGTCGCCTCCGTCCTGGCCTGGGCGTTCTACGAGATAGCCCGGCATCCGGAGGTGGAGGAGCGGCTGCTCGCGGAGATCGACACGGTCGTCGGCGGCCCGGCCTCGCCGAGTCCGGTCACCTTCGAGGACATCGCCAAGCTGGAGTACACCCGCCAGGTGGTCGACGAGACGATGCGCCTGCACGCGGTGACGATGATGATGCGCCGGGCTGTCGAGCCCGTCGAGATCGGCGGGTTCGACGTCCCGGCGGGAACCGAGTTCGCCTTCAGTCTGTACGCCGTGCACCGCGACCCCGCTGTTTTCGCCGACCCCGGCCGCTTCGACCCCGACCGGTGGCTTCCGGACCGGCGCCGTGACCTGCCCCGAGAGGCGTTCATTCCCTTCGGGGCGGGGTCACGCAAGTGCATAGGGGACGGGGTGGCGCTGACCGAACTCGTCATCACCCTCGCCACGGTCCTGCAGAGCCGACGGCTGCGCCCGGTGCCGGGCAAGGCTCCACGGGAGGCCGTCGCGGCGATGCCGCACCCCGTCGACCTGTCGATGACGGTCGAGCTGCGCACTGCGTAGCTCTCCCCGCTCCTCCTAGAGTCCGTTCGTGTAGGCCAACAGCCTCGGCGTCCCCCAGGGGGCGCCGATTGGCACGTTCGGCGTCGCGTTGTCCGTGAGCCACTTGGAGAGCGTGGCGAAGGTCACGTCGCCGAAGGTGTCCTTGTAGAGCGCGGCGATCCCGGTGACGTGGGGGGCCGCCATGGAGGTGCCGCTCATGTCGGCGTAGCTGCCGTTGAGGGAGGCCGAGGTGATGCCGGTGCCGGGGGCGTTGATGTTGATGCAGGGGCCGTAGTCGCTGAAGTCGGCCTTGCGGTCGTACTGGTCGATGGCGGCGACGGTGAAGGCATGCGCAGCGCTGGCGGGGGAGACGACGCAGGAGTTGGTGTTGCCGTTGCCCGCCGCGACGACCGGGAAGATACCGGCCTGGGCGAGGCCGTCAAGGCTGGCGTTCATGGTCTGGGAGTAGTTGCCGCCGAGCGAGAGATTGGCGACGGCCGGCTTCTTGGCGTTCGCCGCGATCCAGTTGACGCCCGCGATGATGCCGGAGTTCGGGCCGCGCGCGTCGCAGTTGAGGACGCGTACGGCGACGATGTTGATCTTTTTGGCCACGCCGGTGTGCTCCCCGCCGACCGTGCCGGCGACATGAGTGCCGTGGCCCGCGCAGTCCACGCCGTTCCTGCCGTCGCTCATCTCGTCGACGCCGAGGCTGGCCCGGCCGTTGAACTCCGGGTGCGTGAAGTCGAGACCGCTGTCGATGATGTACGCCGTCACCTTGGCGCCCGTCGACTTCACGTTGAAGCCGTGGCTGCCCGGGGCCCGCTCGTTGATCCGCTCCAGTCCCCACGGGATCCCGGTGCCGGCCGCCCGCTTGGCCGGTACCGGCACCGACCGCCGCTCCTCCGGCGAGAGGGTCACCGTGGAGTCCTGCTCCACGCCCAGCACCGACGGCAGCGCCCGTACCTGGGTCAGCTGCGGTTCGGTGAGCGGGGCGGCAAAGCCGGTCAGGGCGTCGCGGTAGACGTGCTTGGCCTTCGCGCCGATACGGGTGAGCACACTGTCCGGGTCCGTGCCGCGGGTGAGGCTCACGATGTAGTGGCCCGGGATGGCGTTGGGCTCCGTTTGGAGCGGTGCGAGCCGGCTACTCCGCACGGCTCCGGAATGCGAGGAGGGCGCCGCGGCAGCGGTCAGCACCGGGACAGCAGCTAGCAGGGCGGCGGCAATCGTCCGACACAGGGACACGCGCATACGGTGGGCTCCTCGGCTTCGGTCCGCTTTGGTCTCCTGACCCCGTCGTACCCTGCCTATCAGCGAAGATCACCTGCGGGCGCGCGGTGATGCGCCGGCAGGGTGATGCGGCGTCACGGTGGCGGCCGAGCCCTCCTCTTGCCGTACGGGCAGCTTGACCAGCAGCGCGAGACTTAGCCAGACGTAGGCGTTGCCGCCGAGGAAGCCGTCGATGCCGCCGGTGTCGTCCAGCCAGAGCCAGATCATGCTGCTGGAGAGCAGTAGGTACGAGGCCGTGGCCGCCGCGGGCCACCGGCGCGGCCGGGAGCGGAGGGCCGCGTCCACCGTCACGGTGAGCGACGGGATCAGCCAGACCAGGTGGTGCACCCAGGTGACCGGGCTGACCAGGCACGCCGCGATGCCGGTGAGGGCGAAGCCCGCCACGTCGTCGCCCGCCGCATACGCCCGGCGGGCCCGCAGCGCCCATACGGCGAGGACGGCGGCCACGGCGCACGCCCAGACCGTGCCCGGGGCATCCAGCCGGGCCAGCAGACCGCGCAGCGACTGGTTGCCGACGTACGTGAGTGAGCCGACGCGGTTCGTGTCCCACATGGCGGCCGTCCAGAAAGTCCGCGAGGCCTGCGGGGCCACGGCGGCCGTGAGCAGTGTGGCGCCGAGCGCCGTGCCGGCGGCGGTCGCGGCGGCCCGTCGGCGACCGGTGAGGAGCAGGTAGCCGATGAACAGCGCCGGGGTGAGCTTCACGGCCGCCGCCAGTCCGATGCCGAGGCCTGCCGCCCGTCGGCCGGTGCGCAGGGCGTACGCGTCCGCCAGGACCAGCGCCAGGAGTGCCAGGTTGACCTGGCCGAGGCTGAGCGTGTCCCGTACCGGCTCCAGCAGCGCCAACAGACAGGCCGCCAGCGTGCCCGCGTACGCCGGGGCCCAGCCCTCCCGCCGGATCACCGGCCAGGCGGTGAGGGCCAGTACGACGACCCCGGCGCCGGCATTGAGGGCGATGCTGACCACGACCGCGCCATGCCAGCTCAGGGCGGCCATCGGCAGCATGCACAGGGCCGCGAAGGGCGGATAGGTGAAGCCGTAGGGGGTGCGTGGGCGTACGTAGTCGTAGAGCCGGCCGCCGTGCACCCAGTCGCCGATCGCGCCGTAGTACACGCCGACGTCGAACCAGTGCCGGTGCAGCGGCACCGTGACGAGGTAAAGCGCGGTGCCGACGACCGCGGTCGCGGCGACCGGCAGGCGCGCGCCGGGGCTCATGCGGTACGCGCCAGGCGCAGCGCGCGCAGCCCGCCCACCGTGAGGGCAGCCAGCGCGCCGCCGGCCGTGGCGAGCGCCAACTGCTGGCCGGTGGCGGGGAATCCGTCGGGCAGCACGGCCATGGCGAACAGCCCGCTCCCGGCCGCCGCCCAGCGCCGGGCCCGGCCGTTGGGCGCGGCGGCGGCTATCGGCACCAGGCCCCACAGCAGGTACCAGGGGCGGATCGCCGGCCCGAGCAGGGCCAGCGCGACGAGGCTCAATCCGAGGCAGTACACCGGCCCCAGCCTACGGCGCAGCAGCCATACGGCGACGATCGCGGCGGCCGCCGCCACGAGCCCGACGCGGTGCCAGGCGGCGGCGGTGACCAGGGGGCCAGTCAGCCGGCCGAGTATGTTGGTCAGCGACCAGTTGGAGGCCGAGGCGGGGGTCGAGAGGGCGTCTATCCAGCCGTAGCCGGTGCCCGTCGCGGCCGTCACCACGACCGTCGTGGCCAGCGCGACGCCCGCCGTGCCCGCCGCGGCCCGCGCCCACCGGGCCCGGCCGGTCAGCCGGTCCGCCCACAGCGCGGCCACCGCGAGCAGTCCCAGAGCCGCCGG
>NZ_RJVR01000260.1 GCF_003999195.1 Streptomyces soli
CTCCATCCCCGCACCCCGCCACCCAGTCGGCAAGAAACGCAATAAAAAGGACACACTCAAGCGCGACGGAGCACAGCAGCAACCTTAAAGATCAAGCTAAGAGGCCGCACGAATAGGTGGGGCGGCGTCGCGTGCCGATGGGCGGCGCCTGGCGGCGTTGTCGTCGGTCGATGACGTCCCCCAGCCTGGCGGCTGGGTGGGGGTCCCCCCGGACGGAGTCTGGGGGAGAGTGCTCCCACCGCGTCGCCTCCCTCTCCCCCAGCCCTGGCGGCTGGGGGGTCCCCCCGGCCGAAGGCTGGGGGAGTGCCCCCACCGCCTTGCCAGACTTGCCCCTCGCCCCGCTCCTTCACCCACCCCACCTATTCGCGCGGCCTCTAACCCGCAGTGATCGTGCCGCGTAGCTCGCCGTCGGGGCCGGCGAGGAGGACGGGGGTGTCGGGGCCGCCGAGGTCGCGGACGGCGGCGAGGTCGGCGGCGGGGACGGCGTCGGCGGGGGTGACGACGGCGGCGGCCTCGAGGGATTTGGCGCCGCTGGCGACGGCCATGGCGACGGCGGTCTGGAGGGCGGTGAGGCGCAGGGAGGGGAGGTCGACGGTGCCGGCGACGTAGGTGCGGCCGGTCTCGTCGCGGACGGCGGCGCCTTCGGGGACGCCGTTGCGGGCGCGGGTGGACCGGGCGAGGGTGATGATCTTGCGGTTTTCGGGGTCGAGGGGGGTCACGTCGCTCATGCGGTCAGGGTATCGGCCGGGCGCATGACGCTGCGGCGGCCCTCCGGGGAGGTCAGCCATTCCAGCTTGGCGGCGGTGTCGGTGTCGGGCACGGGGTTGTGGAGCACGATGGTCAGGTCAGGGCGGGCCGGTACGCGCAGCTGGGTGCTCTCGAAGAAGAGGGTGCCGACGACGGGGTGGGTCAGCTCCTTCACCAGCTGGCCGCCCGCCCGCACGTCGGCTCGCGCCCAGAGCTCCACGAACTCCTCGCTGAGCCGGGAGACCTCCTCGACGACGGACTGGAAGCCCTCGTCATCGGGATGGTCGGCCATCGCGGCACGGAACTGCGCCACGACCCAGGGCGCGGTCCGCTCCCAGCTCCTCGCCCGCGACCGGTAGAAGGGGTCCGTAAAGAAGGTGACCATGCAGTTCTGGGAGATCTCCGGCCGGAAGCCGAGCACCAGGGCGGCGGAGTCGTTGTGTAGGCGACGCAGTTGGTGTAGACGTCCATGATGTGCGCCGGGAGCGGCATCCACGCGTCGATCAGCCGCCGCAGGCCGTCGCAGAGGTATTCGCCGTCGTATTCGGACTCCGGCACCGGCGGGTTGAGGCCGGCCAGTACGTAAAGGTGCCGCCGCTCGGCGCCGTTGAACTTGAGCACACGCGCCACGGCGTCCAGCACCTGCGGCGAGACGGTGATGTCCCGCCCCTGCTCAAGCCATTGGTACCAGGACACGCCGACCCCGGCCAGCACGGCGACCTCCTCGCGGCGCAGCCCGGGCGTACGGCGGCGGGCTCCGCCGCCTGGGAGCCCGGCGTCGGCGGGGGTGACCCGGGCGCGGCGGGCCATCAAGAACTCACGCAGATCCTGTCGACGGGCCAAGGCTCCGTTCCTCCCCCTGGGCTCACTGGCTGGTGGTCCGACCACCACCATAAGTTCGCACTCCCCACGTTTGTTCCGGGAGCCCGAGGCTGCTGGCATGGCGATCGACACCTCTTCCTCTCCCACCCCGGCAGCCACCGCCGCCCCGGAAAAGCTCACCACCCGCGCCAAGCTGGTCCTCTTCGTCCTGTGCGCCGCCCAGTTCATGGTGGCGCTCGACTTCTCCATCCTCAATGTGGCCCTGCCTGTCCTGGGCAAGGACCTCGGCATGAGCCAGGCCAACCTGCAGTGGGCGGTGACCGCCTTCGCGCTGCCCTCCGGCGGCTTCCTGCTGCTCTTCGGCCGGATCGCCGACCTGTACGGACGGCGCCGGCTCTTCCTCTCCGGCCTCGCACTCTTCGCGGTGGCCTCCGTACTGGCCACGCTCGCCTGGTCCCCGGCGGTCTTCCTGGCCGCCCGCGCCGTGCAGGGCCTGGGCGCGGCCGTGATCGTGCCGACCGGCATGTCGCTGCTCACCACGACCTTCCCGGAGGGACCGCAGCGCGAGCGCGCGCTGGGCATCAGCGGCACGCTGCTCTCGCTCGGCTTCACCATCGGCGTCGTCCTCGGCGGCGCCCTGACCGACGCGCTGGGCTGGCGCTCCACCATGGCCCTGCTCGGCATCGCCGGCGCCGTCGTCCTCGCCGCCGCGCCCGGCCTGCTCACCGAGTCCCGGCACCCGCTGCGCCCGCGGGTCGACATCCCCGGCGCGATCACCGTCACCGGCGGGCTCCTCGCCCTGATCTACGCCCTGTCCACGGCCGCCCAGCGCGGCTTCGGCGGCGCGGACGTCATCGTCACGCTGATCGCGGGCGCGGCCCTGCTCATCGCCTTCGTGGTCGTGGAGTCCCGGGCGGCCGAGCCCATGGTGTCCCTCAAGATGCTCCGGCGCCCGACCGTGGCCTGGGGCAATCTGGCCGGCATCACCACCTTCTCGATGATGAGCACGGTCGTCTTCATGACCACCCTCTACCTCCAGGAGGTCCGGGGCCTGTCCTCCTTCCGCACCGGCCTGGTCTTCGGCGTCCAGGGTCTGGCCGCGGCCGTCACCGGTATGACCGCCGCCCGCGTCATCGGCCGCTTCGGCGTCCGTACGACCCTCATCGGCGGCCTCGTCCTCCAGGCCGCGCTCACCGCTCCCCTCGTGCTCCTGGGCACCGGCTCCTCCGGCACCTGGCTCGCCCTGGTCGCCATCACCGTCGCCTGCGTCGGTCACCTCTGGGCGATCGTCTCCTACGGGCTCACCGCCACCTCCGGCCTGCCCGACGACGAACAGGGCCTCGCCACCGGCCTCGTGACCAGCTCCCAGCAGATCGGCATCGCCATGCGCCCTGGCCGCCACCCGTACCGACCTCCTGTCCGGCATCCACCTCGCGCTCGGCGTCGACGCCGGTGTGGTCGCGGTGGTGGCCGTACTGGTCGCGGTGGGCCTGACCCGCCGTACCCGTACGGCCTGACCAACTCCCGTGCAGCGGCGCCGCGTCCATCCGGACGCGGCGCGCAGCGCGATATGCCATGATCGGAAGGCAGCCCCTCGACATCGAGGACTCGGCGGCTCTGATCACGAAGTTGGGGGCCTGACGCCCGATGGGACATCCGCATCTGCCGACGACGGAGGCCGCCGTCACCGTGATCCGTGAGATCGCGCAGGAGTTCCACCTGGACATGACCGTCACCGACGACATCGGCGCGGACCAGACCTCCCGCCGCACCTCGGCCGGGGCCTTCGCGGTCCTGGACCCGGACGGTTCGCTGCCGCACGAGGCGTACGTGGAGCTGGGCGGCTCGCCTGCCGTCACGATACAGATCTTCCCGGAGGACGACGCGAAGATCACCGTCGACGGGGTCGAGTTCATGGACGTGCCCCGCGATGCCGTGCCGGCCTTCCTGCGCTCCGTGTACGGCGGACTGGCTTACGTGAAGGGCCGGTTCTTCCCGCCCGGTTGCTGGCTGTACGTACCGGTGCCAGGTGATGAGACCTACCGGGAACCGGTCCTGCGCAGCACGCTCAGTCCCTGGCTCAGCCGAAGCATCAGAAGCTAGTCCTGGCTCGACACTTCCTCGTCCGCCTCTGCCTTGACCGGCTCGACCAGAACCGCGCCGATCCGGTTCCGGCGCCCGCCGACGGTCTCGGCGGTGAGGCGAAGCCCCGCCGGCCGGTCCGGGTACGACTGGTCCTCGGGCAGCGGGACGACGGCCGAGGCACCGGGGATCGGCACGCGGCCCAGGGTCTTGGCCAGCAACCCGCCGACCGTTTCCACGTCTTCGTCGTCGAGGTCGATGCCGTACAGCTCGCCGAGGTCGCCGAGGTCGAGGCGCGACGTGACACGGTATCTCCCGTCGCCGAGGTCCTCGATGGGCGGGAGTTCGCGGTCGTACTCGTCGGTGATCTCGCCGACGATCTCCTCGAGGATGTCCTCGATGGTGACGATGCCGGCGGTGCCGCCGTACTCGTCGATGACGACGGCGACGTGATTGCGCTGCTGCTGCATCTCGCGCAGCAGGTCGCCGGCGTTCTTGGTGTCGGGGACGAAGGCTGCGGGGCGCATGACCGACGACACCGGGTCGGACTCGGACTCGCGGTTGATGTGGACGCGGCGGGCGAGGTCCTTGAGGTAGACGATGCCGACGATGTCGTCGTCGGACTCGCCGGTGACGGGGATACGGGAGAAGCCGGAGCGCAGGGCGAGGGTCATGGCCTGGCGGATGGTCTTGTAGCGCTCGATGGAGACCAGTTCGGTGCGCGGGACCATGACTTCGCGTACGAGGGTGTCGCCGAGCTCGAAGATGGAGTGGACCATGCGCCGCTCCTCGTCCTCGATGAGGGACTCGGACTCGGCGAGGTCGACCATGGCCCGCAGTTCGGCCTCGCTGGCGAAGGGGCCCTGGCGGAAGCCCTTACCGGGGGTGACGGCGTTGCCCAGCAGGATCAGCAGCTTGGGGATGGGGCCCATGATGCGGGCCAGCGGGAGCAGGACGTACGCGGCGGCGGTGGCCGTGTTCAGCGGGTGCTGGCGGCCGATGGTACGCGGGGAGACGCCGATGGCGACGTAACTGACGAGCACCATGACGCCGATGGCGACGGCGAGGGCCTGCCAGGTGTGGTCGAAGTGCCGTACGCAGACCACGGTGACCAGGACGGCGGCGGAGGTCTCGCAGGTGATGCGGACCAGCAGCGCGACGTTGAGATAGCGCGTCGGGTCGGCGGTGACGGCGAGCAGCTTGTCGCCGCCGCGCCGGCCGCCGCGGACGGCGGCTTCGGCGCGGAAGCGGGAGACGCGGGCGAGACCGGTCTCGGCGCAGGCGGCGAGCCAGGCGACGACGACCAGCAGGACGGCGTAAACGATCATCGGGGACCGTCGGCCGTCAGTGGGTGGTGGTCGGGGCCGGGGAGGGCCCGGTGAGCCCGCGCTCGGCGCGCCAGCCGTCGAGGATGGCCTTCTGAAGGCCGAACATCTCGGTCTTCTCGTCCTGCTCCTCGTGGTCGTAGCCGAGGAGGTGCAGCACCCCGTGGACGGTGAGGAGCTGCAGCTCCTCGTCCATGGAGTGCTTCGTGACGGCCTCCTCGCCCTGCCGCTTCGCGACCTCCGGGCAGAGCACGATGTCGCCGAGCAGGCCCTGCGGGGGCTCCTCGTCGTCCTTCCCGGGACGCAGTTCGTCCATCGGGAAGGACATGACGTCGGTCGGGCCCGGCTCGTCCATCCATTGGATGTGCAGCTGCTCCATGGCGGCGGCGTCGACCGCGATGACGGAGAGCTCGGAGAGCGGGTGGATGCGCATGTGCTGGATGGCGTAGCGCGCGATGTCGAGCACCGCCTGCTCGTCGAGCTCCCAGCCGGACTCGTTGTTGACGTCGATCGCCATAGTGCTTGCGTGGCTACTTTCGGTTGCCGGCGTTGCCGTTGTTGCCGTTTTGGTCGTCGTAGCGCTCGTAGGCGTCCACGATGCGCGCGACCAGCTTATGGCGTACGACGTCGCTGCTCGTCAGACGCGAGAAGTGGACGTCCTCGACGCCCTCCAGGATGTCCACGACCTGCTTCAGCCCGCTCTTCGTACCGCCGCCGGGAAGGTCGATCTGGGTGACGTCACCCGTGATGACGATCTTGGATTCGAAGCCGAGCCGGGTCAGGAACATCTTCATCTGCTCGGCGCTGGTGTTCTGCGCCTCGTCGAGGATGATGAAGGCGTCGTTGAGGGTCCGGCCACGCATGTACGCCAGCGGGGCGACCTCGATCGTCCCGGCGGCCATCAGCCGGGGGATGGAGTCGGGGTCGATCATGTCGTGCAGCGCGTCGTAGAGCGGGCGCAGGTACGGGTCGATCTTCTCGTAGAGCGTGCCCGGCAGGAAGCCGAGCCGCTCGCCGGCCTCGACGGCCGGGCGGGTGAGGATGATCCGGTTGACCTGCTTGGACTGCAGGGCCTGGACGGCCTTGGCCATGGCGAGGTAGGTCTTGCCGGTGCCGGCCGGGCCGATGCCGAAGACGATGGTGTGCTTGTCGATGGCGTCGACGTAACGCTTCTGGTTGAGCGTCTTGGGGCGGATGGTGCGGCCCCGGTTGGACAGGATGTTCTGGGTGAGGACCTGGGAAGGAGTCTCCTCCAGCCCGTCCGGACCGCTGTCCTGCCGGAGCATCGCGATAGACCGCTCCACTGCGTCCTCCGTCATCGGCTGGCCGGTGCGGAGCACCAGCATCATCTCGTCGAAAAGCCGCTGGACCAGTGCGACCTCTGCCGGGTCGCCGGTCGCGCTGACCTCGTTCCCCCGGACATGGATGTCGACGGCCGGGAACGCCCTCTCGATCACGCGAAGGAGCGCGTCTCGCGATCCCAGCACGGTCACCATGGGGTGCTTTGCCGGTACGACGAATTGGGCGCGCGCCTGCGGTTGCTGCGTTGTCGGTGTCTGAGTCATGGGCCGGCTCTAGGCCTGCTCATCCCGCCTTCTGCTGATCGAATCGCCCGTGAGGCCTTTGGTGCCAAGGGTACGACGCCGCCGCCCCGGGGCCGAGGGATTTACGGCTGCCGGCGGAAGCCGATCGTCGGAACCGCGCGGCGCAGGGGCCAGCGCCGGGTGCCGGCCGGGAGGAGATCGTCCAGGAAGGCGTAGCGGCGCAGCGCGGCGCGGTCCTGGTCGTCGTAGGCCTTGGCGTGCTGCCACCAGCGGGCGATCTCGATCCAGCCGGGGGCGGAGAGCGAGCCGCCGAACTCCTGGACGGAGAGGGCGGCCGTCAGGCAGGCGAAGGCGAGCCGCTCGGCCAGCGGCCAGTCGCCGAGGGTGCCGGTGACGAAACCGGCGACGAAGACGTCCCCGGCGCCGGTGGGGTCGAGGGCCTCGACGGACAGGGCCGGGACCTCGGCGGTCTCGCCGCGCGCGGAGTCGACGGCGTACGCGCCCTCCGAGCCGAGGGTGACGACGGCCAGCGGCACCAGCTCGGCGAGCTTGCGGGCCGCCTCGCGGGGGCTGCTGGTGCGGGTGTAGTGCATGGCCTCGGTGGCGTTGGGGAGGAAGGCCTCGCAGTGCTCCAGGTCGGCGAGGTCGGCGGGGTCCCAGCGGCCGGAGTCGTCCCAGCCGACGTCGGCGAAGACCCGGCTGCCTTTGCGGGCGGCGTGCCCGATCCACTCCTGGCGGGGCCCGGCCGGGACGAGCGAGGCGACACAGGCCCGCGACCTCGGCGGGCACTCCGGTGTCGCCTCCTCGGGGGGCGGCGCCTCGTGGCCGTGGCTGACCATGGTGCGTTCGCCCTCGTACGCCATGGAGACGGTGACCGGCGAGTGCCAGCCGGGGATCCGCCGGGACAGCTGCAGGTCGATGCCCTCACCGTCGACGAGGCTGTCCCAGCAGTAGTCGCCGTACATGTCGTCGCCGAAGGCCGCCGCCAGCGAGGTGTGCAGGCCCAGGCGGGCCAGGGCGGTGGCCATGTTGGCGATGCCGCCGGGGCTGGAGCCCATGCCACGCGCCCAGGACTCGGTGCCGCGCACGGGCGCGCTGTCGAGCCCGGTGAAGATGATGTCCAGGAAGACGGTCCCGGTCAGATACACGTCGGTCGCCGGATCGCCGGGTGCGCGGACCGCGGCGAGCGGGTCGAGGACCGGATTGTCGTCCACCCCGGGAATCCCTTGCGTCAGGAGAATGGGACAGCACGAGGCTAACGATTCCCGGCGGTGGTGGCTTCCGGACGCCGCCACCGCCGGGAGGTGCCGGGATCAGGCGGCGAACACCTTGCCGTTCCTGATCTCGTAGTGGACGGCGTTGGAGCAGCCGATGGACGGGGTGATCAGCAGGCTCACCGCGACCGGCGCGGGCTCGGTGCCGGCGGTGGAGAACTCGCAGACCGCGCCCTTGCCGCCCAGCGGGTACCAGAACCAGCCGTCCACGTCCCCGACGGTGACGCGGTCGCTCTCCTTCCAGGTGCTGCCGCTGGGCACGAAGACCTGGAGCCGTACCGAGGCGGCGTACTGGTCGGTCGTGGAGTGGAGAGCTGTGAGGGTGATCTTGTAGTCCTGGCCGAGCTGCGAGGACGCGATCTGCTTGGTCTCCTGCGCCTTCGCGGGCGGCGGCGTGGCGCCGGACGCTGCCGTCGTGCCCATCGTGACGGCGGCGATCGAGGCGGCCGAGGCGGCCGCGAGGGCGATCACCATGCGGCTGCGGGTGCGCGTGCGGGTGTTCTTCGCCATGTCTTCTCCCCGTGAGTGTGATGTCGAGGCGAAGTGGTCAGGAACGGCTGCCGTTCTCTCCGCCTCTCACAGGTCCAGACACCTCACCCATGCCGGGGGTTGCACGGAATGCCCTATTCACCCGAAGTCGTACGCCTCCACCTCGGCGAGGTACGCCTCCCGCACGGCGTCGTCCAGGAAGGCGGCGCGGAAGGAGTTGCGGGCGAGCGTCCGCAGGGCGTCGGCGTCCAGGGGAAGGGCGTCCCGTACGGCGTCGAAGTTGTCGCCCGCGTAGCCGCCGAAGTAGGCCGGGTCATCCGAATTGACTGTGACGAGGAGGCCGGCGTCCAGCATCGCGGGGAGGGGGTGTTCGGCGAGGGTGTCGACGCAGCGGAGGCGGACGTTGGACAGCGGGCAGACGGTCAGCGGCACCTGGTCGCGGACCAGGCGCTCGACCAGGGCCGGGTCCTCCATACAGCGGATGCCGTGGTCGACGCGCTCGACGCCGAGCAGGTCCAGGGCCTCCCAGATGTACGCCGGCGGACCCTCCTCGCCGGCGTGGGCGACGCGGTGCAGGCCGGCCTCGGCGGCAGCCGCGTACACTTCGCGGAACTTGGACGGCGGGTTGCCGACCTCGGCGGAGTCCAGGCCGACCGCCGAGATGCGGCCGAAGAAGGGGCGGGCGGCCTCGAAGATCTCCATCGCCGACTCGGCGGACTCGTCGCGCAGGAAGCACATGATCAGCCGGGTGCTGATGCCGTGCCGCTCCTCGCTGCTGTCCAGGGCGCGGGCCAGGCCCTCGATGACGGTGCCGATCCCGATGCCACGCACGGTGTGCGCCTGCGGGTCGAAGAAGATCTCGGCGTGCCGTACGCCCTGCTCGGCGGCCCGGGCCAGGTACGCGTCCGCGAGGTCGGCGAAGTCCTGCTCGGTGCGCAGGACGGCCATCAGGGCGTAGTACAGGTCCAGGAAGGACTGCAGGTCCGAGAAGGAGTACGCGCGGCGCAGCTCCCCGGTGGTGGCGTACGGCAGCTCGATGCCGTTGCGCGCGGCCAGAGCGAAGGCGAGCTCGGGTTCGAGGGTGCCTTCGATGTGCAGGTGAAGCTCTGCCTTGGGGATCGACATAGGGGTCTACGTTACCCGCTTGGGCACGGACACCCGGCCCAGGTCCTCCGCCACGGTGAGCTCGCCCTCGTAGCCGGCCTCGCGCGCCTGGCGCTCGAAGGCGGCCGGGTCGGTGTAGCGCTGCGAGAAGTGGGTGAGGACCAGGTGGCGTACGCCCGAGTCGGCGGCGACGCGGGCTGCCTGACCGGCTGTCAGATGGCCGTGCTCGGTGGCGAGTTCCGCGTCCTCGTCCAGGAAGGTCGACTCGATGACCAGCATGTCGGCGCCCTCGGCGAGCGCGTACACCCCGTCGCACAGCCGGGTGTCCATGACGAAGGCGAAGCGCTGGCCGGGGCGCGGCTCGCTGACCTCCTCCAGGGTGACGCCGTCGGTCGCGCCCTCACGCTGGAGCCGGCCGATCGCCGGGCCGCTGATCCCATGCGCCGCCAGCCGCTCGGGCAGCATGCGGCGGCCGTCCGGCTCGACCACCCGGTAGCCGTACGACTCGACGGGGTGCGACAGCTTCCGGGCCTCCAGCCGGAAGGCGGGCGTGTGGGCGATGACGCCGTCGGCTCGCACCGGCTCCTCGTTCAGCTTCACCATCTCGCGGTACGCCGTCGCGTAGCGCAGCCGGTCGAAGAAGCGCTGCCCGCTCGCCGGGAAGTGGGCGGTGACCGGGTGCGGGACCCGGTCGAGATTGATCCGCTGGATCACCCCGGCCAGGCCCAGACTGTGGTCGCCGTGGAAGTGGGTGACGCACAGCCGGGTCAGGTCGTGGGCCGCCACCCCGGCCCGCAGCATCTGCCGCTGGGTGCCCTCGCCGGGGTCGAAGAGGATGCCCTCGGTGTCCCAGCGCAAGAAGTAGCCGTTGTGGTTGCGGTGCCGGGTCGGGACCTGGCTTGCCGTGCCGAGCACGACGAGTTCACGTGCGGACACTATCCGGGAGGCCATTCCAGGCCGCGCCCGCCCAGGACGTGCGCGTGCGCGTGGAAGACGGTCTGCCCGGCGCCGGCGCCGGTGTTGAAGACCACCCGGTAGCCCGTCGCGTCCACCTTGTCCTCGGCCGCGACCTCGGCCGTCTCGCGCAGCACGTCCGCGGTGAGCTGCGGGTCGGCGGCCGCGAGGGTGGCCGCGTCCCTGTAGTGCGCCTTCGGGATGACCAGGACGTGCGTGGGGGCCTGGGGGTTTATGTCACGGAAGGCGACCGTGGTCTCGGTCTCCCGTACGACGGTCGCGGGGATGGTGCCCTCCACGATCTTGCAGAACAGGCAGTCGGCCTGCGGTTCTCCCGCCACGGTGCCGCACCTCTCTCTGGCTCTACGCTTGACGCTGCGCAGCCTAGCCCAGCTGTGCCAGCCGGTCGGCGCCGTACTCGCGGTGGCCGAGCGGCAGCAGCAGCCCGCCGTACGGCCCCCGGATCAGCACCGAGGCCGCCTCCAGGTCCGCGCACTGCGCCCAGCCGGGGAACAGCCCCTCGGCCTGCTCCGCGCCGAACTCCCCCGGGAACGCCGACAACTGCGCCCAGCTACGGCAACGGCGGCGGGGTTTTGGCGGGACTCCCCGTGAGGGCCTCCAGGGCTACGGCGATGGCCGTGTCGAGTTGGGGGTCGCGGGCGGCGGCCCAGTCTTGGGGGGTGTGGGGGACTTCGATGTCGGGGTCGACGCCGTGGTTCTCGACGTCCCAGCCCTGGCCTTCGAGCCAGAAGGCGTACTTGGGCTGGGTGACGAGCGTGCCGTCGACAAGGTGGTAGCGGGAGTCGATGCCGATGACGCCGCCCCATGTGCGGGTGCCGACGACGGGCCCGATGCCGAGCGCCTTGATGGCAGCGTTGACGATGTCGCCATCCGACCCGGAGTGCTCGTTGGCGACGGCCACGACGGGACCGCGCGGGGCGTCCATGGGGTAGCTGAGGGCGGGGAGCCCGCGCGGGAGGTCCCAGCCGACGATGCGGCGGGCGAGCTTCTCCACGACGAGCTGCGAAGTGTGGCCGCCGCGGTTCTCGCGGACGTCGACGACGAGCCCTTCCCGGGCGACCTCGACGCGGAGGTCGCGGTGGAGCTGGGCCCAGCCGGAGCCGACCATGTCGGGGACGTGGAGGTAGCCCAGGCGGCCGCCCGAGCGCTCGTGGACGTACGCGCGGCGCCCGGCGACCCAGTCGTGGTACCGCAGCGGCTCCTCGTCGGCGACCGGTACGACGACGACGTGCCGTACGCGCGCATCGGTGCCGACGGTCAGCTCGACCGGCTTGCGGGCGGTCCCGATGAGCAGCGGTCCCGGGCCGGCGACGGGGTCGACCGGGCGGCCGTCGACGGCGATGATGGCGTCCCCGGCCCGGACGGCGACGCCGGGCGCGGTGAGCGGGGAGCGGGCGCGCGGGTCGGACGTCTCAGAGGGAAGGACGCGGTCGACGCGCCAGGTGCCGTCCTCGGCCCGGGAGATGTCGGCGCCGAGGAGGCCCTGCCGGTGCAGGGAGTCGCCGGGGCCGCCGTGAGGCATGACGTACGCGTGCGAGGTGCCGAGCTCGCCGGCGACCTCCCAGAGCAGATCCACGAGGTCGTCGTGAGTGGCGACCCGCTCCAGCACCGGCAGGTAGCGCTCCCGTACGCCGTCCCAGTCGACGCCGCCCATGTCCTCGCGCCAGAAGTTGTCGCGCATGAGGCGGTGCGCCTCGTCGTACATCTGACGCCATTCGGCCTGCGGGTGGACCGTGAGGCGGATCCGCGACAGGTCGACGGCGACGTTGGAGTCGGAGTCGTCCTCGGAGGGTGTGGACTTGTGGTCGGCGGAGGCGACCCGCAGCCGGTGGCCGGAGCCGATGAGCACCTTGTTGCCGTCGCCGCTGACGGAGAAGTCGTCGGCGTCGTCGGCGAGTTCCTCGATGCGCAGCTGCTTGAGGTCGTACCGCTCCAGCGTGGTGGCGGGCGGCTCCGCGTCGGGCGTGGCCAGCCCCGCGCCGAGGACGCCGCGTACCGGGTGCCGCAGCCACAGCACGCCGTCCTTGGCGGCGCGCAGCGTCGAGTAGCGGGCGGCCTCGACCGGGAAGGGCACGATGCGGTCGGCGAGGCCCTCGGCGTCGACCTTGGTCGCGGGCGCGGGCGAGGCGGTCGAGGAGCCGCCGTCGTCCTTCTTCTTCGCGCCGTCGTCCGCCGGCTTGTCGTCGGCCGACGGGTCGACCGGGCGGCCGTGCCGCTGCGGTCCGAAGGGGGACGGCGTGGTGGCGGCCAGCGTGATCAGGTGCGGGCGGCACGCGCCGAGGAAGGCCAGGTCGAAGACGTGCTCGTCGTAGATCGGGTCGAAGGCGCGCTCGGAGAGGAAGGCGAGGTGCTTGCCGTCGGAGGTGAAGGCGGGTGAGAAGTCGTTGAAGCGCAGCGGGGTCGCGTCGATCGTGGTGAGGTCGGCCGTGGCGGCGATCTTGAGGCTGCGCAGCGGCGTCGGGCCGGGGTGCGACCAGGCGAGCCAGGCCGAGTCGGGCGAGAAGGCGAGGCCGGTGGCGTTGCCGTGCTCGCTGGTGGCGACCGTCCTGACCTCGCCGGTCTGGGTCTCGACCAGCAGGATCCGCCCGTCGTGCGAGGCCACCGCGATCCGGTGCCCGTCGGGCGAGACGGTGAGGCCGAGTACGCGGCCGAGCCGCCCTGCTGCCAGCCTGCGCGGCGCCGCGCCGGGCACTGGTCCTGCCGCAGGCCCCGCCGCCGGGGCGACCTCCAACGCGTCCTCGCCCTCCGCGTCGGTCACCCAGACCACCTGCTGGTCACCCTCGCCGCCGAACACCCTCGGCAGCCGCGTCCGAACCCCCGGCTCCGCCGCCAGCGCCCGCGCCGGGCCGCCGCGATGCGTCACCCAGTGCGTGGTGCCGCGTACCTCCACCGCGCTGCCCCGCCCGGTGTGGTCAGGCCGTGCATCGCCGAGGTGGTGGGCAGCCCGGACCGGGTGCGGCTGGAGGTCGGTGCGCTGGCCGCCCAGCCGGAGGGCGAGCGGGCGGGGCTCGGCGCCCTCCAGGTCGTCGAGGACGTACAGCTCGCCCCCGGACACGTACGCGACCCTGGCCCCGTCCGTCGAGGCGTGGCGGGCGTAGAAGCCTCCCCCGGGCTCCGTCTGGGTGGGGGTCCCCCCGCCGAAGGCAGGGGGAGTGCCCTCAACCGGCGTGTGCCGGCGCAGGTCGGAGCCGTCGGCCAGGCTTGAGTAGAGCGCCCCGACACCCTCATGGTCCGACAGGAAGGCGATCCGGTCCCCGACCCACAGCGGGCATTCCAGGTTGCCGTCCAGCCCGGCGTGCACCCGCTCGAAGTCCGCGTCCTCCGCCGTCCGCAGCCACAGCTTGCCCGCCGCGCCGCCCCGGTAGCGCTTCCAGGCCGCCGCCTCGCGGCTCATCGCCACCGACTGCAACAGCACCGCACCCTCGGGCCCGTACGCCAGGTCCCCGACCGGCCCGAACGGCAGCGCCGGGGCCGGCCCGCCGTCCAGCGGCACCGCCCGCGCCCAGCTCCGCCGCAGCGAGGCCTGCCCGTACGTCGTGATCGCCACGACCTCGCCCCCGGCCGTCCATCCCCGCACCGAGGTCTTCCAACTCCCCCAGTGCGTCAGCCGCTTCGACGGTCCGCCGTCGACCGGCGCGACATGCACCTCCGGTGCACCGTCCCGCGTCGACGTCCACGCGATCCACTCCCCGTCCGGCGAGATCCGGGGATGGTCGACCGGCACATTGTCGGCACTGACGCGCCACGCGCGGCCGACGCCGTCGAGCGGAGCCGCCCAGACGTCGTCCTCGGCCGTGAAGGTGATCAAATCGCCGTGCAGGTGCGGAAAGCGGAGGTACGAAGGCTGCGTCACGTCGTCACATTAGTCATCCGGCGGCCAAATCGGCGACGCCTTTCGATCACAATTCCCCCGCGGGACGGTCGCCGTTCCCCCGAGACCGACCTCCGCCCACACCGTCTTTCCCGGCCCCTGCCGCTCTGCCACTCCCCAGCGCACCGCGAGCGCCGCCACCAGCTGCAACCCCCGCCCCGACTCCTTGTCCGACCCGGGGGCAGGCGGCTCAGGCTCGGCGGGCGGCCTCCGCTCGCCACCACCGAACTCGCCTTCGCCCCGCACCAGTGGGCCGCCTTCGTCGCCTACACGGGTGCGCCGCCGGCCGGCGATTCAGCCCCAGCGCCCGGTACGCCCCAGCAGTAGTGCCGTAGCCGCGACCCCGGCCGTGGACGTGCGCAGCACGGTCGGGCCCAGGCGGTACGGCTTGGCGCCCGCAGCCGCGAAGGCGTCGAGCTCGTCCGGGGCGACGCCGCCCTCGGGGCCGACGACGAGGACGATGTCGCCGTCGTCCGGGAGGGCCGCGGCGGCCAGCGGTTCCGAGCCCTCCTCGTGGAGGACGGCGGCGAAGGCGGCACGGGCCAGCAGGCCGGTGACCTGACGGGTGGTCATCAGCTCGGCCACGTCGGGGAACCGGAGGCGGCGGGACTGCTTGGCGGCCTCGCGGGCAGTGGAGCGCCACTTGGCGAGGGCCTTGGCGCCGCGCTCGGCCCGCCACTGGGTGACGCAGCGCGCGGCGGCCCAGGGCACGATCGCGTCGACGCCGGTCTCGGTCATCGTCTCGACCGCCAGCTCGCCCCGGTCGCCCTTGGGGAGGGCCTGGACGACGGTGATCCGGGGGCGGGGCTCGGGCTCGGCCCTGACCTCCGTCACGTCGACCTCGAGGTGGTCCTTGCCCTCGGCCGCCGCGACACGGCCGTACGCACCCGTGCCCGCGCCGTCGGTCAGCACGATGTCCTCGCCGGCCCGCAGCCGCCGTACGGAGACCGCGTGGCGGCCCTCGGCGCCGGACAGGACGATCCGCCCGACGGCGAGCGGCTGCTCGGGGCCGACGATGAAGACCGGGGCGGTCACAGGGAGTTCCCGGAACCGGTCCTGGCGGCCATCGCGCCACGGGCGGCGTCGAGTTCGGAGACCAGGAGCTCGATCAGGCGGGCCGCCGGGAGGTCCCGGGCGAGGCGGTGGCCCTGGCCCGCCCACAGGGCCATGGCCTGCGGGTCCCCGGCAGCCGCCGCGGCCTTCCGCAGCGGCGAGGTGAGGTGGTGGACCTGGGGGTAGGCGGCGGGGGCGTACCGGCCGTGCTCGCGCATGAAGCGGTTGACCAGGCCGCGGGCGGGGCGGCCGGAGAAGGCCCGGGTGAGCTCGGTGTGGGTGAAGACGGGGTCGGTGACGGCCCGCTTGTGCAGGGCGTTGGCCCCCGATTCCGGGGTCACCAGGAAGGCGGTGCCCAGCTGCGCCGCGTCCGCGCCGACGGCCAGCACCGAGGCGATCTGGTCGCCGCGCATCAGCCCGCCCGCCGCGATCACCGGCAGCTGCACCGCCTCGCGCACCTGCGGCACCAGCGCCAGCAGTCCCACCCCGGCGCCGTCCAGCTCGGGGTCGTCGCGGTGCGTGCCCTGGTGGCCGCCGGCCTCGACGCCCTGTACGCACACCGCGTCGGCGCCCGCGTACTGCGCGGCCAGCGCCTCGGCGGCCGAGGTGACGGTGACCACGGTGACCGTGCCGACGTCCGCCAGCGCGTCCAGCGTCTCCCGCTCCGGGCAGCCGAAGGTGAAGCTCACCACCGGCACCGGATTGTCGAGGAGTATCGCCAGCTTGGCGTCGTACGCGTCGTCGTTGCCGGAGTCCGGGTCGCCGAGCGGTGTGTCGTACCAGGCGACCTCGCCGGCCAGCTGCTCGGCGTAGCACTCGACGGCGGAGCGGTCGGCCGTCGCGGGCTGGGGCATGAAGAGGTTCATGCCGAACGGGTTCGAGGTCAGGCTGCGGACCTGCTTGATCTCCTCGTACATCGCCGCCGGCGTCTTGTACCCGGCGGCCAGGAAGCCGAGGCCTCCGACGTCGCTCACGGCGGCGGCGAGCGTCGGATTCGACGCACCGCCGGCCATGGGCGCCTGGACGATGGGGTACGCGGAAAGCTCGGTCAGCGCTGGCATGGGGCCATCGTTTCATGGCGGAGGGCGGGGTGTTTTCCACACCCCGCCCTCCGCCACCACCGGGTGGACCGGAACCGCTACCGGCCGTTGAACGCGTCCTTGAGCCGCGAGAACAACCCCTGCTGCCCGGGCTGGAATTGGCCGAGCGGCCGCTCCTCGCCGCGCAGCTTCGCGAGGCGCCGCACCAGCTCCTCCTGGTCGGGGTCGAGCTTGGTCGGGGTCATGACCTCGACATGGACGATCAGATCGCCGCGCCCCCCGCCCCTCAGGTGGGTGATGCCCCGCTGGTGGAGCGGGATCGACTGGCCGGACTGGGTGCCGGGCCGGATGTCGACCTCCTCCAGGCCGTCCAGAGTCTCCAAGGGGCACTTCGTGCCGAGCGCGGCCGCCGTCATCGGCAGGGTGACCGTGCAGTGGAGGTCGTCGCCGCGCCGCTGGAAGACCGGGTGCGGCAGCTCGCGGATCTCGACGTACAGGTCGCCCGCCGGACCGCCGCCGGGGCCGACCTCGCCCTCGCCGGCGAGCTGGATCCGCGTTCCGTTGTCGACGCCGGCCGGGATCTTGACCGTGAGGGTCCTGCGCGACCTGACCCGGCCGTCGCCCGCGCACTCGGGGCACGGCGTGGGCACGACGGTGCCGAAGCCCTGGCACTGCGGGCAGGGCCGCGAGGTCATGACCTGGCCGAGGAAGGACCGGGTGACCTGGGAGACCTCACCGCGGCCGCGACACATGTCGCAGGTCTGCGCCGAGGTGCCCGGAGCCGCGCCTTCGCCCGCACACGTGCCGCATGTCACAGCCGTGTCGACCTGGATGTCCTTGGTGGTGCCGAAGGCCGCCTCGTCGAGCTCGATCTCCAGCCGGATCATGGCGTCCTGGCCGCGCCGGGTCCGCGAGCGCGGTCCGCGCTGCGACTGCTGCCCGAAGAAGGCGTCCATGATGTCGCTGAAGTTGCCGAAGCCCGCGCCGAAGCCACCCGCCCCGCCCGCGCCGGCACCGCCGGTCGCCGACAGGGGGTCGCCGCCGAGGTCGTAGACCTGCTTCTTCTGCGGGTCCGAGAGCACCTCGTAGGCGGCGTTGATCTCCTTGAACCGCTCCTGGGTCTTCGGATCCGGATTGACGTCCGGGTGCAGTTCGCGCGCGAGTCGGCGGAATGCCTTCTTGATCTCGTCCTGGCCCGCGTCGCGGCGCACACCCAGGACGGCGTAGTAGTCCGTCGCCACTTACGACTCCGCCAGGATCTGTCCGACGTAACGTGCCACTGCGCGTACCGCTCCCATCGTTCCGGGGTAGTCCATGCGGGTCGGTCCGACCACGCCGAGTTTTGCCACCGCCTCGTCGCCCGAACCGTAGCCGACGGCGACGACCGATGTGGAGTTCAGGCCCTCATGGAAGTTCTCGTGACCGATTCGCACGGTCATGCCCGAGTCCTTGGCCTCGCCGAGCAGCTTCAGGAGCACCATCTGCTCCTCGAGTGCTTCGAGCACGGGACGGATCGTGAGCGGGAAGTCGTGGTTGAAGCGGGTCAGGTTGGCGGTGCCGCCGAGCATGATCCGCTCTTCGGTCTCCTCGACGAGCGTCTCCAGCAGGGTGGCGAGCACGATCGAGACGGCCGGCCGGTCGTCCTGCTCGAAGCCCTCCGGCAGATCCTGCACCAGGGGCGGCACATCCGAGAAACGGCGGCCCACCACCCGGCTGTTCAGCCGGGCCCGCAGATCCGCCAGCACCGTCTCGCCGACCGGCGCCGGGCAGTCCACCAACCGCTGCTCGACCCGTCCGGTGTCCGTGATCAGCACGAGCATGATGCGGGCCGGGGCCAGCGCGAGCAACTCGACATGACGGACGGTGGAACGGGTCAGCGACGGATACTGCACCACCGCGACCTGCCGGGTCAGCTGCGCCAGCAGCCGCACCGTACGGCCCACGACATCGTCAAGATCGACAGCGCTGTCCAGGAAGTTCTGGATCGCCCGCCGCTCCGCCGTCGACAGCGGCTTGACGCCCGCGAGCTTGTCGACGAAGAGCCGGTAGCCCTTGTCGGTGGGGACCCGGCCCGCGCTGGTGTGGGGCTGGTGGATGTAGCCCTCGTCCTCCAGCACCGCCATGTCGTTACGGACCGTGGCGGGCGACACCCCGAGGCTGTGCCGCTCCGTGAGTGCCTTGGAGCCGACCGGCTCCTCCGTACCCACGTAGTCCTGGACGATGGCGCGCAACACTTCGAGCCGACGTTCGCTGAGCACCAGCGCACACCTCCAGACTGTCCTTACCCGCCACCCTGGCACTCATGTCGGAGGAGTGCCAGCTTCCCCGCTGCCAGTGTACGGCGCGGTAGCAAGGCCCCGGCAAGGGCGGCCCGATACGGTCGCCGCGTGACTACCGACGGCTGGGAGCGCCTTGCCCCCGGGGTGGCCCGGCGGCGACTGCCCTTCCTCGACGTGACCATCGGCGTCGTGACCGGCGACGACGGCGTCCTCGTCATCGACACCGGCTCCACCCTCGCGGAGGGCGCTCAGCTGCGCAAGCAGGTCACCGCCCTCACCGGGCGCCCTGTGACCGACATCGCGCTCACCCACGGCCACTTCGACCACGTCTTCGGCGCCGCCGCCTTCCCCGGCGCGCGGATCCACGGCGGCGTGACCCTCGACACCTACCTGGACCGCGAACGCCCCTCCCTGCCCCGGGACGCGGTCGCGTACGGCGCCGACCCCGCCTCCGCCGCCGAGGCCGCCGCCGCCCTCGTACGCCCCGGCAACCTCGTCGCCGGGCACCACGAACTCGACCTCGGCGGCCGGCACGTCCTCCTCGTCCACCCCGGCGCCGGCCACACCATGCACGACCTGGCGGTCGTCGTCCCCGGCACTCCCCCGGTCGTCTTCTGCGGCGACCTGGTCGAGGAGTCCGGCGACCCCCAGGCCGGCCCGGACGCCGCCCCCGACGCCTGGCCCGCCACCCTGGACAAGCTGCTCCGGCTGGGCGGCGAGAGCGCCCTGTATGTCCCCGGCCACGGCGCGGTGGTGGACGCGCGGTTCGTACGCGCCCAGCGGGACGCACTGGCCGCCCGATTCGGCCGGCCCTAGATACGATCTGCCTCATGCGCAGCAGGAGTTACGGCCCCGACCTCACCCCGCCGTGGAAGAAGAAGGCCCCCGCACCCGAGGTCGCCGCCGAGCCCGGCCTCGTCGTCGAAGAGGCCACCACCGGCTTCTGCGGTGCCGTCATCCGCTGCGAGAAGTCCGCCGAAGGCCCCACGGTCACCCTCGAAGACCGCTTCGGCAAACACCGCGTGTTCCCCCTCACCCCCCGCGGCTTCCTCCTCGAGGGCCAGCAGGTCACCCTCGTCCGCCCTGCCCCCGGCGCCCCCCGCACCCCTGCCCGCACCGCCTCCGGCTCCCTCGCCGTCCCCGGCGCCCGCGCCCGGGTCGCCCGCGCCGGGCGCATCTACGTGGAGGGCCGCCACGACGCGGAACTGGTCGAACGGGTCTGGGGCGACGACCTCCGCATCGAAGGCGTAGTCGTCGAATACCTCGAAGGAATCGACGACCTTCCCAAGATCGTCGCGGACTTCGCCCCCGGCCCCGACGCCCGCCTGGGCGTCCTGGTCGACCACCTGGTCCCCGGCACCAAGGAGTCCCGCATCGCCGCCCAGATCACCGGCGAGCACGCCCTCGTCGTCGGCCACCCCTACATCGACGTCTGGGAGGCCGTAAAACCCTCCTCCGTCGGTATCCCCGCCTGGCCCACCGTCCCCCGCGGCCAGGACTGGAAGACCGGCGTCTGCCGTACGCTCCGCTGGCCGGAAAACACCGGTGCCGCCTGGCAGCGGATCCTGGGCTCCGTCCGCTCGTACAAGGACCTGGAACCCGCGCTGCTGGGCCGCGTGGAAGAGCTGATCGACTTCGTCACGGTGCCGTCATGATGTCGGAAGTATCCCGAACTCGGACGTGTCCAGCATCAGGCCCAGGGCATCGAGGGGAACCGGCTCCCCGAACTTACTGGTCCGCTCCGCACGATAGTCGGCTTGCTCGCCGACACCAGCGGGCTCAGTCAGGACTACGCACTTGGCCACCAAGGGGTCGATGATCAGGTACGTGGGTACGCCCCCCGCGGCGTAGATCGACCGCTTGGTCACGTAGTCACGGAGTTTGCTCTTGGACACCACCTCGACAAGCATGGTGACAAGTTCGGCGGGCAGCAGTCGCCCAGCTGCGGGAGCCGAGTCCCGAGGCAGGACAACGAGATCGGGTTGTGGTTCGCTGGCCTCGCCGAGGAGATCGATGTCCTGGGTCTGCACCCGGTGCCAGCGATCGCGGGGAATCGCGTCCTGAACTGCCTGCACGATGAGGTTGTGGACCAGATCTGGCCCCGCCATCATCACGATTTCCCCCCTGAGGAGCTCGACCTTGATGCCCTCAGGAGCCTCGAAGCTCTCGAAGAACTCGGTCATCCGGCGATCATCCACAGCGGTCATCTCCGTGGCCCTCCACTTCCCGCTGCCGTCTTCACGGCAGCAGCGTAAGAACAGCCTAGGCAGCCGCACCGCGGATCCGCACGAACTTCACTCCCGCGAGTGATCACCGCGAGCCGACCCGGGGCAGTGCCGGCACCCGGCGGCCCCGCGGAGGCGTCCCCGAAACGTCAGTCGACCAAGTCACGAACAACCGCGTCCGCCAGCAACCGCCCGCGCAGCGTAAGAACGGCACGCCCGTCCGCGTAAGGACCGCCCTCCAGGAGACCGTCCCTTACCGCCCGGGCCGCAGCCGCAGCCCCGGCCGGCTTCAGCAGATCCAAGGGGCACCCCTCCACCAGCCGCAGCTCAAGCAGGATGCGCTCGACCCGGCGGTCCTCATCAGCCAGCACTTCCCGCCCGGCACCAGGCGTACGCCCCTCCCCCAGCGCCTGCGCATACGCGCCCGGATGCTTGACGTTCCACCACCGCACGCCGCCGACATGGCTGTGGGCACCGGGCCCGGCTCCCCACCAGTCGGCGCCGCGCCAGTACAGCTCGTTGTGGCGGCAGCGCCCGGCGACGGACGTCGCCCAGTTGGAGACCTCGTACCAAGCGAAACCGGCCGCGGCCAGCCGCTCCTCCGCGATCAGATAGCGGTCGGCGTGGACGTCGTCGTCCGTCATCGGCACCTCACCCCGCCGGATGCGGCGCGCGAGCTGCGTGCCCTCCTCCACGATCAGCGCGTACGCCGACACGTGGTCCGGCCCGGCACCGATCGCGGCGTCCAGCGAGGCCCGCCAGTCGTCGTCGGTCTCGCCCGGGGTGCCGTAGATCAGGTCGAGGTTGACGTGGTCGAAACCGGCCACCCGAGCCTCGGCGACGCACGCCTCGGGGCGGCCGGGAGTGTGCTGCCGGTCCAGCACCCGCAGCACATGCTGCTTGGCGCTCTGCATACCGAAGGAGACCCGGTTGAAGCCGCCCTCCCGCAGCTCGGCCAGATAGCGGGGGTTCACGGACTCCGGATTGGCCTCCGTCGTCACCTCGGCACCGTCCACGAGCCCGAACTCGTCCCGGATCGCGCCCAGCATCCGCACGAGATCCCCGGCCGCCAGGAGCGTCGGCGTACCGCCGCCCACGAAAACGGTCTCCACGGCGCGCGGATCGTCCCCCAGCACCTTCCGCGCGAGCCGGATCTCCTCGATCAGCGTGTCGGCGTAGTTGTCGCGGGAGGCCGGCGCGCCCCCGCTGCCTCGCAGCTCGCTCGCCGTGTACGTGTTGAAGTCGCAGTAGCCGCACCGCGACGCGCAGTAGGGAACGTGCAGGTAGAACCCGAGCGGGCGATCCCCGGCACCGGCGAGCGCAGCGGTCGGCAGCGCGCCGTTCTCGGGCATGGGATCGCCGTCAGGCAGTACGGAAGGCATGCCACCCATTGTCCGGCATAAAGACGGCGACTCACTGCGCCTTCAGAACGAGCAGCGCCAGATCGTCGTCCGGCGGAGCCGCGTCGTACTCGTGCACCGCCCGCCGGATCCGCTCCGCCACCGCGCTCGCGCCGAGCCCGGCGCAGGCCGACAGGGCGGTCGTGAGGCCGTCGTCGTCGTCGAACTGGCGGTTGCCGTTGCGCCGCTCGGTGACCCCGTCCGTGACGCACAGGAGCGTGTCGCCCGGCCCGAGGTCGAAGGACTCGCTCGCGTACTGCGCGTCGTCGGTGATCCCGAGCAGTATCTGGGGGACCGCGACGGCCCGCACCTGCCCGTCGGCGGCGGACAGGAGCAGCGGCAGCGGATGCCCGGCGCTGGCGAGGGTGCAGCGGGCGCCGCGGCCGGTGCGGTGCGGCACGATCTCGCCGTACAGCAGGGACAGAAAGCGCGGCGGCTCACCGCCCAGGGCGGCGGCGGCCTCGTCGGCGAGGGCGCGGTTGAGCCGGTCCAGGACCTCGGCGACGCCGTAGCCCTCGCGGGCGAGCAGCCGCATCACCGGCCGGGCGAGCCCGGTGACGGCGGCGGCCTCGGGGCCGTTGCCCTGGACGTCGCCGAGGGCGAAGCACCAGCGGCCGCCGCCGGCCGGGAAGAGGTCGTAGAAGTCGCCGCCGACGACGTCGGCGCCGGTGGGTTCGTAGACGATGGCGGTCTCGACGCCGGGGATGCGGGCGATGGTGGCGGGCAGCAGTCCGCGTTGCAGGACCTGGCTGATCATGGCCTGGCGGGCGTACTGCCGGGCGGTGCCGATCCCGAGGGCCACCCGGCGGGCGAAGTCCTCGATGAGCCCGATGACCTCGTCGGGCATGCGCATGAGCCCCGTACGGCCGAGCAGCAGCGTCCCGTGGCAGCGGCTGCCGACGATCAGCGGGCAGGCGAGGGCGGCGCCGCTGGGGGTCCTCCCCCTGGCTTCGCCGGGGGTGCCCCCACCGCCGAAGGTAGGGGGAGGGTCGAAGGTCTCGGCGGCGACGGGCCAGGGCCAGGGCACGGCACCGGGGCGGACCGAGGCAGAGGCGGAAAACGGCGGCGGGTCCTTCTCCAGGATCATGCGCAGCCCGTCGATGCGGTTCTCGGAGAGGTGCCAGACGCGGGCGAGCCGGGGCTCGCTGTTCTCCGGACCCTCCGGATTGAGCCAGACCGCGCACCAGTCGGCGAGCCTGGGGACCAGCAGCTGGCCGGCCAGCGAGGCGACCATGTCCTCGTCGAGCTGGCCGGCGAGCAGGTCGGAGGCCTCGGCGAGGAAGGAGAGCGAGCCGCGGCTGATCCAGTCGCTGTCGTGCCTCCGGTACGTACGCAGCGGGGCGGGCGCGAGGATCTCGGCGGCCCGCAGGTCGCGCTGGAGGGCGCGGTCGCCCTCGTGGAGGTCCGCGGCCGGCTCGCCCTGGGGCTCGACGCTGAGCCGGGACCAGATGGTCTTGAGGTCGCGCCGGTAGGTGATCCCCCACTCCTCCGAGAACGCGGCGACGAGCTGCAGTCCGCGCCCGCCTTCGCGCCCCTCGCGTTCCATTTCGACCGGGTTGCGGATCACCCGGGCGGGATGGTGGTCGGAGACCTCGATGACCAGCCCGCACGGCTCGCACAGTGTGTCCAGCTGGCACATCACCTCGGCGGTCGTGCCCGCGTGGATCACCGCGTTCGTCACCAGTTCGCTCACGACCAGCACGGCGTCGTCCACGACCCGATCGCTGACCCGGTCGACCGGCCAGACATCCCGGGTGGTCCACTCGGCGAGCGCGGCGCGTACGAACTTGCGCGCGGCGGAGGCGGCGAGCTGGTTCCCGGGCAGGCTGGTGCGGGAAACGAACTCGCGCGGCATGGAATCTGGCCCCACTGTGCGGCTCCTGAGCAGATCCGGCATTGCGCCCTTAGCGGCAGGGTCAGCGTGACAGACTGAGCGGGCTCGTAAGCGCCGAGTCACCAAAGAAAGGCCGTCATGGCTCTTAAATCGGCTGTTCCCGCCCCTGATTCCGCCTCTTCCGCGCGAATAGGTCAGCAGGTCGAACCCCAGCCCGAATCCCGGCCGGCCCCTCCCGGGCTCAGGCCGCTGCTGACGGCGATGAGAGCCCTGGCCGACGGTGACTTCCGGGCGCGGCTCGACGGCCCGTACGAGGGCGTGATGGCCGATCTGGCGGAGGTCTTCCACCAGATCGTGGCCCGCGAGCAGCACTTCGCCACCGAGCTGACCCTGGTGCGCCGCGAGGTGGTCCGCCAGGGCAGGCCGGACGAGCGGCTGTCGCCGAGTCCGGGGCAGGGCTCGTGGGCGATGAGCGTGCAGGCCACCAATGCCCTGATCGACGCGCTGGTCATACCGGCGGCCACCGCCACCCGTGTGCTGGACGCGGTCGCGGGCGGCGACCTCACGCAGCGCGTGGACCTGCACGACGGCAACCGGCCGCTGCGCGGTGACCTGCGACGGCTGGGGCGGGCGGTGAACCGCATGGTGGGCCAGCCCGAACACGCCCAAGGGCGCGGCCACCCCGCCTGAACAGGGAGGCCGCGCCCTTGACGAGGCCGTGGCCCCGTTCGTGCCTACGCTTACGCCTCGCGGGTGCCCGCGTACATGTCGTCGATCAGGTCCTTGAACTCCCGCTCCACGACCGGCCGCTTGAGCTTCAGGCTCGGCGTGAGGTCGCCGTGCTCCACGTCGAGGTCACGCGGCAGCACGCGGAAGGTCTTGATCTGCTGCCAGCGCTGGAGACCGTCGTTGACCCGCTGGACGTAGCCGGCGATGAGCTCGCGCACCTGCTCCGAGGTCACGACGTCGGCGTACGGCTTGCCGTCGAGGCCGTTCTCCGTCGCCCATCCCAGAATCGTCGGCTCGTCGAGGGCGAGCAGCGCACTGCAGAAGTTACGGTCGGCGCCGATGACCAGCACATTGCTGACGAACGGGCACACCGCCTTGAACTGGCCCTCGACCTCGGCCGGGGCGATGTACTTGCCGCCCGAGGTCTTGATCAGGTCCTTCTTGCGGTCGGTGATCTTGAGGTAGCCGTCGGGGGACAGCTCGCCGATGTCGCCGGTGTGGAACCAGCCGTCGGACTCCAGCACCTCCGCCGTCTTCTCCGGCAGCCCGTGGTAGCCCTGCATGATGCCGGGGCCGCGCAGCAGGATCTCGCCGTCCTCCGCGATCCGGACCTCCGTACCGGGGAAGGGCTTGCCGACGGTGCCGGTGCGGTAGGCCTCGCCGGGGTTGAGGAAGCTCGCGGCGCTGGACTCCGTGAGGCCGTAGCCCTCCAGGATGTGGATGCCGGCGCCGGAGAAGAAGTAGCCGATCTCGGGGGCGAGGGCCGCGGAGCCGGAGACGCAGGCGCGCAGCCGGCCGCCGAAGGCCTCGCGGAGCTTGCCGTAGACGAGCTTGTCGGCGACCGCGTGCTTCGCGGCCAGGCCGAAGGGCGCGCTGGGGGTGCCGGTGCGCCGGAAGTTGTCCTGGGTCACCTTGCCGTACTCGCGGGCGATCTCGGCCGCCCACTTGAAGATCGCGTACTTGGCGCCGCCGCCCGCGCGGGCCTTGGCGGCGACCCCGTTGTAGACCTTCTCGAAGATCCGGGGCACGGCCGCCATGTACGTCGGCCGTACCACCGGCAGATTCTCGATGATCTTGTCGACCCGGCCGTCCACGGCGACGACCCCGCCGACCGTGATGTGCCCGGCGATCAGCACCTTGCCGAAGACGTGCGCCAGCGGCAGCCACAGATACTGGACGTCGTCATCGGTCAGCAGGTCGATCGCCTGGATCGCCCGACCCATGTACGACCACGCGTCCTGCGCCAGCCGTACGCCCTTGGGGCGGCCCGTGGTGCCGGAGGTGTAGATCAGCGTCGCGAGCTGGTCCCGGGTCTGCGAGGCCACCGCCTTCGTCACGGCGTCCGGGTTCTTCTCCAGGTACGCCGCTCCGCGCTGCTCCAGGTCGGCCAGCGACAGCGCCCAGCCGTCGTCGCCGAGCTCGGCGCCCGCCGGGTCGATCACGACCACGTGCGCCAGCTCGGGCAGCTCACCGCGCCGCTCGACGGCCTTGGCCAGCTGCATCGCGTCCTCGGCGATCAGCACCCGGCTGCCGGAGTCCGCCAGGATGAAGGCGGTCTCGTCCGCGTTCGTACTCGGGTAGACGGTGGTGGTGGCCGCGCCGCCGCACAGGATGCCCAGGTCGGCCAGGATCCACTCGACACGGGTCGCCGAGGCGATCGCCACCCGCTCCTCGGGCCGTACGCCCAGGTCCATCAGACCGGCCGCGATGAAGAAGACCCTCTTCGAGGCCTGCCCCCAGGTCAGCGTCCGCCACTCCTCGGAGCCGCCGCCGGCCGCCGCGGGTACCGGGTAGCTGTACGCATCGGCGTCGGGCGTCGCCTCGACCCGCTCAAGGAAGAGCGTCGCCACGGAGGGCGGCCGATTCTCGATCAACGTCTGCGTGTCCGTCACGACAACCTCCGGGAGCCCGCCTCTTTGCTGGGTTAACTCGTGAGTAACCACCGAGTCGTGATCAGGGTAGAGAAATGACTCCCGCTTTGTAAGGGGCTACGGGTGCCGCGATGCAACCGTGACGAGCGAGGTGCGTGACACATACACGTATGCGGACACGCGTCCACGCAAAATGGCGGACCCACCCGGAATCGGCGGGCCCGCCGACCCGCGCACTAGCCGCCGAGCGGCAGGCCACCGACCATCGGGGACGTGCCGCCGGCCTTGCCCACACCGCCCAGCACCTCGCCGGCCTTGCCGGCGACGGCCTTCAGACCGTTCTTGGTGATCGCATCCTTGGCTTCCAGAAGCTTCATCGCACCGTCACCCAGCGGCACCGTGCCGCTGTCCGCGAACGCCGGCGCCGCACCCGCCGCGCCCAGCGCGATCATGGAACCGGCGACGATCGCGACGGCCTTCGTGTACTTCACTTCAATTCCCCTTCCGCAGCAGCGCCCTTCGCCGCTGTCACCATGGGTAACGGCGACAGCGGCCCACCAGAAACCGCGAATGCCCGGCTTTTTCGCCAATCACCCATTTGCCACACAAGGGAGATTACGGGGTGGCCCAGGGGTGTCCAGGGGTGTCTCGGCGGGGGTCTCGGGGGCCGAAGCCCCCGGGATCACTTCTTCTTGGCCGCGTTCTCGTCGCTGGACAGCACCGCGATGAACGCCTCCTGCGGCACCTCCACCGAGCCGACCATCTTCATCCGCTTCTTGCCTTCCTTCTGCTTCTCCAGCAGCTTCCGCTTACGGGAGATGTCACCGCCGTAGCACTTGGCGAGGACGTCCTTGCGGATGGCACGGATGGTCTCGCGGGCGATGACCCGGGAGCCGATGGCCGCCTGGATGGGCACCTCGAAGGCCTGCCTCGGGATGAGCTCGCGCAGCTTGGCGACGAGCCGCACGCCGTACGCGTACGCCGCGTCCTTGTGGGTGACGGCGGAGAAGGCGTCGACCTTGTCGCCGTGCAGCAGGATGTCGACCTTGACCAGGCTGGCCGACTGCTCGCCGGTGGGCTCGTAGTCGAGCGAGGCGTAGCCACGGGTCTTGGACTTCAGCTGGTCGAAGAAGTCGAAGACGATCTCGGCGAGCGGGAGGGTGTAGCGGATCTCGACGCGGTCCTCGGAGAGGTAGTCCATCCCCAGCAGCGTGCCGCGGCGGGTCTGGCACAGCTCCATGATCGAGCCGATGAACTCGGTGGGCGCGAGGATCGTGGCCCGTACGACCGGCTCGTAGACCTCGGAGATCTTGCCCTCGGGGAACTCGCTCGGGTTGGTGACCGTGTGCTCCTTACCGTCCTCCATGATCACGCGGTAGACCACGTTGGGGGCGGTGGCGATCAGGTCGAGGCCGAACTCGCGCTCCAGGCGCTCGCGGATCACGTCGAGGTGCAGCAGCCCGAGGAAGCCCACGCGGAAGCCGAAGCCCAGGGCCGCGGAGGTCTCCGGCTCGTAGACCAGCGCGGCGTCGTTGAGCTGGAGCTTCTCCAGGGCCTCGCGGAGGTCCGGGTACTCCGAGCCGTCCAGCGGATACAGGCCCGAGAACACCATCGGCTTGGGGTCCTTGTAACCGCCGAGCGCCTCGGTCGCGCCCTTGGCGAGGGAGGTGATCGTGTCACCGACCTTGGACTGCCGGACGTCCTTCACACCGGTGATGATGTAGCCCACCTCGCCGACGCCGAGGCCGTCGGCCGGGGTCATCTCGGGCGAGGAGACACCGATCTCCAGCAGCTCGTGGGTGGCGCCGGTGGACATCATCCTGATGCGCTCGCGCTTGTTGAGCTGTCCGTCGACGACCCGGACGTACGTGACGACCCCGCGGTAGGAGTCGTACACCGAGTCGAAGATCATCGCGCGGGCGGGGGCCTCCTTGACGCCGACCGGCGCCGGGACGTCCCGGACCACGCGGTCGAGCAGCGCGTCCACGCCGATGCCGGTCTTCGCGGAGACCTTGAGTACGTCCTCGGGCTGGCAGCCGATGAGGTTGGCGAGCTCCTCGGCGAACTTCTCGGGCTGCGCGGCCGGCAGATCGATCTTGTTGAGCACCGGGACGATGGTGAGGTCGTTCTCCATCGCCAGGTAGAGGTTGGCCAGGGTCTGCGCCTCGATGCCCTGGGCGGCGTCGACCAGCAGGATCGTGCCCTCGCAGGCCGCGAGCGAGCGCGAGACCTCATACGTGAAGTCCACGTGGCCCGGGGTGTCGATCATGTTGAGGATGTGGGTGCTGCCGACGCCCTCGCCGGTGGTCGGCGCCCAGGGCAGGCGGACGGCCTGCGACTTGATCGTGATGCCGCGCTCACGCTCGATGTCCATCCGGTCCAGATACTGGGCTCGCATCTGCCGCTGGTCCACCACACCGGTCAGCTGGAGCATCCGGTCGGCGAGCGTCGACTTGCCGTGGTCGATGTGCGCGATGATGCAGAAGTTGCGGATCAGCGCCGGGTCGGTACGGCTCGGCTCCGGCACGTGGAGAGGGGTCGCGGGCACGCAGGGTCCAGTCTGGTCGGATCGATACGTCAAGGATGTCGGCCTCCATAGTCCCATGTCCGCGGCCCGACGTCGGTTTGGGCCGCCGGTGGCACGGCTGGTAGCCTGAACCACTGCGCTTCGTGCCCTCCAATCCGAGGCGCTCACCCGGAACGAATGAAGGAAAAGGCTCTTTCGTGGCGAACATCAAGTCCCAGATCAAGCGGAACAAGACCAACGAGAAGGCGCGCCTGCGCAACAAGGCCGTCAAGTCCGAGCTCAAGACGGCCATCCGCCGCACCCGTGAGGCCGTGGCCTCCGGTGACGTCGAGAAGGCCACCGAGGCTGCCCGTCTGGCCGCCAAGAAGCTCGACAAGGCCGTGAGCAAGGGCGTCATCCACAAGAACCAGGCCGCCAACAAGAAGTCGGCGCTGGCCGGTCAGGTCTCCGGCATCAACGCCTGACCTTCCGTTTCGCCGCTTTACGCATCACCCGCTTTACGCATCACCCGCCGGAAACCGGAATTAGCGGCCCCTCTACCGCCCGGACCGGCACCACAAGCTCAGACCCTGCCCGCGGCCTGCGTTCGCCACGCGGGGGCAGGGAAACGAAGGCCCTCGTACCGGTCGGTGCGGGGGCTTCGTCATGCACCCGTAACGATCTGGGCGTACCGGCGCCGGGATGACTATGTGCCGCTTTATCGTCACGTCATGTCCACGCCGCCTGAGCAGCCACAGTCGTCGCAGCCGCCGTCCGCGCCGCCCTCCCAGCCGCCGTCTCAGCCCACGCTGCCCGCACAGCCGAGCGCCTATCCGTACCCCAACCCGCAGTCGCCCGGCGGCTACGGCCCGCCGCCCTCCGTACCGCCCCAGCCGGCGGCTACACGCCCCCGCCGCCCCCGATCAGATCCGGCGGAGCCGGGCGGGCTGTGCTGTGGATCCTGCTCGGCGCCGTGGTCGCCTCCGCGTTATGGGCCGGCGGTGTCTTCCTGCTCGGCGGCGACAACACCCCCAGGCGGACCTGCGCGCGGCTACCAGGCCACGTCCGACCTCTGCTCCTCGGTCGACTACTCCTCCTTCAAGAACGAGTACCCGCAGGAGGACAGCAGCCCCATCCACAGCGCCCTCAAGGCGGACGCCCTCGACGAGAGCTACTGCAGCATCTCGCTGAAGAAAACCAGCTCGTCCTACTCCGACGCCTACTTCTCCCTCCAGGTCGACCTCCACCACACCACCGACCCCGGCCCCGAGTTCACCGCCCAATGGCAGAACTACGGCGACCGCTACGACGGCTACAAGGTCGAGAAGATCACCGGCATCGGCGACGAGGCCTACGTCGTCACCGAGGACACCACCAGCGGCTCCACCACCGGCTCCCGCGCCGCCACCCTCGCCGTCCGCGACGGCTGGATGACCTACCAGATGAGCTGGAGCGTCTACCTCTCCTCCTACGACAGCGACACGAACCCGCCCCAGGTCGACGAGGCCACCCAATGGCTCAAGACCGACACCAAGGCCACCTTGGAGAAGCTCAAGGCGACCTGACGCCAGCGGCGATCGGCGCGGGGGGCCGGGGGGCCGGCCGGGCGCGCCTCCCGCCCGTGCGGCTGCTCCGGTCCTGGAGCAGCCGGCCGGGCGCGGCGCGCAACATCCGCTGGCCCGGCCGGTCACCCGCGGGTCGGGACATCGGGAAGCCAGACGGCCC
>NZ_RJVR01000033.1 GCF_003999195.1 Streptomyces soli
CCGAGCCCGGCGGCGACCAGCGCCGCGGCGGCGGCCGCGCCGAGCTTGACGCGGCGTCGGCGCAACGCGTCCGGGACGTTGGAGGCGCGGTGGCGGTGCCGGGGCGCGCCGACGGTGCGGGGGGTGGCCGGGCGGCCGGTGGCCAGTTCTTCGGCGGTGGGGAGCTTGAGGCTGGTGTGGGTGTCGCGGGTGGAGTCGGGGGCCGCGCCGCGTACTAGGGGCACGGCCCCGCGCCGGCCGGACGGCTCGAACGGCTCCACGTCGAAGTCGACTTCGTACAGGTCGTCGCCCGCCGGGTCCGGCGCGTCGTGTGGGGCGTCGACGTCGATCGGCGGCAGCCCGGCGAGCTGAGGCAGCATCTCCCGCAGCCGCGCGCCGAGTTCACCGGCCTTCAGCCGGGACGCCGGGGCTTTGGCCAGGCACTGGGACAGCAACTGCCACAGTTCGTCCGGCAGATCGGGCAGCGGGGCCACGGACTCGGTGACATGGCGGCGCAGTACGGCGCCGGGGTGGCCGCCGCCGAAGGGCGTGAAGCCGGCGATGAGTTCGTACAGGACCGTGGCGAGCGCGTAGATGTCGACACTTGCCCGAGGCGGCAGACCCTCGATGATCTCGGGGGCCAGGTAGTCCGGCGTACCGATGATGCGGGTCGCGCGGGTGCGGCGCGGGGAGTCGACCAGCCGGGCGATGCCGAAGTCGGTGAGCAGCGCCGGGGGCGCGCCGCCGGGCCCGGGCGGGGCTGCGGAGTCCAGGAGTACGTTCTCGGGCTTGACGTCGCGGTGGACGACCCCGGCGGCGTGCGCGGCGGCCAGCCCGTCGGCGACGTCGGCGGCGATGGCGACCGCGGCCTCGGGGGGGAGGCGGTGCTCGCGCTCCAGTCGGGACCGCAGGTCCGTACCGCGTACGAGGTCCATGACCAGGGCGAGGTCACTGCCGTCGACCACCAGGTCGCGGATGCCGACGATGTGCGGGTGGTCGAGCGACAGCAGGGCGGTGCGCTCCTGCACGAAGCGGCCGACGAGCTCCTGGTCGGAGGCGAGGTCCTCGCGCAGCAGCTTGATCGCGACCGGCCCCTCGGGGCCGTCGCCCAGCCATACGGTCCCGGCGGAACCCCGCCCCAGCACCTGGTGGGCGGTGTACCGGCTGCCGATCTTCCGTGCCAAGGCTGCTTCGACTCCTCCGACGATCCGTCGTGTTGGCGACAAAGCTACGCGGATGAGGGCCGCTTGGGGGAACGAGTCGGTGGTGACCGGGGCATCTGCCGGAGAAATCACCCTCTGGAAGTCGACAAATCTCCAACATCACCCGGGTTTACTGGCCTCCGGGGCCCCCGCCGTTGGTGGCGTTGTTGATCGTGGAGACCCAGTGCCAGGCGGAGCTGACCCAGCCCGTCACGCTGTCCCACAGCCCCTTGCCGGTGTTGAACCAGTCCTGGAGCGGCCCGACATACCAGGCCAGCAGGAAGATGACGACCAGCACGAGAATCACGGTCATGCAGCCCTTGAGGCAGCCCAGACCCGGGATCTTCACCGGGTTCGCGCTGCGCCGGCGCGGCTCCCGGCGCGGGGCCGGCTCGGGTGGCGGGCGCTGCGGCTCGTAACGCTGGGGCTGGGGCTGCTGGTAGCGCGGCTGCTGCTGTTGGGGTGGCGGCTGCTGGTAGCGGGGCTGCTGGTGCGCCGGGGGCTGCTGCTGCGGCTGGGCATAGGCCTGCTGCTGGGCGGCCGATGGCCCGGGCTGGGGCTGGCGGCGCGGGCGGCGGCGCAGGGGGTCCTGGTTGGGGTCGAGGTACTGGACCTCGGTCTGCTCGGCGCGATGGCGGGCGGCGTTGAGCTGTGACTCCCACGGGTGCGGGCCCTGCGGCTGGGCGCTCTGCGGCGAGCCGTCGGGCATCGGGGGCATGACCCGGGTGCCGTCGCCGGCGGACAGCACGCTGGTGGCAGCATTCGGGTCGTACGACCGCGGGGACTGCTGGGAGAGCACCTGCGTCGGGTCGGCCGCGTCCGGCGGCACGAGCTGCTGGTCCGGGACGGTGGCCGGCTCCGGGTCGGGCCCGAGCAGCGCGGCGACGCCGAGCGCAGCCTCGGCGGCGGCCGGGGTCGCGTGCACGCCGACGCCGGCCGCGACGACCCGCAGGGCGCGGGCCAGGTTCTCGGCGCTGGGGCGCTCGTCCGGCTTCTTCCGCAGGCAGCGTTCGATGACCGTCCACAGTGGCTCGGGCACGGTCGACGGGCGCCGCGGCTCCTCGCTCAGGTGCTGGTGCAGCACCTCGATCGCGCTCTCGCCCCGGAACGGCGCATGCCCGGTGAGCAGCTCGTACATCAGGATCCCGGCGCCGTAGACGTCCACCGCCGAGGTCTGCGGCAGTCCTTGCGCGGACTCCGGGGCGATATAGGCGGGTGTGCCGACGAATTCGTGCGTGCGGGTGACGCCGGGGGAGTCGGCGAGCCGCGCGATGCCGAAGTCGGTGAGCATCGGGTGCATCTGCGGGCTGCCGTCGGCCCCGGTAACGGTCGCGAGCAGGACGTTCGCGGGCTTGAGGTCGCGGTGGACGACGCCGTCGGCGTGGCTGGTGGCGAGCGCGTCGGCGACGGCGGCGGTGAGCAGGGCGGTGCCGACCGGGCTGAAGGGGCCGTTCTCGCGCAGATAGCGGTAGAGGTCCGGGCCGTCGACGAGGTCCATGACCAGCGCGAGCAGATCGCCCTCGACCACCAGGTCGCGGACCTTCACGATGTGCGGGTGCGTGAGCCGTACCAGGACCGAGCGCTCGCGCAGGAACCGCATGACGATGTCCGGGTCGCTCGCGAGCTCTTCCTTGAGCACCTTGATCGCGACCGACTCGCCGGTGTCGCGCACCTGGGACCGCCACACGGTGCCCGTGGCACCGCGTCCGAGCGGCTCCTCCAGTACGTATTTGCTGCCTACCGGCCGCACGATCTGCGCTCCCTGGTCCGTAGCCTTTCCGGCCCACTGTAGTGCCGCCGACTGAGAACCCCGCCGGTTCCGGGCGCGTTCTGTCGCGGCACAGGCTCGGGGATAGGACGCGGGGTACGGTCGCTTGGTTGCTTGTTCTGTTCGAAGGTGATCATTGAAGATCACTGGGGGAGGGACTGGCGGCGGGTTGTCAGTGACTGGTGGGAGGATGCGTAGTGCTGTGGCCGCATGCCTTCACCGGGAACCCGGCGGAAGCCGGCGAGCACAGCACCACCGGACGGGTGGGAGGGGCGGCGGGCAACACGGCCGCTCACCCCCCACCCTCGTACGTGTCGACGCGCCCGAGCGCGGCGGGGAGGGGCCCAGCGGCCGCCTTCCGGCCGGGCCCCGGGCGTCCCGAGCAGAAGGGACCGCGGACGGCGATGCAGATCCGGCTGACCGTTCTCGGGCCGCGCAGCGGCCGCGCAGCACGCTCCTACGACGTGCTCGTCACCGCGCCCGAGGGCACCCGGCTCGGGGCGGTGGCAGGCGCGCTCGCGTCCGGCTCGGGCTCCGGCCAGCCCGCGCGCGCCTCCGGTTCCACGCCCGCGCTCTACGCCGGCGCCGACCGGCTCGACCCGGCCACCGCCGTGCTCGGCGTCCCGCCCCTGGTCGACGGCGCCGTGCTGTCCCTGCACGCCCCCGCCGATCAGCACAGCGGCCCGCGCCCCGGCGAGCCCTCGGCCGCTCGCCTCCATGTCGTCGGCGGCCCCGACGCGGGCGGCGTCCACCTGCTCCAGGGTGGCCAGGCCCGGATCGGCCGCTCGGCCGACGCCGACGTCGCGCTTGACGACCCCGACGTCTCCCGGCTCCACTGCGCGGTCAGCGTCGACAGCGAGGGGCAGGTCACCGTCACCGACCTCGGCTCCACCAACGGCACCAAGGTCGGCGACCGCCCCGTCGGCGACCGCCCCGCGCCTCTCCCGCCGGGCGCCCTCCTCCGTATCGGCGAATCCGACCTCCGCCTCGAACCCTCCCCTCCCGGCTCCCCCGTCCCCCCGCCCCCCGCCTCCATCCCCGCCATCCCCGACGGCGAAGGCCACCTCCGCGTCTCCCTCCCCCCCACCCAATGGCCCGACCGCGTCCCGGGCGCGGCGAAGCCCAACGACTCCGGCCTGTTTTCGCACGGGGTGCCGGGCGCGCACGACGCCCGGCACCCCGGCGAGCCGGGCGGCCTCGGCCGCGAGCCGCGTGGCGGCGGGCGGACAGCCGCCGACGGCGCGCAAGCACCGGGAGAGGCCTGGATCTCATCGCAGGGGGCAACGGGCGGGCGGCTGGGAGAAACCCCCGCCGGAAGCGACGGCACCGACGCCGCAGACCTGACCCGCATCGTCCGGTTCCCGCAACCACGCCCAGCCCGAAACGTCGCGGAAGCGATAAGCGCCTGGGCCCGCAAGCTCGCGGCGAGCCGCACCACCGCCGACGCCGGCCCGATGCAGGCCGACTACGCGGCCCGGCTCGCCGCCGAGGCCGCGACGCTGCGCGACCGCTGGCCGGACCCGGCCTCCATACTGCTGACCGCGCTGGGACCGGGCCCGCGCCTGTGGGAGCGGTCCCCGGGCCACCCGGACGCCCTCACGGTCCGGCTCGGCACGACCGACCTGCCCGCCGAGGACGGCTTCGGCATGCTTCCGTCCGTGCCGTTCACCATCGACCTGCGCGACCCGCATACGTACGTCATGGGCCTGGCCGGCCCCCGCCCCCGCCTGTCCGGGCTGGCCCGCGCCGTCCTGGCCCAGCTCTGCGCGCTGCACTCGCCCACCGTGCTGGAGGTCGTCCTCGTCAGCGCCGACCGCGGCCGCCCCGCCGAGCAGCGCGCCGACGAGTGGTCCTGGCTCAACTGGCTGCCGCACGTGCGCCCCGCCCACGGCCAGGACTGCCGCCTGCTCACCGCCCTCGACCGGGAGCAGGCCGAGGCGCGTACCGCTGAGCTGGTCCGGCGCTGCGAGGAAGGACCGCTGGGCCCCGGGTGGGCCTCGGCCGACCCGGCGGCCGTGAGCGCGGCGGCGGACCGCCGCGAGGGTCCGTTCACGCTGCTCGTGGTGGACGGCGACCCCGGCTCGGCGTATCTGCGCGAGGCGGTGGCGCGGATCGCGGCCGCCGGGCCGTCCGTGGGCGTCCATGTGCTCTGCCTCGCCGAGAGCTCGGACCTGCTGGCCGTCGAGTGCGGGGTGCTGGCCGTGCTCGACGGCGACGTGGCCACGACCCTGCGCATCGAGCCGCACGGCCCGGAACGGCTCACCCTCGACGCGGTCTCCACGGCCTGGGCCGAGCGTTTCGCCCGCGCCCTGGCACCGCTGCGCGAGGGGGACGCCGCCGTGCCCCGGGCGACCCGCACCACGCTGCCCGCCGCCGCCCGGCTGCTGGACGAGCTGGACCTCGCCCTCGCCACCCCGGCCAAGGTCGCCGCCCGCTGGGGCGAGGCGGGGCTCGCCGGCG